>JBBSOT010000007.1:0-36961 GCA_038259455.1 Hyphomicrobiales bacterium | reverse complement strand
TTTTCGGCCGCTCCCGTTGCGAACAACAACAGCGTGTCGCTGGTCGACGTGTCGCTGTCGACCGTGATGGCGTTGAACGTCTTGCCAACCCCGCCCGACAGAAGCGCCTGGAGAACCGGGGCCGCAATTGGTGCGTCGGTGGCAACAAAGGAAAGCATCGTCGCCATGTCGGGCGCGATCATGCCGGCACCCTTGGAGATACCGTTGATCGTCACGTCCGCATCGCCGAGTTTGACGGTTGCCGTCGCTACCTTGGGATAGGTGTCGGTGGTCATTATGGCGCTCGCCGCCTCTTGCCAGAAGCCGGGCTTTGCTCCCTTGACCATATCGTCCAGCAGGTGGGTGAACCGGCTGGAATCAAGCGGTTCGCCGATAACGCCGGTCGACGCCAGGAACACTTCGGCCATCGTGCAGCCAGCCGCCTTTGCGCCGGCCTTGCCGGTCAGCGCGGTCGAGTCGCGGCCCTTCTTGCCGGTGAAAGCGTTGGCGTTTCCGGAATTGACGACGAGAAGCCGCGCTTTGCCCGCGGCAAGGTTCTCGCGGCAGAAATCGACCGGCGCCGAGGGACATTTGGATCGTGTGAAGACACCCGCGACTTGCGTCCCTTCATCGAAGACCATGACCAGCACGTCTGTCCGGCCGCGATACTTGATGCCGGCCTCGGCAGTCGCCATGCGAACGCCCTCGATTTCGGGCATCTTCGGATATTTCGTGGGAGCAAGCGGCGAAATCGTTGCGGACATGTGGCCTCGATCGGCATTTTTGGCAAAGCAGGCTCCGTTTGCCCGATAGAACCGCGGCAGGCAAGGCGTTTTACACAGAATGTGGGTGCGACCAAAGTCCGCCCATTCTTGGACGGAAGCCCGATATCGCAGCAGCCCGAAAGGTCCTATGATGCGGCGAACTTGGATCTTCCGGTGAGACGGCTCAACACGCTTCGACAAAAGTGGGGCTCGCAGTCCCTAGCAGTACAGTTTCTTCTGGCTGGCGGACTGGTATCAATCGCGGCTGCAGTGATCGTCGGGTTCCTCGTCACCAGCCAGATCGAGGACGGCGTGACGCGTAATTCCGCTGCTACGTCTGCCCTCTATGTCGACAGCGTGATCGCCCCACTGCTTCCCGACATGCGCAAGAGCACCACCCTTTCCGAAACGGTGGCGCGCGCGCTCGACGAAACGCTGTCGCAGGGCGCGCTCGGTGACCGACTGGTTTCCTTCAAGCTGTGGCGCCGCGACGGCACGATCCTCTATGCGAAGGACAAGAGCCTCATCGGATTGCAGTTCGAGCCGGGCAAGGAATTGCAGGCTGCCTGGCAAGGCAAGGTGGTGGCCGAGTTCAACCGGCTCGACGATCTGGAAAGCGCATCCGAGAAGGCGCAGGGCAAGCCGCTGCTCGAAATCTACAACCCCGTCCTCCAGCCCTGGTCGGGCGAGGTCGTAGCGGTCTCGGAGTTTTATGAGATCGCCACGGACTTCGAGAAGACGCTGCAGACCGCCCGGCTGTGGAGTTGGCTGGCGGTCGCAGCGGAGACGCTGGTGGTGTTTGCGCTTCTCTCTGCGATCGTCATTCGCGGCAGCCGCATGATCGACATGCAAAGCAAAGCCCTCAAGGAACGGGTAACCGCATTGTCAGAACTCCTGGCTCAAAACCACCGGCTGCGGCTGCGGGCGCAGCAGGCGTCGCAAAGGGTTACCGCCCTGAACGAACGCTACCTGCGCCGCATAGGCGCCGACCTGCACGACGGACCGGCACAGCTTGTCGCCTATGCCGCGCTGAGGCTCGACAGCGACGTCTTAGCCGGGCAAGAGACATCGGAGAGCCGGAGACGCCACGAGATCCTAGCCATCAGGAACAGCCTGGACCAGGCGATGCGCGACATTCGCAGCATCTGCACTGGCCTTGTCCTGCCGCATATCGAGGCGGCGGAACTGCCCGACATATTGCGGCTTGCCGTGGCCGAGCACGCGCAGCGGACAGGCCGTCGCGTCTCGCTCACCACCAATGCACCAGCAAACGCGCCGCTTTCGCCGAGCGAAAAGATCTGTGTCTATCGCTTCGTGCAGGAGGCGCTCAACAATTCTGACCGCCATGCCGGCGGTGCAGACCAGGCAATCGTCCAGCGCATCGACGCCGGAAAGCTGCTGATCGAGGTCTCGGACCGGGGAAGCGGCTTCGATCCCGACGACGCCCGGCCCGAAGGGCTTGGACTCGCCGGCATGCGGGAACGAATCGAAAGCATCGGCGGCCAGTTCTCGATAAACTCCTCGAAATCGGGAACCACAGTCGCCATGTCGCTCATCTCGGAGGAAGCCTGGCAATGATGACCGGACCCATCCGCCTCGCCATTGTCGACGACCATCCGCTTTTTCGCGAGGGCGTTTCACGCAGCCTGCTGGAGATCGGCGGCTTCGAGATCGTCGCCGAGGGCGGATCGGCCGAGGACGCGCAGCGCATCGCCACCGAAAGCCGGCCCGACATCCTGCTGCTAGACCTGTCCATGCCGGGTGGCGGCCTGCAAGCCGTCGTCGAGACGCTCAGGCACCGCCCCGACCAGAAGATTGTCGTGCTGACCGTGTCGGAAGCCAATGACGACATCGCACAGGCACTTGCCAGCGGTGCGCGTGGCTATGTCCTGAAGGGCGTGGGTTCGAAGAGCCTGGCGGAAATCCTGCGCACCGTGGCTGCCGGCGAGATCTACCTGTCGCCCGTCCTGTCCGCCAGGCTTCTGACCAGCCTGGCGTCGCGGGCCCAGACCTCGACCGAAGCGACGCCGATATCGACGCTGACAGTTCGAGAGCTGGAGACCCTAGATCACGTCGCGGCGGGGCTGAGCAACAAGCGCATCGCTCTGGCGCTGCGCCTGCAGGAGAAGACGGTCAAGCACCACATGACGCGCATTCTGGCCAAACTCGGCGTACGCAACCGCACCGAAGCCGCCATGCTGCTGCGCGACGCGAAGGATCGGCGCTCAGAACAGTAAGGGGGAGCCGAAGCTCCCCCTTACGTCGCCTGAGATCCTCAAGAAAGCTAGCCTGCGAAGCCTTCGAGACGTGCGCGGTCCTGGGCCGTCGCCGGGCGTTCGACGATCGAGCGGCCATTCGCATCCTTCATCTCGTAGGTCCCGTTCTCGATTTCTTCCTTGGTACCATCGGAGTGCCGCACTTCGATGCTGGACCCGTCGATTTCGACGCGATCGCCGGTCGCCGCATTCACATGCTCGCCATCGTCGTGGTCGTTGTCATCGTGGTCGTCGTCGCCATCATCGCCGCCACCGCGGCCGGAACGATCGCCGCCTCCGTCATCGTCGCCACCGCGGCCGGAACGATCGCCGCCTCCGTCATCGCCGCCACCGCGGCCGGAACGATCGCCGCCGCCATGGTCGGACCCGCCGCTACCGCCATGTCCCTCGCCGCCGTCATCCTTGGCGAACGCAGCGGAAGGGTCGACGCCCCGGACGCTGACCTGGTAGGGCATGGCGGCAACTGCCATGGCGGCCGAAGTGCCTAGAAGGGCGAGCCAAACGCGCCTGCTGATATGCTTTGTCATGGTGTTTCCTCATCGAATGCGCCTATGCCATCCGCCGGAAACAACCCTGCCGGACGCTTGACGATCCCGCCAGAGTCCCAAGACCGATGACCTGCCGTCCCGGACCATTTACCAGGGGGCGGGACTAAAGTCCGAACCGGACCGCCTACTGCTGCTGGGCGTCCATCGCCTCGACAGTGGTCTTCAGCGCCTCGTCAGCAAATTCGATCTCGGCTGCCGCGCGCGCCTCCTTGACGAGCGCGAAATATTTTTCGCGCAGGACGAGTTCGCGCAAATTGGCCTGCACCTGCTCGAAGGCCGGCGGTTGCTGGACCCGCTTGTCCTCGAGCTTGATCACGTGCCAGCCGAAATCGCTCTTGACCGGCTCCTTGGTATAGGCACCGATTTCAAGTGCCGAGGCTGCCTTGGAGAATTCGGGCACCATCTGGGCCGGCACGAAGTAGCCGAGATCGCCGCCGCTGGTCTTGCCACTCGGGTCAAGCGTGTTCTCGTTGGCAAGCGCCTCGAAGTCGGCACCACCATCGAGCTTCTTGATGATCTCCTTGGCCTCATCCTCCGTCTTCAAAAGGATGTGGCGCGCCCGCAATTCGTTGACCGGCGGCGTCTCCGAAATCTGCTTGTCATAGCGGGCGCGGACTTCTTCAGGCGTGATCTTCGCGGCGACTTCCCGGTCGATCACTTCGCCATGCAGCAGGCGGTCGTGCAGGAAATTCAGACGCTTCTTCACATCCGGATCCTGGTCGATGCCATCGGCAGCCGCCTTGGCGACCATCAGCCTGATTTCCAGAACCGCCATGAATGCCGCGGCACGCCGCTGTTCAGGTGAAAACTGCGCATACTGCTGATCGACCATGCTCGCAGCCAGCGCCAGATCGCCTTCGGTGATGGCCTGCCCGTTGACTGTCGCTAGGACGGTTGCCGGATCTGGCGCCGCCTCTGGTGCCTCAGCGGGGGCCGGGGCCGGAGCCGTCTCCTGCGCAAGTGCGGTGCTGGCGACGGACGCCAGTAGCCCGGCCGACAGCGCAAGCGATGCAAGTGCGCCGTGGCGAAACGAAAACAGCATGGAAACTCTCCGGTGGTGAATCTGAAGCTCTGTGAAGTCCACCAGATTGTGGCGGAATTTGGCGCAGCCGGCCTGATCGCGGCGCGTTGACATCGGTTGAGGCCCCTCTTATCTGTCCATCGACTTTGCGTCCAGAACCGTTTTCCGGGCGCTTTTTGCTGTTGTTCCGGAACCTGTGGCGGGTTCGGCCGGTATCCTGCCGGCAAATTCGTATTGAAAGGACCACTGGATGGTCAGTCTAGGCCTCATCGCCCGCAAGATTTTCGGCTCCTCCAACGAGCGCCGGATCAAGTCGACGCGACCGCGGGTCGAAGCCATCAACGCCATGGAAAACGAGCTGCAGGCGCTGTCAGACGCCGAGCTGGCTGCGCGCACGCAGCAATTCCGAAACGACATCGCCAACGGTGCGTCACTTGACGATCTTCTGGTTCCGGCCTTCGCCACCGTCCGCGAGGCGGCCCGCCGCGTGCTTGGCATGCGACCATTCGACGTCCAGCTGATCGGCGGCATGGTGCTTCATGATGGCAGCATAGCCGAGATGCGAACCGGCGAGGGCAAGACGCTTGTTGCCACGCTGCCCGTCTATCTGAACGCGCTGACCGGCAAGGGCGTCCATGTCGTCACGGTCAACGACTATCTCGCCAAGCGCGACTCCGAATGGATGGGTCGCGTCTACACCTTTCTCGGCCTGACGGTCGGCGTCATCACCCACGGGCTCTCCGACGAGGAGCGTGCCGCCGCCTATGCCTGCGACGTCACCTATGCGACGAACAACGAACTCGGCTTCGACTATCTTCGCGACAACATGAAATACGAGCTCGCCTCGATGGTACAGCGCGGTCACAATTACGCGATCATCGATGAAGTCGACTCCATCCTGGTCGACGAAGCCCGCACGCCGCTGATCATTTCCGGTCCGCTTGAGGATCGCTCGGAAATGTACTCAACGGTGGATGCGTTCATCCTGCAGCTCGAGCCGGCCGATTACGAGATCGATGAAAAGCAGCGCACTGCGACCTTTACCGAAGAAGGTACCGAAAAACTCGAGAACCTTCTGCGCGACGCTGGCCACCTCAAGGGTGCGTCGCTCTATGACGTCGAAAATGTCGGCATCGTCCATCACGTCAACAATGCGCTGAAAGCGCACCGCCTGTTCCAGAAGGACAAGGACTACATCGTTCGCAACGGCGAACTCGTCATCATCGACGAATTCACCGGCCGCATGATGCCTGGCCGCCGCTATTCAGAAGGCCTTCACCAGGCTCTGGAGGCCAAGGAGCATGTCGCGATCCAGCCGGAGAACCAGACGCTCGCCTCGGTGACGTTCCAGAACTATTTCCGCATGTACAGCAAGCTGTCGGGCATGACCGGTACCGCCTCTACCGAGGCCGAGGAATTCGGCAACATCTACGGTCTCAATGTTGTCGAGGTGCCCACCAACATGCCGGTCAGGCGCCTCGATGAAGACGATGAGGTCTACCGGACCGTCGAAGAAAAATACAAGGCGATCGTTCGCGAGATTCGCGAAGCCGCCGAAAAGGGCCAGCCGATTCTGGTCGGTACGACATCGATCGAGAAGTCCGAACTTCTCGCCGAACGACTGCGCAAGGATGGCGTCAAGAATTTCGAGGTTCTCAACGCCCGCCACCATGAGCGCGAGGCGGCCATCGTCGCCCAGGCCGGCAAGCCGGGCGTCATCACGATCGCTACCAATATGGCTGGCCGTGGCACCGACATCCAGCTTGGCGGCAACGCCGAGATGCGTATCGCCGACGAGCTTGGCGACATGCCCGAGGGTCCGGAGCGCACCGAAAAGGAAAAGGCTATCCGCCAGGATATCCAGCGCCTGAAGGAAAAGGCCATAGCCGCCGGCGGCCTCTATGTGCTGGCTTCCGAGCGCCATGAATCGCGTCGTATCGACAATCAGCTGCGCGGCCGCTCAGGGCGCCAGGGAGACCCGGGCCGCTCGAAATTCTTCCTGTCGCTGCAGGACGATCTGATGCGGATTTTCGGCTCCGACCGCATGGACGGCATGCTCAAGAAGCTCGGCCTCAAGGAAGACGAGGCGATCATCCATCCATGGATCAACAAGGCGCTGGAGAAGGCGCAGAAAAAGGTCGAGGCGCGCAATTTCGACATCCGCAAGAACCTGCTGAAATATGACGACGTGCAGAACGACCAGCGCAAGGTGGTGTTCGAGCAGCGCATCGAGTTGATGGAAGGCGAGCATCTTGCCGAGACCGTCGCCGAGATGCGTCAGGACGTGGTCGACGATCTTGTTGCCAAGCACATTCCCGAAAATGCGTATTCGGAGCAGTGGGATGCGGCGGGTCTGCGCGAAGGCATCCGCACCAACCTAAACCTGGACCTGCCGGTAGAAGACTGGATCAAGGAAGAAGGCATCGCCGAGGACGACGTGCGCGAAAGGCTGACCGAGGCGGCAAACAAGGCCGCGGCCGAAAGGGCCGAGCGTTTCGGTCCTGAGGTCATGACCTATGTCGAGCGCTCCGTGATGTTGCAGACTCTCGACCATCTGTGGCGCGAGCATCTGGTCAATCTCGATCACCTGCGCTCGGTCGTCGGTTTCCGTGGCTATGCGCAGCGCGATCCGCTCAACGAGTACAAGGGCGAGGCCTTCGAGCTGTTCCAGGCCATGCTTGCCAACCTGCGCCAGGCCGTCACTGCGCAGCTGATGCGCGTCGAGTTGGTCCGCGAGGCGGCCGACGCGCCACCGCCGGAGGCCCCCGAAGCCCACGGCCACCACATCGACGGAACGACCGGCGCCGACGAGTTCGGCGACGCGCAGCTTTCCGTCCTGGCGGACACGCGCACGGTGCCGGCCGAAGAGCGCGACCCGAACGATCCGTCGACGTGGGGCAAAATCGGTCGCAACGAGCCCTGCCCCTGCGGCTCGGGCAAGAAATACAAGCACTGCCACGGTGCGTTTGAGTGAACGCCTGTCGCAAAGCGAAACCGGGCTCCTTCCGCTGTAGCTAACCGGGCCACGCGTATGGGCCTGCACATGCATGCACGGACGCCGCCTCTTCCACGTGCACGGGTCTGTTAACTTTCCGTCACTACGGTGTGCCCGTGATGACCAAGCCGCCGCGATCAAGTTTCGATCTGTCGCCGACAGGAGCGTTCAGGGTCTATTTGCTGACAGCGCTTGGCACACTCCTGTGCATCGCAATCGCCTTCGCAATCGACAGCTATTCGTTCGAGACTGGCCAATGGGGGCTCGGGGAGCGCTGGACCAATAACGTTGTCATACCCTTGGTGCTCGCGCCGCCATTCTTTTACATGCTGCTTCACAAGCAGCGGCAATTGTTGCTTGCCCATCGCGAAC
This sequence comes from Hyphomicrobiales bacterium, assembly GCA_038259455.1. Taxonomy (GTDB): domain Bacteria; phylum Pseudomonadota; class Alphaproteobacteria; order Rhizobiales; family Rhizobiaceae; genus CAMYMG01. Next base: position 29,006 of record JBBSOT010000007.1, on the reverse strand, counting down.
TGCTCACGGTGGCCTCGACCGATCCTTTGACCAATTGTCTCAACCGCCGCGCCTTTTCGACGCTCATAGAGGCCTATCTCGCGCGATTCGAAGAGGATCCGGCGCGTGGCGACGGGTCGCTGCTCATCATCGACGTCGACCATTTCAAGACCGTGAACGACAGGTTCGGGCACGAGACCGGCGACCAGGCTCTCAAGCTGATTGCAGACCTGATCAAGGCAAATGTCCGCGACCGTGATCTGGTGGCGCGCCTGGGCGGTGAAGAGTTCGGCGTCTTTCTGCCGGAGCTTGACCCGGCGCGCACATTCACGATTGCCGATCGCATTCGAGGAGCTGTCTATACAGCGCAGTTCTTCCCGGCAGGGGAGCGCTGCGTTCTATCTCTCAGCATCGGCGGCGTCGCCTTCAAGCCACCAGTCACCTTTGTTGAGCTGTACCGGGATGCAGACAAACGGCTCTATGCAGCCAAGCAGGCTGGCCGCAATTGTGTCGACATCCGAACGTACCCCGACGCGCCACTGGTTGCGCCATCATAGTGCCCAGCAGTTTCCCCGGCCGGAAAAGCCGACGATAGTCGTGTGTTCCGGGGCAGAGCCGGCGCCTCCGCCTCGCGGCTACCAAGGTGGCAAGGCCTGGGAGGTTGGTTGCAATGGTTCCCGGCATGCGAGAGCTGTTCGCTGACCAGACCGCCGCTGCCTTATTTCGAGGATCGAGACTCGCGCTAACCACGTCGTCACGTGGAAATTGACCGATGCAGAACCAATGGCTTACCCAACCGTTTCTTAAAGAGTCCCCGCTAGTGTGGCGACACGAAATGAAACGCCTTGCATGAGGCCCGGAACGGAAGACGGAGTGTACTGAGTGCGCTTTTCCGCGGCGACAACAGCCGATCGGCTATTGCCGGAGCGTCTTGCGCTGCGGGCAAGGCCGTTGCTTGGCCGCGTCGACGATCTGCTGTTTTCGCCCGACGCACGCGGCGAGGCGGGCCGCATGTCGATCATCGCCTTCTTTGTCCGCATCATTTCGGCCGCGATTGCCTTTGTCAGCCAGGTGTTTCTCGCCCGCTGGATGGGCAGCTTCGAATACGGCATCTTCGTGCTCGTCTGGACGACCATGTTTATCGCCGGCAATGTCTCATGCTTGGGGTTCCACACCTCGGTCATCCGCTTCATTCCCGAATACCGCGAAAAGGGCATGTTGGACGAGCTGCGCGGCATCCTGCTCACCAGCCGGCTGTTCGTTCTCTTTGCCTCAACCGGCATTGCCGCTTGTGGCGCACTTGGCGTCTGGCTTCTTTCTCCGCATATCGAAAGCTACTACGTCGTTCCTTTCGTGCTCGGCTTCATCTGCCTGCCGATGATCGCGCTTTCAGACGTCCTGCAGGGGCTCGCACGGGCCAATGGCTGGGCGCTGTTCGCCCTGTCGCCAACCTATCTGGTGCGCCCTGTCCTCATCCTTGTACTGATGGCAGCAGCCCTGCTCGCGGGCTATGCCGCCGACGCCCGGACCGCCATCATCGTTGCCATAATCGCAACCTACGTCACGACGCTTGGCCAGCTTGTCGGCGTAACCACCCGCATCGACCGCAGGCTGCCGGCCGGTCCGCGCAAGCTGCATTTCAGCCTTTGGTTCGTCGTCTCGCTGCCGATCTTCCTGGTCGAGAGTTTTTTCTTCCTGCTCACCAATGCCGACGTGCTGATGGTCGGCTTCTTCATGGAGCCCGATGACGTGGCCGTCTATTTCGCCACGGTGAAGGCGCTGGCGCTGGTGCACTTCGTCTATTTCGCGGTCAAGGCCGGCGTTGCCCAGCGTTATGCGGCCTATACGCACGGCGAGGCCAGCAAGCTGGCCGCTTTTGCCCGCGAGACTGTTGGCTGGACGTTCTGGCCCTCCGTGTTCATGGCGCTGGTGGTACTGGCGCTCGGCGAGCCCATGCTGAGGCTTTTCGGGCCGGGTTTTGAAATCGGCTACCCGCTGCTCTTCATCCTGGTGATCGGCGTTGTGGCGCGCTCCGCGGTCGGCCCGTGCGAGAGCCTGCTTACCATGACCGGGAACCAGAATGTCTGCGCCCTGGTCTACGCCCTCACGCTGGCTGTCAACATTGCGCTTTCCGTGGCACTGATCCCTCACTTCGGATTGTGGGGAGCCGCGATCGGCACTGCCGGCGCCATGCTCTTCGAGGCATTTGCCCTGTGCCTGACCGTGTGGCGCAGGCTCGGCATACTGATGCTGATCTTCGCCCCCTCGGCAACGCTCGGAAAGAACACCTGATGGCCGCTTCCCCGCTTCTCGAGGAAATGACGGGCGGCCCGTCAGGCACGCTGATCGCCGGCCTGGCAGGCATTTCCGATAGCCACGCCGACCTCGCGCAGATCGAGCTTCTGGCCGACAACAGGCCGCGCCGGCAACTCGCCATCTATCCTGCCGCCGCGGGATTCGATCTGGTCGAGGAACTCGATTATCTCTGCAACAGAACGATCGAGCCCAACGTTTTCTTCAATCCACGTTTTCTGGCGCCAGCCATGCCACGGCTGGAGGATCGCGAGGTGCGGCTGGCTGTCATCCGCGATGGCGACGAACACCGCAATCGACTGCGCTTCCTGATGCCCTTTACCATCGAAAGGCCGGCTGTACCGATCGGTGTTTCGGTCATGCGCAGCTGGGCCAACCCGTTCGGGCCGCTCGGCACGCCGCTCGTTGACCGCGACGATCCTGCCGGGGTCATCGAGGACTTCTTCGCGATGCTGTCCAGGCCGCATCTGAAGCTCCCGAAGGTTCTGGTCCTGCCCGACATTCGGCTCGACGGGCCTGTGGCGACCATGCTTTCCAGCGTTGCCGAAACGCGCGGCTTGCCGCTCGTCACGTCCGGCCGGGTCGATCGTCCATTTCTAGACAGCGACCTTGAAGGCGACCCCTATCTCAAGGCGTCACTCAACTCGCACCACTATGGCGAGTTCCGGCGGCTGAAACGCCGTCTTTCAGAAAAGGGCGTACTTGCCCACACCGTGGCGCGCGGTCCCGATGACATCCGCGTCGCCATAGAGGGCTTCCTGGCGCTCGAGGCGGCCGGCTGGAAGGGTCGTCGCCGCACTGCGATGGCGGTCGATCGCTACCGTGCCGCCTTCGCCCGCGAAGCCGTACAGGGGCTGGCCGAGCATGACTTATGCCGCGTCCATTCGCTGACGCTCGATGGCACGTTGATCGCCTCACTCATCGTTTTCGTGGAAGCCGGCGTCGCCTATACCTGGAAGACAACCTACGACGAGGGCTTCGCGGCCTATTCGCCCGGTACACTGTTGATGATCGAGGTCACCAAACAGCATCTGGAAGATCCCAACATTGAGCTCACGGATTCCTGCGCCGTGCCCGACCATCCCGTCGTGTCGCGCCTGTGGAGCGAGCGCAGGCCTGTCGGCACGCTTGTCATCGGCATGACGCCGGGCGTCGACCGCCTGACCCGCCAAGCCGAGTCGCAGATCCATCTCTACCGCGAGACGCGCAATCTCGCCCGGCTCGTCCGCAACCGTCTCCGCGCCCTTCTGCGCCGCTAGAAGGCACCTGCTTCGCGCCTGGCCCGATCGCGGAAAATGCGACGGATGACCTTTCCGCTGGTGGTCAGCGGCATCGAATCGACGAATTCGACTTCGCGTGGATATTCATGCGCCGACAGCCTCTCGCGCACCCAGAGTCCGATCTCGGCTGCCAGTTCGTCGTCGCCGACGATGCCGTCATTCAGAACCACATAGGCCTTGACGATCTCGGTGCGCAACGCATCGGGCTTGCCGACCGCTGCCGCCAGGGAGACCGCCGGGTGGCCCGAAAGACAGTCCTCGATTTCGGTCGGACCGATGCGGAAGCCGGCCGAGGTGATGACATCATCGTCGCGGCCGAAGAAATGCACATAGCCGTCAGTGTCCTCGACCCCCTGGTCGCCGGTCGTCATCCAGTCGCCGATGAATTTCGCCGCCGTTGCCTCCGGATTCTGCCAGTAGCCAAGGAACATCACCGGGTCGGGCCGCGCAATGGCGATCTGGCCAGTCTCACCGGCCTTTACCCTGCGCCCGTGTGCGTCGACGATCGCCACCGTGTGCCCCGGCACGGCGCGACCGATTGCGCCACCCCTGCTGACCCCGATCGCTGCACAGGAAGAAAGCACGAGGTTGCATTCGGTCTGGCCGTAGAACTCGTTGATGGTCAGGTCGAACTCGGTTCGCGCCCATTCGTAGGTCTCGCGGCCAAGCGACTCGCCTCCCGAGCCGACGGTGCGCAGGCCGAGATCGAAGCGGCGGGCGATATCCGGCACGGCCTTCAGCATGCGCAATGCGGTCGGCGGGATGAAGGCGTTGCGGACCCGCATCTTCTCGGCCAGCAGCAGCGCCGCCTCAGGATCGAATTTCTCGAAGCGGGCCGCCACGACTGGCACGCCAAAGAACAGCCCCGGCAGGAGTACGTTGAGCAGACCGCCTGCCCAGGCCCAGTCAGCCGGTGTCCACATAAGATCGCCTGGCTGCGGCAGGAACTCGTGGTGCATCTGGACGCCCGGCAGGTGACCCAGAAGCACACGGTGGCCGTGCAAGGCGCCCTTCGGGGGGCCGGTCGTCCCGGAGGTGAAGATCATCATGGCCGGATCGTCGGGCCCCGTTGGCTCCACCTCCAAACTTGAGGAATTGTCGGCGACAAGCCGATGGAAATCCTTGGCCGTTCCCTGCGCGTCATCGATCAGGATGATCTGTTCAAGCTCTGGCAACCGGCCGCTGATCTTTGCGATCTTGGCGTAGCCGGCAGCGGTGGTGAACACCGCCCGAACGCCCGCCGTCTGGAGACGGTACTCGAGCGCCTCGACGCCGAACAGCAGCGCCAACGGCACCGCGATCGCGCCGAGCTTATAGATCGCAACATGGGCAATCACGGTCTCGAAGCATTGCGGCAGAAGCAGCGCGACCCGGTCACCCCTGCCGATGCCCAGTCTCCTCAATTCGTTCGCCAAGGCATTGGAGCGGGCCGAGAGCTCGCCGAACGTCATCCGGTCCGGCGCGCCATCGACCCGGTAATCGAATAGCGCAACGCGATCCGGATCCTGCGCCGCCCAGCGATCGGAGACCGCTACGCCAATGTTGAAACGGGGTGGAATGGTCCAGCGAAAATCGCGGTAAAGAGCGTCATAGCCATCGCGCCGTTCGAGCATGGACGATTGTCTCCGCCCTTTGGCGAATTCTGGTGCCCCCTGCCGGAATCGAACCAGCACTCCTCTCGGAACCTGATTTTGAGTCAGGCGCGTCTACCAATTCCGCCAAGGGGGCTGCACCCGCAAGGGCGTCAACGGCTGCGGACTATACGGAGAGGCATGGCCCCGTCAACATGTTCGATGCGATTTGGCGCCTCTGTCCGACCGTCGGCCGCTTCCGCGCGACATGCCACAGCCGTAGGCCATTGTGCACAACGCCAAATCTTCCTAAACACGCCGCACCTTTACGGGGGCAAAGATGCTACGACGACTTTACGACTGGACCCTGTCGCTCGCCGCGCGCAAGTCAGCCGAATACTGGCTGGCCTTCATCGCCTTCATCGAAAGCTCGATATTCCTCGTTCCGGCCGACGTGCTTTTCCTGCCGATGGCACTTACCCGACCAGAACGCGCTTACCGATATGCGCTGGTCGCGACGGTCGCGTCGGTGCTCGGCGGCATAGCCGGCTGGTTCCTCGGTCACTACGCCTATGAAGCGGTGGCCAGACCGGTCCTGGAATTCTACGGGAAGCTGGACGATTTCGAAGCCCTGCGCGTGGCATCCGGCACCGGTTTCATCCTGTTGATGCTGGTGACGTCAGGCCTCACCCATCTGCCGCCCATCAAGGTCGTGACGATCCTGTCCGGCGTCATAGGCGTCAACCTGTGGGTGTTCATCCTGTCGGCCATCGTGGCGCGCGGCGCCCGCTTTTTCTTCCTCGCCTGGTTGCTCAGACGGTACGGAGAACCAATCCGCCACTTCGTCGAAGAGCGGCTGGGGCTGATCGCCGCGGCAGGTGCCGCCGTCCTCATTTTGCTCTACCTTCTGGTCAGATATGCGTTCTGAACCTTACCGCTCTGACCGCAGCACCCGCCGCACGGAATCGAACGCATGACCGCCCTGAGTGCCCCGACCGATCGCTTCCAGACCAATGTCGCGATTTTCCTGGCGCTGGCCATGGCCGCGACCGTTGGTTCGGCCCTCGGCTTCGAGCACATCGGCGGATACATTCCCTGCAAGCTGTGTCTCGGCCAGCGGATCCCCTACTATATTGGCGTGCCGGTGATGCTGCTGGCTGCCCTGTCCGGGGCTTTGCGCTGGCCTCCGGTCCTGACGCGCGGTCTGATCCTGGTCGGCGGGCTGCTGATGGTGTGGAGCCTTTTTCTCGCTGTGCGCCACTCCGGGGTCGAATGGGGTTGGTGGGCAGGACCGACCGACTGCGGCGCGGTGAGCGGCCCGGCCGATACGGGCGGAAAAGGTGTGCTAGACGCGATCGACGCCTTTGTGCCGCCTTCCTGCGACAAGGCAGCGTTGCGCGTGCTCGGGCTGTCCTTTGCCGGCTGGAACGCGATTGCAAGCCTGATCCTGACCATCGCCGCAATCCGCGGCGCCTTCGCCAGGAAATGACCGTCGAACCTTACGGCTCCAGTTCGACATCCCAGTAGAGATAGTCCATCCAGCTCTCGTGCAGATAGTTGGGCGGAAACCTCTTTCCGTTGTTGTGCAGATCGTGCACCGACGGCTTGAAGGGCTTCTGCAGTGGCCACATCTTGGCCTGGGCCGGCATCATGCCGCCCTTGCGCAGATTGCAGGGCGAACACGCGGCCACCACATTCTCCCATGTCGTAGCCCCGCCGCTATGGCGGGGGATTACATGGTCAAAGGTCAGGTCTTCCGGTGTGCCGCAATACTGGCACTGGAAACGGTCGCGCAGGAAAACATTGAACCGCGTGAAAGCCGGATGCCTTGAGGGTTTGACATAGCTTTTCAAGCTGACGACGCTCGGCAGGCGCATCGAAAAACTCGGCGACGAAACCTGGTTGTCATACTCGGCGACGATGTTGACGCGCTCGAGGAACACCGCCTTGATCGCATCCTGCCACGACCACAGCGAGAGGGGATAATAGCTCAGCGGGCGGTAGTCCGCATTCAACACCAGCGCAGGAAGCCCGTCTGGAGATACCGCGATAGTCACTTGCGATCTCCTTCTTGGCTCACAAAGCGATCGGCCGGGATATTGTAAGCAGGAGGTGACAGGAATGTGAAGCGGCTCGCGAAGCCCGCGAGCCGGGAAAATGGCAATTCACTCAGAGTTTTGTGAGTTTCGATGAAGGCGGTGTGCCCTCCCTGCCCTTGATCTCACGATAATAGGACCAGAAAAGCCGCGATGCTACCCCCCGAAACGGCGCCCATGATTCGGCAATCCGAATCAGCTCCTTCTCGCCGGGACGGGCTTCCATGCCCAGTGCGTGCCCGACTGCACTTTGCAGCGCGACGTCGCGAGCCGGGAAAATATCAGGATGGCCGGCAGAAAAAAGCAGGTAAACCTGCGCCGTCCACGGTCCGATGCCGGAAATCATGCTCATTTCGGTAATCGCCTCTTCCGCGCTGATTTCGCAGAGCCGCCCAAGGTCGAACCCTTCAACCACAGCATTGGACAGTGCCAGCAACGTGCGTTGCTTCGGGCGGGACAGTCCTGCGGCGCGAAACAGCGAGTCATCCGATGCAAGCAGCGCCTGTGGCGTCAACGGGTCGACAAGTCCGACCAGCCGGCCAAGGATCGCCTCGGCGCTGGCTCGCGACACTTGCTGCGATACGATTATCGAGACAAGGCTGGCGAAGCCGGGATCGGAGAGCCTGAGCGGCACGTCGCCGGCCATCTCTCGGACCTTTTCGAGACGCGGATCCAGTCGGCACAGCGAATCGAGGGCCGTCGCAACGTCGTCGAGCGATGAAATACGTTGCATAAGGGCCAGGCACCTTGTCCGCCGATCTCCGTCAAAGTAGCAATCGTGTCATGTCAGGCACAACCCGAAACCAGCCGGCCAGCGCTCCCGTTTTCCGTTTCGCGCCGAGCCCGAACGGCGAACTGCACCTCGGACACGCCTACTCTGCGCTGCTCAACAGCCAGATGGCCAACAAGACCGCAGGACGTTTTCTGCTGCGGATCGAAGACATCGATATTGCACGCTGCACACCCGAATACGAAGCCGCGATCATGGCCGACCTGGAATGGCTTGGCCTGGAATGGCAACAGCCGGTGCGTCGCCAGTCCGAACACATGCGAGACTACGAACAGTCGCTTACCCGGCTGATCAAGGATGGTTTGGTCTATCCCGCCTTCATGAGCCGCGGCGAGGTGCGCGCCCATATCGCGAGCAGTGATGTCGGCAACCGATGGCCGCACGACCCTGACGGCACCCCGCTTTATCCTGGCCTGGACAAGGCGCTTGGACCGCGCGAGCGCACACGCCGCATCGCAGAGGGCGAGCCTTTCACATGGCGGCTGGATACGGAAACGGCAGTTCACGGCACCACCGCCTTGAGTTGGATCGAATTTTCCAGCCAAGAGATGGACGCAGCCCAGGACGTCGATGCCCGACCGCAGGAATGGGGCGACGTCGTCCTGGCGCGCCGCGATGCGCCGACAAGCTATCACCTGTCGGTCGTCGTGGACGATGCCTTTCAAGGCGTGACGCATGTCGTGCGCGGGCTCGACCTGAGGCCGGCGACTGCCATCCACAGATTGCTGCAAAACCTGCTCGGGCTACCGGTTCCGCGCTATTTTCACCACAAGCTGCTGCTCGGGCCTGACGGGCGAAAGCTCTCGAAGAGCCTCGGCGACACGGGATTGCACGCCCAGCGCAAGGCCGGACGAACGCCAACGGAGATCAGGTGCATGCTCGGATTTGAGGCGGAATCAGACTCGGCTGAGACCGGCTTTCGCGAGCGCCGCAGCAAAGACCAGTGAAAAAGCGCCGCCCAGACCAAACGCCACTGCCAACTTCAGGTCGCGCAAGCTTATGCCATAGGTGTTCGCGACGATGATTGCGAGGAAGAAGCCGACCGTGAAGATCAGCATATTTCCGGTTGGGCCAAAGCCGTCTTCGCGCATGATCGCGTCGAGTGCCGCTCCAAAAAAGAAAGCCAGAACGGCAACGATTGCGACGGCCATCAGAAGCCAGCCTGTATCGAGGTTCCAGATCATGTCTGCCCTTCCGACAACGCGGCACCGAGCGCTTGATTAGCCATTCGAGTTCAACCCTCCTTATTGTATGGATCAAACGTTTAGTTTTGCTTGCTCAAATGATTGGCATTAGAGCGGTCACTTTTACCGAGTGACAGGTCTTTCCCCTGCAATGATCGCGGCCAAACGCTTTATACCGGCGCTCTTCGTCCTGCTCTGGGCGACCGGCTTTATCGGCGCACGCTATGCCATGCCGTGGGCGGAACCATTCAGCTTCCTGGCCCTGCGCTTCCTGCTCGCTTTCGCGATCCTGGCCTGCATCGCTGCGGCATTTCGCGCCAGCCGGGTGAATTGGCGCCAGGCCATGCACGCCATGGCGGCTGGAGCCCTGATGCATGGCGGCTATCTCGGCGGGGTCTTCTGGGCCATCCACCACGGGATGCCGGCTGGTCTCTCTGCGCTGATCGTCGGACTTCAGCCACTGATCACAGCCCTGCTGGCGGGAGCTCTGCTCGGCGAGAAAATCCTGCCGCGCCATCGGGCCGGTCTTGTCGCCGGCTTTGCCGGTGTCGTCATCGTGTTGGCGCCAAAGCTCGATGACCTGGGCAGCGGCGTCACCTGGGCGACACTGGCGGCAAGCATGCTCGCCGTGATCAGCATGAGCGCAGGAACAATCTGGCAAAAGCGGTTTGCGTCCGGAGGCCACATCGTTGCGGGCACCTGCCTGCAATATGCTGGCGCCGCCATCGTGATGATATCGCTTTCACTGGCCTTCGAGACGCGTCAGTTCACGTTGAACGGCGAATCGGTGTTTGCCATGGCCTGGCTGGTGCTGGTCCTGTCGATCGGCGCGGTGTTCCTGTTGATGATCATGATTCGCGACGGGGAAGTGTCGAAGGTATCATCGCTGTTCTACCTCGTGCCGGCGGCGACAGCCATAATCGCCTGGATCCTGTTTGGGGAGGAACTGTCCATCATTCAGATTGCCGGAATGGCGCTGGCGACGGTTGGCGTCGGACTGGCGACCGCGCGCGGTCGGGCGCCCAGCATCATCGTTTGAACGTCCTCATCCCTCGACGCGGGCACGAGCCTCGAAATATCTGCTGATGGAAGCGTTGAGTTCACCACCAAGGATGAAAATCAGCGACACGATGTACAGAAAGACGACCGCGATCATGATCGACGCAAGCCCGGCATAGGTCGAGACATAAGACGAGAAGCGGTCGAGATAGGCTGCAAACAGGGTCGACCCGGCCAGCCACGCGATCAGTGTGAATATGATGCCGGGCACGATGTCGACGAACCGCCGCTTGCCTGCCGGCAACCAGATATGCACGGCGATAAGGCCGAGTACGATCACACTGGACGCGATGATGAATCGCCACAGGGTGATCGTCCCCAGATAGGGCCTTATCCAGATGAGATTGGCTTCCGCCAGCCGCACAATCAGCGGCGCAAACACCAGCAGGACGCTTATTGCCAGAAACCCGGCAGTCGCGATGAGAACGAAGGCCAGGCTCTGGATCCGTCGAAACAGAAAAGACCGCGTTTCCACAACCCGATAGGCCCGGTTGAGCGAGGTGCGCAGCGCCTCAATGCCATTCGAGGCGAAAAAGCCTGCCAAAACGACACCGTAGGTCAGCAGATCGCTGCGCTGGACCGTAAGGACATTGATTACTTCGCGCGATATCGGCGCGGCGATCTGTTCGGGCCATGTATCGAACACGAGATGGACCGCTGTATCGCGAAACGCCTCGGCGCCCAGGAAACTGGCAAGCGTCGTGGCGAAAATCAGGAACGGGAAAAGTGCCATCAGCGCGGTGATTGCCAGATGGCTGGCCATCGACCATCCGTCATCATTGTTGAAATGGCCGAGCGCATCGAAAACCACGCGTCTGAGAGCGACGATTTTTCTCATTCAGGGTTCTGCGTCATGGACCTGCTGAATTGCACGCCGGCTGCCTTAGATTGTTTCATCGTCACGAATATGGAAAGGGATTGCCACAAAAGGCAAGTGATGGACACACCAGGCTCATGAACGAAAGACGCACGATCATCGTCACCGGAGCGTCATCCGGCATTGGGGCGTATTGCGCCCGGGCGCTGAAGGCAGAGGGCTGGCGCGTATTCGCAACGGCACGCAGGCAGGCCGACATCGCCGCGCTCGCCGCTGACGGCTTCGATGCGTTCTACCTCGACTATCGCGAAGCCGAATCGGTAGAGACGTTTTTCGCCGATGTCATGGAACGCAGCAATGGACGGCTGGATGCGCTGTTCAACAACGGCGCCTATGCGCAGGGAGGCGCAGTGGAAGACCTGTCCGTTGCCGCGCTCCGGGAGCAGTTCGAGGCAAACTTCTTCGGATGGCACGATCTGACGCAAAAAGCAGTTCCCGTCATGCGGGCGCAGGGCCACGGACGCATCGTCCACTGTTCGTCATTCCTCGGTCTCGCTCCGCAAAGGTTCCGCGGCGCCTATGCCGCTTCCAAACACGCTCTTGAGGGGCTGATGCTGTGCCAGCGCAGCGAACTGGCGGGGTCTGGTGTCCACGTCTCGCTGATCGAGCCGGGGCCGGTGAAGTCGAAGATCGCGATCAATGGGCTGGAGTGGTTCATCAAGAACATCGATTATCAGAACTCGCCACACAAGCAGGATTATGCTGCCCAGTTGCACCGCCTGAAATCGGGCGGCAGCGTTTCACGCTTCAAGCCAGGGCCCGAAGCAGTCCATGCGGCATTGCGACATGCCCTCCTTTCTCGACGACCGCGTCCGCACTATGTGGTGACATTGCCGGCCAAGGTCGGCGCCGTGCTTAAACGTGTGATTCCGGCCAGCCTGCTATACAGGCTGCTGTCAAAGTACAGTTGACCCGGCCGGTCGGCCGAATCGAGGGAATTAATGGCGACAGTCTTCAATATCCTTGCAATTCTCGTCATGGTGGCAGTGGTGGTGGTCCTGATCCGCGGTCTGGCAAATATGCTGCGCGGCGGATCTGGCACGACATCCAACAAGCTGATGCAGGCGCGCGTGATGCTCCAGTTCATCGCTGTTGTCCTGCTTTTGCTGACCGTCTATTTCTATCGCCGCTGACGCACGAGCGGTGAATCGCAATGGTGAAACTCAACAAGATCTACACGCGAACCGGGGATGACGGCACGACCGGACTTGGCAGCGGTGAGCGACGGCTGAAATCCGACCTGCGTGTCGAAGCCTACGGCACTGTCGACGAAGCCAATGCCTGCATCGGACTGGCAAGATTGCATACCGCCAAAGAGCATCCGCAAATCGACGCGATGCTGGCGCTTGTCCAGAATGACTTCTTCGATCTCGGCGCCGATCTCTGCGTGCCGGACACCGGCGCGAAGCTGGGCCACGAACCGTTGCGGATCAACGCCGCGCAGACGAAGCGCATCGAAACCGACATCGACCGGCTAAACAAGCAATTGCAGCCTTTGAAGTCGTTCATCCTTCCCGGCGGTTCGCCGGCAGCAGCCGCGCTTCATCTGGCGCGCACCGTGGCGCGCCGGGCCGAGCGAATGATGGTAGCGCTGACACAGGATGGCGCGGAACACGTCAATCCCGAGGCAATCCGATACGTGAACAGGGCGTCGGATTTCCTGTTTGTTGCCGGCCGTGTGGTCAATGACAACGGAAATGTCGACGTGCTATGGGTTCCCGGGCAAAACCGCTAGAACCGCCGCAGGCGCGCGAGGGCAATCGATGTTCATTCCGCTCCACGACGCCAACAGTCTCAAGCGCATAAAGCTGCAATACGTCACCATCGGGCTGATCGCAGCCAACGCCATCTTTTTTCTGTTCACAGGTTTGGGTTCGCAGCGGGTCAGCAACGCGGCCGTTTATGGGCTGGGCTACATTCCGTCCGTGGTTTTTGACATTGCCGAGCTTGAGCCCGGCATAGAGCTTGTGCCCGAAAACCTCACCTATCTGACCTATTCGTTCCTGCATGGCGACATCTTCCACCTCGGCGGCAACATGCTTTTCCTCTGGGTCTTCGGCGACAATGTCGAGGATGCGCTCGGCCACGTAAAATTTCTGATTTTCTACCTGGTCTGCGCGGCAGCCGGCGCTGCCTTTCATGGCGTTCTCGCACCCGATTCACAGGTGCCGCTGATTGGTGCATCCGGCGCCATTGCCGGCGTCGTCACCGCCTACCTGATCCTCCATCCGCGTGTGAAAATCTGGATACTCGCCTTTGGCCGTATCCCACTGCGCATTCCCGCCTACATAACGCTGGCGCTGTGGATCCTCTTCCAGTTCGTCATGTTCTCAGCCGGCGGCGAGGACCAGATCTCCTGGGCCTGTCACATCGGCGGCATCCTGGCAGGCGCCGTGCTTGTCTTCATCCTGCGGGACCGGGACGTGCCGTTGTTCGATCGCGAGATCGTGACGCCCCGAGCAGTGGTTGTTGAACAACCGAGCGCCGTGCGTCCCGTTGAAGCCGCGCCGGCGCCGCGTTGGGGCCGCCAGTAATTCAACCGATTTTGGAGTGTCGACGATATTGACGCCCAACACGCCCCCAACTACGGTCCGGCTCGTTTTGCAGGGGCCTTTGGCACCGATACAGCGAACAGATGATGTATTTCGTGCCGAAAATGTCGGCAATCGACGATCAAGCCAAACAGAGCCCTGATAGTGGCTCCTCATAATCTATCGAAGAGGTTGTACGCTTATGAAAGTATTGGTCCCGGTCAAGCGGGTTGTCGACTACAACGTCAAGATCCGGGTCAAGTCTGACGGCTCGGGCGTCGAGCTTGCCAACGTCAAGATGTCGATGAATCCGTTCGACGAGATCGCAGTCGAAGAGGCGATCCGGCTGAAGGAAGCAGGCACCGTCGAGGAGATCATCGTCGTGTCGGTCGGACCGCAGCAGGCACAGGAGACGCTGCGCACCGCACTCGCAATGGGCGCTGACCGGGCGATCCTGGTCAAGGTTGACGAACTGGTCGAGCCACTTGGCGTTGCCAAGGTGCTGAAGGGTGTTGTCGAGGCCGAGCAGCCAGGACTGGTAATTCTCGGCAAGCAGGCGATCGACGACGACGCCAACCAGACCGGCCAGATGCTGGCCGCACTGCTTGGTTGGAGCCAGGGCACGTTCGCCTCCAAGATCGTCATCGAGGGCGACAAGGCCAAGGTGACGCGCGAGGTCGATGGTGGCCTGCAAACGGTCGAGTTGACGATGCCGGCAATCGTGACGACCGACCTGCGCCTCAACCAGCCGCGCTACGCCTCGCTGCCCAACATCATGAAGGCCAAGAAGAAGCCGCTCGAGGAAAAGAGTCCGGCCGACTTCGGTGCCGATATCGCGCCGCGCCTCAAGGTGCTGAAGACCGAGGAGCCGGGCGGTCGCAAGGCTGGCGTCAAGGTGAAGGACGTCGCCGAACTTGTCGACAAGCTCAAGAACGAAGCCGGCGTGCTTTGAGGCCGGAAAGGAATAACGAGATGGCAATTCTTCTTATAGCCGAACACGACAACGCAACGCTGTCCGACCAGACCGGCAAGACGCTGAGCGCAGCGCTCCAGATCGGCGCGGACGTGCATGTGCTGGTTGCCGGCAAGGGTGCGAAGCCCGCTGCCGACGCCGCCGCCAAGCTGACCGGGGTAACTAAGGTCCTGCTCGCCGAAGCCGATGAACTCGAAAACCGCCTGGCCGAACCACTGGCCGCGCTGATCGTCGGCATAGCCGACGGCTACGACACGATCATTGCGCCGGCAACGACGTCGGGCAAGAACGTCATGCCGCGCGTCGCCGCCCTGCTCGACGTGATGCAGGTGTCGGAGATCGTCGAGATTGTTGCGCCCGACACGTTCAAGCGTCCGATCTATGCAGGCAACGCGATCCAGACTGTGCAGTCTGGCGATGTCAAGCGGGTGATCACGGTGCGTACGGCTTCGTTCCCGGCTGCCGCGGAAGGAGGCTCCGCCTCCGTCGAGACTGTTGGTGCCGCCGCCAATCCCGGACTGTCGACCTTCGTCGAGAACCGGCTATCCGACAGCGATCGCCCCGAACTGACCTCGGCCAAGATCATCATCTCGGGAGGCCGCGCACTTGGCTCCTCGGAGAAGTTCCAGGAAGTCATCCTGCCGGT
The DNA here is from genome assembly GCA_038259455.1 of Hyphomicrobiales bacterium. GTDB lineage: Bacteria > Pseudomonadota > Alphaproteobacteria > Rhizobiales > Rhizobiaceae > CAMYMG01. The sequence goes on along the minus strand of JBBSOT010000007.1, from coordinate 13,707 downwards.
CGCAGACAAGCTCGGCGCAGCCGTCGGCGCCTCGCGCGCCGCCGTTGACGCCGGCTATGCGCCCAATGACTGGCAGGTCGGCCAGACCGGCAAGGTGGTCGCCCCTGATCTCTACATTGCCTGCGGCATCTCGGGGGCCATCCAGCACCTTGCGGGCATGAAGGATTCCAAGGTCATCGTCGCCATCAACAAGGACGAGGAGGCGCCGATCTTCCAGGTTGCCGATTACGGCCTCGTCGGCGATCTCTTCGTCATTCTGCCGGAACTTGAAAAGGCACTTTGACATCCGCCTGAAGCGGTGGTCAAAATCAGGAGCGCCGGGGTGGACGTAACTGCCCCGGCCAATTAGGTTGCACTGCACAAAGAATGGGCGAGCAAGCCCAACGACAGGATCAGTGTAATGAGTGGCACCATCGAGACGGTAGGCATCATCGGCGCAGGGCAGATGGGCGGCGGTATCGCTCAGGTCGCGGCGATTGCCGGATTCAAAGTGTTTCTCTACGATATTTCCGCCGAGAGCATCGAAAAGGGCCTCGCAACGATCAGTGGCAACATGGCCCGCATGGTCGGCTCCGGAAAGCTCGACGACGCGGCGCGGCAGGCAGCGCTGGCGCGCATTACGGCAGCACCCGCCATGGCCGACCTGGCAACGGCCGACCTGGTCATCGAAGCGGCGACGGAAGACGAGACCGTCAAGCGGAAGATTTTCGCACAGCTCTGTCCGCAGCTGAACCCGCAGGCTATTGTCGCAACCAACACCTCGTCGATTTCAATCACGCGCCTGGCAAGCCAGACCGACCGCCCCGAGCGCTTCATGGGCATTCACTTCATGAATCCCGTGCCGGTCATGAAACTTGTCGAATTGGTGCGCGGCATTGCCACCGACGACAAGACGTTCGAAGCGGCCAAGGTATTCGTCGGCGCTCTCGACAAGACGATCACCGTATCCGAGGATTTTCCGGCCTTCATCGTCAACCGCATCCTGCTGCCGATGATCAACGAGGCGATCTACACGCTATATGAAGGCGTCGGCTCGGTAGATGCCATCGATACCGCCATGAAGCTCGGGGCCAACCACCCGATGGGACCGCTGCAGCTTGCCGATTTCATCGGTCTCGATACCTGCCTGTCGATCATGCAGGTGCTCCACGACGGGTTGTCGGATTCCAAATACCGCCCCTGTCCACTGCTGGTGAAATATGTCGAGGCTGGCTGGCTCGGACGCAAGACGGGCCGGGGATTCTATGATTACCGTGGCGAGCATCCGGTACCGACCCGCTAGGCCGGAGAATCCGCCCCGTTCTTTTGCGGTCTGATATCTTCAGCAGCCGTCATTTTGCCGGCAGGCCTGTCAGTCGCCAAGGTGACTGACGGCAGGATAGTGATGGCCGAGAGTAGGAGAATGCGGCGCGGATGCGTGGTTCGTTCCTTTGTTGTCGCCGCGTTATGGCGCGGCAGGAACGACTTGCCCGAACCAACCTGTCAAGCGGCTGTCAATTGCGCAAGATTGCTTGCCAAGCCTTCAGGCGGTCAGGACCCGTTGCCCACTGCGCTCGCAAGGAAACGTTTGGCGTCATCGCTTGCCCAGTCGGCCGGACCGTTCATATTGGCAAGAAGGCATCCATCCCCGTCGACCAGCAGAGAAACCGGCAGTCCGAGCGCCAGACCGCGCTTCTTGACGTCGTTGAAGAGGTCGAGCGAGTTCTCCCTGTAATAGCCAAGCGCGTCGATGCCCGTCTCCGTCAGGAACTTCTTCGGCTTGGTATCGTCGCCGGTGTCGACATTGACCGCGACCACCTCGAAATCATCACTGCCCATGTCCTTCTGCAACGCGTTCAGCGCTGGCATTTCCTCGCGACACGGCACGCACCAGGTCGCCCACAGATTGACGAGAAGCACCTTGCCTGAATGGTCGGCAAGCGTCATCGGGGCGCCGTCCGGTCCGTTGAAGGCGAGGGTCCTGAGCGACTGGGGCGGGTCGGCAGGCAGCATGGCGGCAACAGCCCCTGTTGCGGCGGCGGCGACCGTCTTTGCGGTGTCGGCTTTAGCCGCGCAGGCGGCGTCGTTTGCGGCGTTATCGTCGCTTGCGGCCACCGATGCGCCTGGTGCATTGTTGCCAGGCAGTGTCGTCCTGACATATACCGCGACCGCGCCAGCGAGCGCACCGGCAAGCGCGGCAATCACGATCATGCGTCCCGCCGGCATCGATGATTTCTTTTCATTCGTCATTAAGCAAACTCCAGCGCCCGGATATCATGATGAGCGACGACAAGACCAGCAACCAGATGTGGGGCGGACGTTTTGCCTCGGGTCCAGCCGCCATCATGCAGGCGATCAACGCTTCCATTTCCTTCGACAAGGCGCTTTATGCGCAGGATATCCAAGGCTCTCTCGCTCATGCCGAAATGCTCGCGGAAACGGGCATCATCTCGCGGGAAGATCAAGCAAAAATCGCACACGGACTGAACACAATTTCGGGTGAAATAGAGGCCGGAACCTTCACGTTTTCCGAGAAGCTCGAGGACATTCACATGAATGTCGAGGCGCGGCTGGCGGAACTGATCGGGCCTGCCGCCGGCCGGCTGCACACGGCGCGGTCCCGCAATGATCAGGTGGCCGTTGATTTCCGCCTATGGACCAAGCAGGAATGCCTGCGTGTCGCCCAGGCCCTGAAAGGCCTGATCGCCGCCTTTCTGGAGCGTGCGGAGGAACACGCCTCGACATTCATGCCGGGCTTCACCCACATGCAGACGGCCCAGCCGGTTACCTTCGGGCACCACTGCCTGGCCTATGTCGAGATGTTCTCACGCGATCTTTCACGGGTCAGGGACGCCATCGAGCGGATGGACGAAAGTCCGCTCGGGGCTGCCGCGCTTGCTGGCACGGGCTTCCCCATCGATCGGCAGATGACCGCAAAGGCACTCGGATTTCGCGAACCGACACGCAACTCGCTCGATTCGGTCTCCGATCGCGACTTCGCGCTGGAATTTCTGAGCCTGTCGGCCATCTGCGCAACGCACCTGTCACGGCTGGCCGAAGAAATCGTCATCTGGTCAACCCCGCAATTCGGTTTCATCAAGCTGTCTGACCAGTTCTCGACGGGCTCCTCGATCATGCCGCAGAAAAAGAACCCGGACGCGGCTGAACTTGTGAGGGCCAAGACCGGTCGCATCACCGGCGACCTTGTTGCCCTGCTGACAGTCATGAAGGGCCTGCCGCTGACCTATTCCAAGGACATGCAGGAAGACAAGGAAGCCGTCTTCGACGCGGCAGAGACCCTTGATCTGATGCTCGCGGCGATGACAGGGATGGTGCGCGACCTGGTCGTCAACGCCTCCGCCATGAAACGGGCAGCAGGCTCCGGCTACGCGACCGCCACCGACCTCGCTGACTGGCTGGTGCGCGAACTCGGCATGCCGTTTCGCGAAGCCCATCATGTCACCGGCCGCGCCGTGGCATTGGCGGAATCGAGGAAAACCGGCCTTGAAAAGCTCGCCCTGACCGACCTGCAGGCCATCCATCCGGGCATCACCGAGGGTATCTTTTCGGTCCTGTCGGTGAAAAATTCCGTCAACAGCCGGACGAGCTTCGGCGGGACGGCGCCCAGCGAGGTGAAAAAGCAGGTGCGCTACTGGAAGAAGCGTATCGTCAAGGCTTGATTTGCCGGGGTGCAAAGGCGAGTAAACTTCGCTAAAAGCGGCTGACGCATTTTTCTGGGCATGGATGGCTTCGATGACGGCAGGCAGGATTTTCACGACGCTCGTGCTTCTGACGGCTCTGGCCATGGCATCGGCCTGCGGCCGCAAGGCCGGACTCGATACGCCGTACGACGCCCAGGTCCAGGCGCGCAAGGACGCGCTGAAAGCTGGCGAACCAGCGCCGCCGGAGCCTGAGAAACCGGACAACGACAAGCCCTTCCTGCTTGATCCGCTCCTCTAGATTTTCCGAACGGACGTTCCGTGAACCATTTCGATTATCGCGACGGCGTGTTGCACGCCGAAGACGTCGCCATTCCGGCCATCGCGGCCGCGGTGGGCACGCCGTTCTATTGCTATTCGACAGCCACGCTGAAGCGCCATTTCACCGTTTTCGCCGGAGCCTTCGAGGAACTCGACGCGCTGGTCTGCTACGCGATGAAGGCGAATTCCAACCAGGCTGTGCTGAAGACATTGGCAAAGCTGGGTGCCGGCGCTGACGTCGTGTCGGAAGGCGAGATGCGCCGCGCGCTCGCCGCTGGCATTCCGGCCGACAAGATACTGTTTTCCGGGGTCGGCAAGACCGCGCGCGAAATGGACTACGCGCTCGACGCCAGCATACTGTGCTTCAACGTCGAATCTGAGCCCGAACTGGAACTGCTTTCGGCCAGGGCGACGGCTTTGGGGAAGATCGCTCCCATCTCGCTGCGCATCAATCCCGATGTCGACGCAAGAACACATGCCAAGATTTCCACCGGCAAAGCCGAAAACAAGTTCGGCATAGCATGGCAACATGCCCGTGCCGTCTACACCAAAGCCGCGACCCTGCCCGGCATCAAGGTGGTCGGCATCGATACGCATATCGGCAGCCAGATCACCGAGTTGCAGCCGTTTGACGATGCTTTCGCGCTGCTGGCCGAATTGATCGCTACGCTGCGGGCCGACGGCCATGCGATCGAGCATGTCGACCTCGGCGGCGGCCTTGGCATACCCTATCGCACTGACAATGCCCCTCCACCACTGCCCGACGCCTATGCGACGATCGTCAAGAAGCACGTCACCAGCCTCGGCCTGAAGGTCATGTTCGAACCGGGCCGGATGATCGTCGGCAACGCCGGCATCCTAGTAAGCGAGATCGTTTTTGTGAAGGAAGGCGATGCCAAGAACTTCCTCATCGTCGACGCCGCGATGAACGATCTGATCCGCCCGACGCTCTACGAGGCATATCACGAGATTCGTCCCGTCGCGCAGCAGCCGGCAGACGCGCCGCGCATGGTGGCCGACGTGGTTGGGCCGGTTTGCGAAACGGGCGACTATCTCGGGCTCGACCGTGACCTTCCGCTGCTGCGATCAGGCGACCTGATCGCCATCTCGACCGCCGGCGCCTATGGTGCGGTGCAGTCGGGAACCTATAATTCGCGTCTGCTGGTGCCCGAGGTGCTGGTCGATGGAGACCGATTCCACGTCGTTCGCCCAAGACCATCCTACGAGGATCTGATCGGCCTCGACTCGCTGCCGGACTGGCTATAGCCGCCGGATTCTGCCGATCACGGTCGACTTCCGCCGATCACGTTTTCGCTAGCCGCCTCGCCTTCGCCTCGTTTGCTGTTATTCTCTGGGCTCTGAGGCCTGCGACTGGTTTGCGGTCCCCGATGGAAGGGCTGATGGCGGCAGAACACGGCAAGAAGATTTTTCCGGCAAGTCTTGCGCGGACACGGGCTGCGGTCGCCGCCGCGATGGCCGTCGAGCGCGGCTGGCCGTTGATTTTGCCGCTGCTGATCGTCTTCAGTCTGTTTTTCAGCCTTTCCTGGCTCGGTATTTTCCGAAGTCTCCCCGATGCGGGCCGAGTGGCCGCCATGCTTTTGCTGGCATGCGCCGGACTTGCTTCATTGTACCCATTGCGGTTGTTTCGCAAGCCGACCGCGAGCGAGATCGACCGCCGGATCGAGCGTGCCAACCGGCTCTTACACACGCCGATGCTGGTCCAAGGTGATCGCCCGAGCGGCAAGGAGAGCGCCTTTTCCGATGCGCTGTGGCGAGAACATCAGCGGCGCATGGCGCAGAGCCTTGAAGGGCTTTCTGGCGATCTTCCGAGGACCCGCATTCCCGAACGCGACCCATGGGGCCTGCGCGCTGTAGCGGCGCTGCTTCTCGTGTCAGCCTTCGCTTTTTCCTTCGGCCCGCTCGGCGGCCGTCTCGACGACGGCTTCCGTGCACATGCGCGTATCGACGCCGTGCCCTCACGTATCGATGCCTGGGTAACTCCACCGGCCTACACGGGCAAGCCGCCGCTGTTTCTCACCGCCACCAACGACCCCAACACCAACGCGTTGTCTGTTCCGGCAATGAGCGACTTCGCTTTGCGTATAACGGGCGGTTCGGGCACCGAAACGCTCAACTTCATTGACGGCTCCGGCACGGTGCGGGAGTTTGATGCGGAAGGGGCCGGAACCAAGGCCGACAGACCGACAGCGGCGGTCGGGGGAACGGTAAAGCAGTTCCTCGGCAAGCTCGTCACCGACGGAATTTTATCGTTGAAAGCAGGTGAGCAGGAACTCGCCCAGTGGTCCTTCATCGTTGTACCCGACAAGCCGCCTGTAATCCGGTTTGTTGACGAGCCCAAGCGTGCCGTCAACGGAGCGCTCGAGCTTGCCTACGAAATCGAGGACGACTACGGCGCAGCATCGGCCGACACCGAGATTGTCCTCTCCGACCCGCCTGCTGCTGATGCGAGAGCGCTCTACACCGCGCCTGACCTGCCATTGACACTGCCGCGACGCAGCGCTGACGGGCCAGCAGCCAAGACTTCGCGGGATCTTACAGACCATGTGTGGGCGGGGTCCACGGTAGACCTGACCCTGAGAACGCGCGACCAATCTGGCCAAAAAGCGCAGAGCGAAACCAAGACGCTGACGCTGCCCGAACGACCTTTCACCAACCCATTGGCCAAGGCGATCGTCGAGCACCGCAAGATTCTGTCGCTTGACGCCAACCGCAAGCCTGACGTGCTGACCCTGATCGACGCGGTGACCTTGCGTCCGGAAGATACGTTCGACAATCCGTCCCACTACCTCGGCATGATGGCCGGACGCACCATGCTCAAGACCGCGTCCAGCGACGACCAGCTTCGCGAGGTCGCCGACTACATGTGGCAGATGGCGCTTGCCATCGAGGATGGCGATCTGTCGGCTGCGGAAAAGCGGCTGCGCCAGGCGCAGGAAGCGCTCAAGCAGGCACTCGAAGATGGTGCATCTGACGAAGAAATCGAAAAGCTGATGGCCGAACTGCGCAGTGCTATGGACGAGTTTCTGCGCGAATTCGCCGAGCGCGCCATGCAAAACCCGGGTATGGCCGAGCAGATGCCGCGCGACGGTCAGGAAATGCGTCAGAGCGACCTGCAAAAGATGCTCGACCAGATCGAAAATCTCGCAAAGTCCGGCAACAAGGACCAGGCCCGTGACCTGCTGGCCCAGTTGCAAGACATGATGAACAACCTGCAGGCCAGCCGCCAGAATCCGGGCCAGAACAGCCAGCAGAATTCCGAGATGCGCCAGCAGATGGACAAGCTGGGCGAGATCATGCGTCGCCAGCAGGAAATGATGAACGAGACGTTTCGCATGGATCAGATGCAGCGCGGCCAGCGCCAGCGTGGCACTGACAGAAGCGAACAGCGCGGCGAGAATGGTGAGGCCGGCGAACAGGGCCAGCAAGGCGACCAGGGGCAGAACGGCCAAGGCAGACCGATGACGCCTGAGGAATTCGCCGAAGCCTTGAAGCAACTGCAGCAGGGCCAGGGTCAACTCCAGGACGATCTGGAGGCGATGATGAAGGCACTGGAAGGCATGGGCATGCAGCCCGGCGAGGGGCTTGGCGAAGCGGGCGAGGCCATGGGCGAGGCCGAAGGGTCGCTCGGCCGCGGCGAAGGCGATCGCGCGGTTGGCGAACAGGGCCGCGCGCTCGAAGCGCTTCGCAAGGGCGGCCAGAACATGATGGAACAGATGATGCAGGCCATGCAGGGCGAGGAAGGCGGCGGTCAGGAAGGCGGACGCCAGCAGAATGCTGATCGCGATCCCCTTGGCCGGCCCCGAGCCACGACCGGCCCGGATTTCGGCGACTCGGTGAAGGTGCCAGACGAGATCGATGTGCAGCGCGCCCGCCAGATCCTCGAGGCTATTCGAAAGCGCCTGGGCAATGCGCTCAGCCCCGAACTCGAGCGCAACTATCTCGAAAGGTTGCTCGACCTGCAATAGTCGACAGGCAATCGACTTGTCCGACCGGGACAGGCCGAAACGCCAGGCATCTGGAATTCAGTGATCGATGACTGCGAGCCGAGATCGAGGCAAGTTGAGTCGCGGCTAGGCGTCGCCCTTAACGATACCCACGAATGGCAATTCGCGGAAGGCATGCGCGACGTCCATGCCGTAGCCGACGACAAAATAATCGGGACAGTCGAACCCTACATGATCGGCATTGAGGTCGGTCTGGCGACGCATCCGCTTGTCGAGAAGCACCGCAATGGAAACGCTCTTTGCACCGCGTGACAGCATCAGTTCACGGGCAAACGACAGCGTCTTGCCGGATTCGAGAATGTCGTCAATCAACAGGACGTCGCGGCCGGCAACCTCATTGTCGATGTCACGCAGGACCTTGACCTCGCCGCTGGTAGTGCCTGCTCCATAGCTGGAGATAAAGATGAACTCGACCTCCGGCGACAATCCGACATCGTGCATGGCCCGGATCAGGTCGGCAGCAAAAATGAACGAGCCCTTGAGAACGGAGATCACCAGCAGATCGTGATAGTCGCGCGCAGCAATATCCTTGGCCAGTTCGAGGTTGCGTCGGGCGATGGCCGAGGCGGAGTAGAGGACCTCGATATCCTTTCCTCTTACGATTGGCATTTCACAGCATCCTATTCGCCGAACGTGACCGACACGGTCTTGACCCCGTTCTTAGGCATATCGAGGCGGCTGGAAAAGGCGAAAGTTTCACCAGGTGTCAGGCTTCGACCCGATGTCCCCAGGCTGTAGTGGGTAATTCGGCCATCATTGCCAGCCACTGCAATGCGGAGTGCCGGCAAGTCCGACAAGGCGCTGCCATCATTGGCGACTTCTCCATCGACGAAAAGCAGGGGATTCGTGCCCTTGCTGTCGACACGCGAGGTAACGCCTGAAATGCGCAGGGCATGTTGCGGCGCTTGCGCTGCCACGAAGGTCGCGTTGCGCACAATCGCATGCCCCCCCGATACCCAGAAGGCAGCAGCAGCAAGTCCCAGACCGAAGGCCCAGAACATTGGACCGCCCCGTGAAGCCAAGGCGCCGGGCGCACTCGCCTGGCTCCGACGAAGCATCTCCATGCCCGTGACGGGCGCAGACGTCGAAACGATGCTTCCGACTGCCGGTTTGACGGTATAGGGCTGCCCGTCCGCATGGGCGACAGTCTCGAACTCGGCGTCAACCACATCGAGATTCGACGCGCGCGCCATGGGTGAACCCTCCGCCACGCGATCATTCGTCATGATTTCGCCGGAAACCGGGCGTGGCCTGCATTGGTCAGCCATCTCTCAGCCGATCATCCTTCGGAACGTGTCGGTCTGGGCTAAACCGAAATGGTTAATGCTTCGCCACACTGTCATCGTGACGAGCATAAATTAACCCGTGATTAACCACGCGGGACCGATGGTCTTTTTGAAACGAACGGCCCGCTACGCGAGCTGTCAGTCGAGGTCTCCAGAAATTGATCCGGTTCGAAAATGTTGGTCTAAGATATGGAATGGGAACGGAAATCCTCCGCGATCTGTCGTTCGAGATTCCCGAAAGATCATTCCAGTTTTTGAGCGGTCCGTCGGGCGCCGGCAAGACGTCGCTGCTGCGCATGCTGTTCTTGTCGCTGAAACCGACGCGTGGGCTCGTCTCCATATTTGGCAAGGACCGGGCGCGAATCACCAAGCGCGAGTTGCCCTATATCAGGCGGCGAATCGGTGTCGTGTTCCAGGACTTTCGGCTACTGGATCATATGACCACATATGAAAATGTCGCTCTGCCGCTCCGCGTGCGCGGTCGCGAAGAGGCGAGCTATCGCGGCGACGTGACCGAACTCCTGAAGTGGGTCGGGCTCGGCGAGCGCATGCATGTTCTGCCTCCGGTTCTGTCGGGCGGCGAAAAGCAACGCGCCGCAATTGCCCGAGCGCTGATCGAACAGCCGGAAATCCTCCTGGCAGATGAACCGACCGGCAATGTCGACCCGCCGCTTGCCCGACGCTTGCTGCGCCTGTTCATCGAGCTCAACCGGCTCGGGACCGCCGTCGTCATTGCCACCCATGATCTCGGCCTGATGGAACAGGTCGACGCACGCCGGATGATCCTGTCTGGCGGAAGGCTCGACATTTATGACTGATGGCGCCACAGACGCGTTCCAGCCGGACACGTTGGCTGTGCCGCGCGTGCAGCGCCGCATGGCGCCAATCGTGCCGGCACAGAACATTGTAGGCCGCGCCCTGATCTCGGTCATCGCGATCATGACCTTCCTGTCGTGCCTGACACTGGGTGCCGTGACACTCGTGCACGACACGGCTTCCGTGTGGGAGAGCCAGATTTCGCGCGAGGCCACCATCCAGATCAAGCCGGCGGACGGCCTCGACATGGAGGCAGCGCTGGCAAAGGCGACTGCGATCGCGCAAGGCTTTCCAGGCATCGTAGACGCGCAGGTCGTGGATCGCGCAGCCACAGCCAGGTTGCTCGAGCCATGGCTCGGCAGCGGCCTTGATATAGACGAACTGCCGGTGCCCCGGCTGATCATCGTGACCCTCAACGAAGACTATCCGCCGAACCTGACAAGGCTGCGGCAAACACTTGCAAGCGCCGTGCCGGAAGCCAGCATCGACGACCACCGGACCTGGGTCGACCGGCTGGTGACCATGGCCCGCACCACTGTGCTTATCGGCATGGCGGCACTGGGCCTGATGCTCACGGCAACCGTCCTTTCAGTCGTTTTCGCAACGCGCGGCGCCATGGCCGGCAACGGCCACATCATCGAGGTACTCCATTTTGTCGGCGCGGAGGGACGCTTCATTGCAACCGAATTCCGGCGGCATTTCCTGCTAACGGGCATGAAGGGCGCGGCGGCAGGCGGGCTTGCAGCTGTTGTCGTCTTCCTCGTTTTCTCGTTCTGGTCAGCCCGCAATCTGGCAACGCCCCAAGCGGATCAGGCGACCGCTCTGTTCGGCAATTTCGCCATCGGCATGAGTGGCTATGGCGGCGTCGCGTTGATTGTGCTGGTGATTGGTGTGCTGACAGCGGCCACTTCACATTTGACCGTCGTCGCCTATCTTACCGACCTCGATACACGCCAGACCGACTCATGATATGGGCCAACCCATACATTGTCGCAATTGTGGGCTATTAAGGAGCCTATGAAGGGACATCAGGAACAGGACCTGGGTGGCGCAGCGCCGCCCCGTGACACGGCGCTTGTCGCGCGCCGACGGGCGTCGTCACGCTGGTTCCAGCTTTCGGCGCTCGGCCTGTTCAGCCTCGCCGCCCTTTTTGTTGCCGGTTTCGTTGTTTTCTCAACTCATATCGGGCGGCTTTCGACTCCAGCCGATCCGCCCGGCGCCGACGCAATCATCGTTCTGACGGGCGGTCAGGCGCGGCTTGATGCGGCCATCGACCTTTTGAAATCCGGCAAGGGCAAACGGCTGCTGATCAGCGGCGTGCACCCGGACGCCAACCGCGACGACCTGCGTGCTGTGACCGGCGGCGACAAGAAGCTGTTCTCCTGCTGTGTCGACATTGACCACGCAGCGCTCGACACGATCGGCAATGCCGAAGAAAGCGCGAAATGGGTGCGCGTCCACGACTACGGCAAGGTCATCCTGGTGACCAATAACTACCACATGCCTCGCAGCCTGCTCGAAATGGGCAGGCTTTTGGGAAACGCCACTCTGGAGCCCTACCCCGTCGTCAATACCAGACTGGATGACGGTCGCTGGATGCAGCCGCAGGCGCTGCGAGTGCTGTTCACGGAATACAACAAGTATCTCCTTGCCTTGGCGCGCGGCGTCGTGCCGTTGCGTCCGACCGCCAACGGCCTGGCCGTGGTCAGCGCTACCGCAGCACCGAAGTAGAATGCACACCGCGTTTCCATTCCTTGGCTGGCTGGTGTAACCAACGGCGAATTGTCACTGACGGGCGCCGCCTTGATGCTCATGATCCGTTCCCTGGCGTTTAACGCCGTTTTCTATCTCAACCTGATCGTCCAGATGATCGGCTGGTCGCCGTTCTATTTCCTGTCGCCACGCCATCGAGCCTGGTTTGTGCCGAAGTTCTGGGCCAGGACCAATTTCTGGCTCATGGACAAGATGGTCGGCACGAAACGCGAGATTACGGGCCAGGAGAACCTGCCCGAAGGCTCATTCATTCTCGCGCCAAAGCATCAGTCATTCTGGGACACATTTGCCTTTCTGCCTTCCCTGCGTGACCCTCTCTACATTCTCAAGCGCGAACTGACCTGGATCCCGTTCTTCGGCTGGTACATTATCAAGATGAGAATGATCCCGGTTAACCGGGGTAAGCGCTCGATCGCCCTGAAGAAGGCCGTCGCAGACGCCAAGCGCGAAATGGCGGCCCATAACCGGCAACTGATCATCTATCCTGAAGGCACAAGGCGCGCGCCGGGCGACGAGCCGCTCTACAAATACGGCATCGTAGAGATCTATGCGCAACTCGCCCTGCCCGTGGTTCCCGTCGCGCATGTTGCTGGCCTGTGGTGGCCGAGGCGCAAATTCATGCGCTATCCGGGCACCATCAAGGCGCGCTTTCTGAAGCCAATTCCACCGGGACTCGATCGCGAGGAATTCATGCGCAGGCTCATCGGCGACACGGAGGCCGCCTGCGATGCGATGCTGGTAGAAGCAGCGGCAACGACCGGTCACCCCCCATTGCCGCCAACCGCCGTCAAACGACTGAAGGAACTTGAGGAACGCAAGGCCTGAGGCAGCCCCGCGCAGCCAACTCCTCCGTCTGCTTTAGTTGCTCGCGGCGTTCAACTCGGCGATATCGCCCGTCGTCAATTCGAGACTGGCTGCCCGCACAAGGCTATCGAGTTGGGCTATGGTGGTAGCACTGGCGATCGGTGCCGTAACACCTGGACGTGCGACGACCCAGGCCAGCGCGACTTCCGCCTGGTTGGCCGAATGGCGCGCCGAAACCTTGTCGAGCGCAGCCAGGATGCGCATTCCACGCTCGTCGAGATAGGATGAGACGCCCTGCCCGCGCGGGCTTTTGCCAAGGTCTGCCGTGCTGCGGTACTTGCCGGACAGAAAGCCCTTGGCAAGGCTGAAATAGGTAATGACACCGATCTCCTCGGCCATGCACAGGTCGCGCAGCGGGCCATCGTAACTGGAACGGTCGTAGAGATTGTATTCCGGCTGGAGCACTTCATAGCGGGGCAGGCCACTGTCGCCTGAAACAGCAAGTGCTTCGCGCAACTGGCCCGCATCAAGGTTGGACGCACCGGCATAGCGGATCTTGCCCTGCTCGATCAGCCGTTGATAAGCACCAAGCGTCTCCTCGTAGCCGACCGAAGGATCCGGCCAGTGCGACAGATACAGATCGATGCTGTCGGTCTGCAGGCGGCGGAGAGACGCTTCGACCGCCTTCTCGATGTAACCGGCGGAAAGATCGTACTTTCCCTGGCCCATGTCCGCACCGACCTTGGTGATAAGCATCAGCTTGTCGCGGCTTCCCCGAGCCTTCATCCATCTGCCGATGATCGTTTCGGATTCTCCGCCCGAATTGCCATCGACCCAGCTGGAATAGACATCGGCGGTGTCGATGGCGTTGAGGCCGGCATCCGTGAACCTGTCGAGCAGATCGAAAGACGTCTTCTCGTCGGCTGTCCAGCCGAACACATTACCGCCCAGAACAAGCGGTGCGATCTCTAGATCGGTTCGTCCGAGACGACGTTTCTGCAAGGGAATCCTCCATTCTTAATGTGAAGCCGTAGCGCACTGTTG
>JBBSOT010000006.1:0-37438 GCA_038259455.1 Hyphomicrobiales bacterium | reverse complement strand
ACGGAGACGATCTGGGTAGAGAATGTCGCCAGGAACCGCGCAAGCCAGAAGCGCTTGAATGCGCCATGCTTGAATGCTGCGTAGCGGTCACCTTGATCGTGAGTGTCGATGGTCATTTTCCGCTAGATAGGGCGAGGTCGAGCCGCCGTCGCGTCAGGAGAATCGAATGCGTGACGGTATCGTCATTGAACTCGGCTGGCACGCAATCAGGATTGGTGACCCATAGGTTTAACGAACCTGGGGGGAGTGTCCCGTGGCAAGCGGTCTCGGAAACACGGCATCCAGCAGGAGGGTCCACAAGCAAAAAAGCCGGCCCAATCGGTCCGGCTTTTTCAAACATCCGATCGACACCAATGCTAGGCAGGAATGACCGCACCTTGGAGGGTGGTCAGCTGGTGCAGGAAAAGCTCGGCCTTGGTGCGCGCGTGATCGTCGCTTGCGTTTTCTGCCTCGTGACGCGCCTGCTCAATTCGCTTGGTTATTTCGGCATGGTCGACATGCTTCTCCAGCACGGCCGATTCGGCAAGCAGCGTGCAGCCAGCCGGCAGGATATCGGCAAAACCGCCGAAAACAACGTAGCGTTCGGTTGCGCCGGAAGCCGTGTGGACCGTTACCACTCCTGGATTGACGGTTGTCATCACCGGGGCGTGGTTGGCCATCACGGTCATTTCGCCTTCCGCACCCGGAATGACGACCGATTCCACGTCTTCCGATACCAGAAGACGCTCTGGCGAAACGAGTTCGAACTTGAAGGATTCAGCCATCGCTATTGTATCCCGCGTGCAAAAGGCACTTTGGTCCCGTGAAACGGGCAATATTGAACCGACATCGCAACGACGCCCTCATCCACTGGCTTGTTGCGCCACTGGATGCGGGCATCTGTTGTATTTAGGCGGCTTCCGCAGCGAGCTTCTGCGCCTTGGCAATCGCCATATCGATGCCGCCGACCATGTAGAAGGCGGCCTCGGGCAGATGATCGTACTCGCCTTCCACCAGTCCCTTGAAGCTCTTGATCGTGTCTTCCAGCGGCACGAGCTGGCCTGGCGAGCCGGTGAACACTTCGGCGACGAAGAAGGGCTGCGACAGGAAGCGCTCGACCTTACGGGCGCGTGCAACAGTGACCTTGTCCTCTTCCGAGAGCTCGTCCATGCCCAGAATGGCGATGATGTCCTGCAGCGACTTGTAGCGCTGGAGAATTTCCTGGACGCGGCGAGCCACCTGATAGTGCTCTTCGCCGACAATCATCGGATCGAGCATGCGCGATGTCGAATCGAGCGGATCGACGGCCGGGTAAATGCCCTTTTCCGAAATTGCGCGGTTAAGCACGGTCGTCGCATCAAGATGGGCAAAGGACGCAGCCGGTGCCGGGTCGGTCAAGTCATCGGCAGGAACGTAGATGGCCTGCACCGAGGTGATCGAGCCCTTGTGGGTCGATGTGATGCGCTCCTGCATCTGGCCCATGTCGGTCGCCAGCGTCGGCTGATAGCCCACCGCCGAAGGAATGCGGCCGAGCAACGCCGACACTTCCGAGCCAGCCTGCGTGAAGCGGAAGATATTGTCGACGAAGAACAGAACGTCCTGCCCCTGATCGCGGAAATGCTCGGCGATGGTCAGGCCCGAAAGCGCAACGCGCGCGCGCGCGCCGGGCGGCTCGTTCATCTGGCCGAACACCAGGGCGCATTTCGACCCTTCGGTCGAGCCGCCATGTTCATGCGGATCCTTGTTGACCCCCGATTCGATCATCTCGTGATAGAGATCATTGCCCTCGCGGGTCCGCTCGCCAACGCCGGCGAAAACAGAGTAGCCGCCATGCGCCTTGGCAACGTTGTTGATCAGTTCCTGGATCAGCACGGTCTTGCCGACGCCGGCGCCGCCGAACAGGCCGATCTTGCCACCGCGTGCATAAGGCGCCAGAAGGTCGACGACCTTGATGCCGGTAACCAGAATCTGCGCTTCCGTCGACTGGTCGACATAGGCCGGCGCTTCCTGGTGAATGGCGCGGCGGCTCTTGGTGACGACTGGGCCTGCTTCATCAACCGGCTCGCCGATGACGTTCATGATGCGACCGAGCGTCTCGTCGCCCACCGGCACGGTGATTGGCGAACCAGTGTCATAGACGTCCTGTCCGCGAACCAGACCTTCGGTCGTATCCATGGCGATGCAGCGGACCGAGTTTTCGCCGAGATGCTGCGCTACCTCAAGGATCAGCCGGTTCGAGCCGTTCATCGTCTCGAGCGCGTTCAGGATCTTGGGCAATTCATTATCGAAGTTCACGTCGACCACGGCGCCGATGACCTGCGACACGCGACCGGCTTTGCCCTTGGCCTGCAACTTTGCGGCCGGCGCCTTTACCGATGCGGTCCTGGCAGGTGCCGCGGCCTTGGCCGGAGCAGACTTCTGGGCGGCCGGCGCCTTCGCGGCGGCGGCCTTTGCAGGAGCCGCCTTCTTCGCCGCGGGTGCCTTTTTGGCCGCGGCCGGCTTTGGGGTAGCTGCTTTCGCCATTTTCTTGCCTCTTGCCTTAGAGCGCTTCCGCGCCCGAAATGATTTCGATCAGTTCCTTGGTAATCTGCGCCTGGCGCTGCCTGTTGTAGGTGATGGTCAACTTGTTGATCATGTCACCGGCATTGCGTGTCGCATTGTCCATGGCGCTCATCTTGGCGCCCATCTCACCTGCCGCATTTTCAAGCAGCGCACGGAACACCTGGACAGAAATGTTGCGTGGGATCAGGTCCGACAGTATCTCGCCCGGCTCCGGCTCGTAGTCGTAGATTGCCTGGGCGCCATTCGACTCGGCCTTGCTGTCGGACTCGACAGCCGCCGGAATGATCTGCTGCGCAGTAGGGATCTGGCTGATCACCGACTTGAACTCGGAATAGAAAAGCGTGCAGATGTCGAAGGCGCCTTCGTTGAACAGGGCGATGATTTTCTTGGCGATCGCATCAGCGTGGACGAAGCCAAGCTGCTTGGCTTCGCGCAGATCGACCCGGTCGATGATCAGCGAAGCGAAGTCGCGGCGCAGGATATCGAAGCCCTTCTTGCCAACGCATATAATCTTGACCGTTTTGCCCTGGCCCTGCAGCTTGCGGATATGTTCGCGCGCATAGCGGGCAATCTGACTGTTGAAGCCGCCACAAAGACCGCGTTCGGCGGTACAGACCACCAGAAGATGCGTGTCGTCCTTGCCGGTGCCCGTCATCAACGCCGGTGCATCGCCGCCGCCGCCGACGGCGTCAGCGATATTGGCAAGCACGGCACCCATGCGCTGCGAATAGGGCCGGGCCGCTTCGGCAGCCTCCTGCGCGCGACGCAGTTTCGCCGCGGCGACCATCTGCATCGCCTTGGTGATCTTCTGCGTCGCCTTGACCGAGGCGATACGGTTGCGGAGGTCTTTTAGAGAGGCCATGCCCTACCCGTCACAATCAGGCGAAGTTTTTCGCGAAGGCGTCGATATGTGCCTTGAGCTTGTCGCGAAGATCGTCGCTCAGCGCCTTTTCCTTGCGGATTGCTTCAAGAACATCCTTGCCGTCGGAGCGCATATGGGCCAGCAGGCCCTGCTCGAACTTGCTGATCTGGTTCAGCGCCAGCTTGTCGAGATAGCCGTTGACGCCGGCAAAGATCACCGCGACCTGCTCTTCTGTCTTGAGCGGCGAGAATTGCGGCTGCTTCAGAAGTTCCGTAAGACGCGCGCCTCGGTTGAGCAGGCGCTGCGTCGAGGCATCGAGATCCGAGCCGAACTGGGCAAAGGCCGCCATTTCGCGATACTGTGCAAGCTCGCCCTTGATCGAGCCGGCAACCTGCTTCATCGCCTTGATCTGGGCAGCAGAGCCAACGCGCGACACGGACAGTCCGACGTTCACGGCAGGACGGATACCCTGGAAGAAAAGCGTCGTCTCGAGGAAGATCTGACCGTCGGTGATCGAGATCACGTTGGTCGGGATGTAGGCCGACACGTCGTTGGCCTGCGTTTCAATGATCGGCAGCGCCGTCAGCGACCCGCTGCCATTGTCCTTGTTGAGCTTTGCAGCCCGTTCCAGCAGGCGCGAGTGCAGGTAGAAAACGTCACCCGGATAGGCTTCGCGGCCCGGCGGGCGGCGCAGCAATAGGGAGACCTGACGATAGGCGACGGCCTGCTTCGAAAGATCGTCATAGCTGATCAGTGCATGCATGCCATTGTCGCGGAAATATTCGCCCATTGCACAGCCCGAAAACGGTGCGAGGAACTGCATTGGTGCGGCGTCCGACGCGGTAGCGGCGATGATGATCGAGTATTCGAGCGCGCCGCGCTCTTCCAGGACCTTCACGAACTGCGCGACGGTCGAACGCTTCTGACCGATGGCGACATACACGCAGTAGAGCTTGTCGGCCTCTGGCCCGTTATCATGCACGGATTTCTGGTTGAGAATCGTGTCGAGAATGATGGCGGTCTTGCCGGTCTGACGGTCGCCGATGACAAGCTCGCGCTGACCGCGACCGACAGGGATAAGCGCGTCGATGGCCTTTAGGCCGGTCGACATCGGCTCATGCACCGATTGGCGCGGAATGATGCCGGGCGCCTTGACGTCGACGCGACGACGTTCGGTGGCCTTGATCGGGCCTTTGCCATCGATCGGATTGCCGAGTGCGTCAACAACGCGTCCAAGCAGCGCCGGGCCAACCGGCACGTCGACGATCGAGCCGGTGCGCTTGACGATATCGCCTTCCTTGATATCGCGGTCGGCGCCGAAAATGACGATGCCGACATTGTCGCTTTCAAGGTTCAGCGCCATGCCGCGGATACCGCCGGGGAACTCGACCATCTCGCCAGCCTGGACATTGTCGAGGCCATAGACGCGAGCGATACCGTCGCCGACCGACAGGACCTGGCCGACTTCGGAGACTTCGGCCTCCTTGCCGAAATTCTTGATCTGGTCTTTGAGAATTGCGGAAATTTCCGCGGCGCGGATGTCCATCAGCCGACCTCTTTCAGTGCAAGCTTGAGCGAATTAAGTTTGGTTTTAAGCGACGTATCTATTTGGCGCGAGCCGATTTTCACGACCAGACCGCCGAGCAGCGAAGGATCGACCGTCGCCGAGATCACAACGTCCTTGCCGGCCACCGACTTTAAAGCCGCCGACAGTTCGGATTTCTGCGAGGCCGTCAGCGAATGTGCCGAAACGACATCGGCGGCCACTTCGCCACGCTGTTCGGCAGCAATGGCGCGAAACGACTTGATCATCGCCGGACCGGCGAAAAGCCGCCGGTTCTTCGCCACGACGCGCAGGAAATTTCCGACCAGGCCGGTGATCTTAGCCTTGTCGGCAATGGCTACGATGGCCTTGTACTGATCGTCGGCCGAAAAGACCGGGCTGTTGATCATCCGGGTGAGGTCGTCGCTTCCTGCCAGCAAGTCCTCGAAGCGGGAAAGATCAGCCTCGACCTTCGCTATGGACTTTGACTGGACAGCCAGTTCGAACAGCGAACCCGCATAGCGATCGGCGATACCGGAGATTGGCGAGCTGGACTTTGCCACTGATCGTCTTTTCTCTTCTCTCGTTGGCCGCGATTTATACGAGGCCAGCCCGAAAGCTGGCTAAATCATTGGCCTCACTGGAATTTCTCGACCTCGAGCATGCACGTTGCGCACTCCCCTGTCGAAAGTCGATTGCCGTCTAGCACAGGCCTTTGGAGACCGCAACACGTTGCCGGAAAGGCCTTTCGGTCGCAATTGTCGCACTACCGAGCCGGCTGACGCAAGCCCGGTTTGATTCATTGCAGGAAACCGAACGCATATCCAAGGGGCAGCGCCGACAGCACCGCCTCGAACAGGAGCCAGGCCCAGTTGTAGAGTGTGTTGCCGCGGTCTGACATCATCGAGACGATGCGGCCGAACGCCGTGAACAGCCATGATGCGCCAAGCGCCAGATAGAGGAGCGGCTGCGCCAAAAGAATGCAGCAGAGTCCAAGCCCGAGGTAGAATCCTGACATCGTGCCGCGCGCCTCGGCGACAGCCTCGGGATGCTCGGGGGTCGTCTGCAGCCGGAGAAGCCGGAAAGAAAGTCCAGGCGCAAACAGCAGGACGATCCCGAAAAAAACGGTCACGGCACTACTGCTCCAGGCCAGCCATTCGCCCTGTGTCGCCGGCCAGGGAAACTCGAATCCCATTGAAGCGCCCCCTTGTCCCTCGTACGCTCGTTCAGCCACCTTACCGCGCCCCGGCCCGCAGACCAAATGCAAATCACTGTGCGCCTAGCGCATCAAAGGAAACTCTGGGGGTCGATGTCGACGGAAACACGGACGGAGCCCCTGACCTTTGGACCGGCGGCAAGCATGGCCCGGACAAAGTCCTGCATGTCCGAGCGCCGTTCACCTTGTACCAGAAGCCTGAAACGATGGCGTCCCGCAAGCAGGGCCAGCGGTGCCTCGGCTGGCCCCAGAACCTGGATGTCGGCTGCCTTGGGTGCAGAACGACGCAAGGCTCGAGCATGGCTTTCGGCCTCCGCCCTGGTAACCGCACTGACAATGATTCCGGCGAGCCTGCCGAAGGGCGGCAGCCCGGATTTTTCACGCTCGGCGATCTCCCGTTCATAGAACGCATCGGCATCGCCCGAGACAATCGCCCGCATGACGGGGTGGTCGGGCTGGAAGGTCTGCAGCAGGCCGAGGCTCTTGCGACCGGTTCGCCCTGCCCGGCCCGTCACCTGGGACAGAAGCTGAAATGTCCGCTCGGCAGCGCGCGGATCGCCATTGGCAAGACCGAGGTCGGCGTCGACGATTCCGACCAGGGTCATATTCGGAAAATTGTGGCCCTTCGCGACCAGTTGCGTGCCGATGACGATATCGGCCTCGCCCCGCGCAATAGCCTCAAGCTCCAGTCTCATGCGACGCACCCCTCCCATGATATCGGAGGACAACACGATCGTCCGGGCGTCTGGGAAGTGCGCGACCACTTCCTCGGCGATTCGCTCGATGCCGGGCCCGCAGGCAACGAGATGATCGAGCGTGCCGCATTCCGGGCACGCCTCCGGACGCTTCTCGCTATGGCCGCAATGATGGCACAGCAACTGGCCGCGAAAGCGATGCTCGACCAGCCAGCTCGAACAGTCAGGGCACTGGAAGCGGTGGCCGCAAACCCGGCAAAGCGTCAGCGGCGCGTAGCCGCGTCTGTTGAGAAAAAGCAGCGACTGCTCACCGCGGGCAATCGTCTTGCCGATCTCCGAGATCAATACCGGCGACAGGAACTGGCCCCGCGCCGGCGGCTGGCGGCGCATATCGATGGAACGCAGGTCAGGCATTGCCGCGTCGGCGAAGCGCGCCTGCAACTTGGCCGACACGTACCGTCCCTGCATGGCATTGACGCGGCTTTCGATGGACGGGGTGGCCGACGCCAGCACCACCGGGAAGCCGCTTATGTGGCCGCGAACCACCGCCATGTCGCGGGCATTGTAGCTGACGCGATCCTCCTGCTTGTAAGCGGGGTCGTGTTCTTCGTCGACGACGATGAGACCGAGTTTGTTGAACGGCAGGAACAGCGCCGAGCGTGCGCCGGCGACCACCCGTACCGTGCCCTCAGCCACCTGGCGCCAAACCCGTTCACGCATTCTCGGTGCGAGGTCAGAATGCCATTCGGCGGGTTTCGCCCCGAAACGGTCCTGGAACCGCTCCAGGAAAGCGTGCGTCAGCGCGATTTCCGGCAACAGGATCAGAACCTGATGATCCTTCTCGATTGCCGCAGCCACGGCCTCGAAATAGACTTCCGTCTTGCCTGAGCCGGTGACCCCGTCGATCAGGGTGACCGAGGCGCCGCCGGCCAGCGCCGATGCCCGCAGCATCTCCGCAACGCCGGCCTGGTCGGCTGACAGATCGGGCGTGGCATAGGAGGGATCCGGCGGTGCGACCACGGGGCGGGGCGGGATCATCACTGTTTCAAACACGCCCTGTGCCTTCAGGCCGTCTATGACCGTAGACGAAACGCCGGCCGCATGGGCAAGTCCAGAACGCGTCCAGGCGAAACCGTCATTGGACGATTCAAGCACACGGCTTCGCGCCGCCGTCATCCGGTCGGGCGCATTGCCTGTCCTTTTCAGCCCTTCGGTCCACGGTTCGGGGTCGAAGGCGGCAGGTGCGCGCAACAGCATCCGCGCCACCATGCCGGGAGGCGAAAGCGTGTAGGCCGATACCCAGTCGACGAAGCGCCGCATGTCGCGGTCGATCGGTGGGCAGTCGAAGACGCCGGATATCGGGCGCAGTTTCTTGGGATCGACTGCTTCGGCGGCACTGTCCCATACAATGCCGGCGACCTCACGCGGTCCAAGCGGAACCCGCACGATCGAGCCGGGGACCACTGTCATTCCCTCTGGAACGGCGTATGTGTAGGGACGCGGGGCCGGCATCGGAACCAGAACGGGCGCAGCTGTCGCGTAGGGCGAATCGTCTCTCATGGAACGTGACCTTGACCGTAGTTTCGGTTAGAGCAAGTGCCAGCACGCGGCATGCCCGCAAGTCGAGACATGTGAGAAGGACACGGCCATGAAATTTTTCGTCGACACAGCAGACGTCAAGGAAATCCGGGAACTCAACGATCTGGGCCTTCTCGATGGCGTCACAACCAACCCGTCTTTGATCCTCAAGTCCGGCGGCAAGATCGCCGACGTCACCAAGGAAATCTGCGATATCGTCGACGGACCTGTCTCTGCCGAGGTCACGGCGCTCGAGTATTCCGAGATGATGCAGCAGGCCAAGGTTCTTGCCAAGATCGCCGACAATGTCTGCATCAAGGTCCCGCTGACCATGGACGGACTGAAGGCGTGCAAGGCCATCCGCTCTGAAGGCCGGCTGGTCAATGTGACGCTCTGCTTTTCAGCCAACCAGGCGCTGCTCGCGGCCAAGGCCGGCGCCAGCTTCATTTCGCCCTTCGTCGGTCGCATCGACGATATGGGCATCGACGGCATGGAACTGATCGAAGAAATCAAGACGATCTATGAAAACTACGATTTCGACACCGAAATCCTGGTGGCATCGGTTCGCACGGTAAACCATGTGAAGCAGGCCGCGCTCATCGGTGCCGACGTTGTGACGGTGCCGCCGGCGACCCTCAAGGCTTTGGTGAAGCATCCGCTGACCGACAAGGGTCTCGATCAGTTCCTGGCCGACTGGGCCAAGACGGGCCAGACGATCGGCTGAGCCTGGTCCGTCCAAGACTGGTATGGAAGCGATTGTGTTTGCCGCTGGCGTTTCGATCCGCCAGCGGGACAACCTTTGGGCAGGTCACTCGAGCGGTGGAGCGCGCTAGCTGGCGAACTGCTGTGCAAGCACCAGCTTGAGCAGTTCTGCCAATTCCCGCGCCGCGCGATTCTGTGCATCGCGCTCGGCGCGCAACGCGGCATATTCCTGTCTTGGCTCGTCGTATGACGACGTTATCTGACGCGTTCCTTCGGCAACGACGTTGGCCGTATCCGTCTCCGAAAGCACGTAGCGCGCCGACATTGTCACGGTGCCGGCAGTAGGCTCGTTTTCCTTGGCCCGCTGGACCACGGCGGCCGACCGGGTAACCGAAGTAACATACAGCGTAAGCGTATAGCGCGAGACAGGCGGCTGACCGCTGCCGCCATTCAGCAGGAAGATCAGGTGATTTCGAACTTCCTGTGCATCGCGCGTCTCGACAGGCTTGATCGCGATCGACCTGAGCTCTGCGGTGACGCCCGTCGGCACACCTTCAGACGTCGGATTGTAGTAAAGGGGCTGAACCGTACATGCGGCCAGGAGCGGCATCGCTGCCACCGCGCCGATGGCGGCAAAATGGCGCAGATTCTTCAAAAGCGAGTTATCAGACGACGACATTGACGATCCTCTGCGGCACGACGATCACCTTGCGCGGCGTCTTTCCCTCAAGCGCCTTCTGCACGAAATCGAGTTCAAGCGCGGCTCTCTCCACGGCACCTTGATCCGCCTCGCGGGCGATTGTCAAATCCCCCCGCTTCTTGCCATTGATTTGTACCGGGTAGACGACATCGCTGTCGACGACAAGTGCCGGGTCGAAGGTCGGCCAGGGCTTGTCGGCGATCAGTCCCTCGCCACCAAGTGCTGCAAATGATTCTTCTGCCAGATGCGGCATCATAGGAGCAATCAACCCGACCAGCATGTCCAGCGCCTGTCGCGCTGCGCCCGCCATCTCCGGCGATGCCTTTCCGGCGGCAACATCCGCGAGGGGGGACTGCAGCGTATTCGACATTTCATAGATTCTTGCTACCGCGCGGTTGAAGGCGAGGCGGGATATGTCCTCGCCAACTGCCTTGACTGCCCGATGCGCTGCTCTGGAAACCGCGCCCGCCGGTCCCTCGGTCGCAGCCTGCGGAGCGACGCCGGCCAGGGAAGGCGCGGCCTCTGAAATCATGCGCCAAATGCGCTGCACGAAGCGATGCGCGCCCTCCACCCCGGCTTCGGTCCAGATCACATCGCGTTCTGGCGGCGAATCAGACAGCATGAACCAGCGAGCCGTGTCGGCGCCGTAGCTGGCGATGATGTCGTCGGGATCAACGACATTCTTCTTCGACTTCGACATTTTTTCGATCGAACCGATCTCGATCGGCGTGCCATCCGACAGCAACGCCGCGCGGCGCGTGCCGTCCACATCCTCGACCTTCACGTCTGCCGGCGTGACCCAGCCCTTCGGACCCTTGTAGGTCTCATGAACCACCATGCCCTGCGTGAACATGCCTTCGAAGGGCTCCTTCAACACATTGAGATGACCGGTCGCCAGCATCGCCCGCGTGAAGAAGCGGGAGTAGAGCAAATGCAGGATCGCATGCTCTATGCCGCCGATATACTGGTTGACCGGCAGCCAGCCATTCTTGCCGTCGACGCAGGACAGCGTGGTGGGCGACCGTTCGTTCCAGGGGTCGGTAAAGCGAGCGAAATACCAGGACGAATCGACGAACGTGTCCATCGTGTCGGTGTCGCGCCGCGCAGGCTTGCCGCATTTCGGGCAGTCTGCCTTCTTCCACGTCGGGTGATGGTCGAGCGGATTGCCCGGCTTGTCGAAGGTTACGTCGCTGGGCAGCACGACCGGCAGCTGGTCGTCGGGCACAGGCACGGCGCCACAATCGTCGCAGTGGATAACCGGTATCGGGCAACCCCAGTAACGCTGGCGCGAAATCAGCCAGTCGCGCAGCCGGAACTGCACCTTCCGCTCCCCCTGCGGGCGGTTGCCGACGGTCACGCCAGACAGTCTTGTCGCGACCTCCTCGAATGCCGCAACCGGGACCATTCCATCGAGGAAGCGCGAATTGATCATCACGCCGTCGTCGATGAAGGCTTCCTCCGTAATCTGGAACGTGCTGGCAGCGCCGCCCTCCGGCATCACCACCGGCACCACCGCCAGCCCGTATTTGTTGGCGAAATCCAGATCGCGCTGATCGTGCGCCGGGCAGCCGAAAATGGCGCCTGTGCCGTATTCCATCAGAACGAAATTGGCGACGTAGACAGGCAGCGTCCAGTTTGCGTCGAACGGGTGAACGACGCGCAATCCGGTGTCGAAGCCGCGCTTCTCCGCAGTCTCGATCTCGGCCGCCGACGTGCCGCTATGCCTGATGTCGTCGATGAACGCCTGCAACTCCGGCTTGTTTGCGGCAGCCTTCCGGGCCAGCGGATGGTCAGCAGCGATGGCCATGAACGAAGCGCCGAAGATGGTGTCGGGCCGGGTCGTATAGACCTCGAGTTCGGACGCGCCGTCGATTGCATCAACCAGCGGCCAGCGGACCAGCAGGCCTTCCGAACGGCCGATCCAGTTCTGCTGCATTATGCGGACTTTTTCGGGCCACTTGTCGAGGTCGTCGAGGCTGTCGAGCAGATCCTGCGACATCGAGGTGATCTTGAAGAACCACTGTGTCAGGTCGCGCTGCTCGACCAAGGCACCGGAACGCCATCCGCGCCCGTCGATGACCTGCTCGTTGGCCAGCACGGTCATGTCTTCGGGATCCCAGTTGACCTTGGCCGACTTGCGCTCTGCCAGCCCGGCCTTCCAGAAGTCGAGGAACATCTTCTGCTGGTGCTTGTAGTAGGACGGATCGCAGGTCGCGAATTCACGCGCCCAGTCGAGCGACAGGCCCATCGTCTTCAATTGGCCCTTCATCGTCTCGATGTTGGCGTAGGTCCATTCGCGCGGATTGACCTTGTTGTCGCGTGCCGCATTCTCGGCCGGCAGGCCGAACGCGTCCCAACCCATCGGGTGCAGCACGTTATAGCCCAGCGCCCGGCGATGCCGCGCCACCACGTCGCCCATCGTGTAGTTGCGGACATGCCCCATGTGGATGCGCCCGGACGGATAGGGGAACATCTCCAGCACGTAGTATTTCTCGCGCGGATCGTCGTTCTTCGTCTCGAAGAGCTTTGCGGCGTCCCATGCCTTGCGCCATTTGGGTTCGGCCGCGCGCGGATTGTATCGTTCGGTTGCCATGACCGGTTTTTCACTTAAAAGACTGGGCGGTGACCGACGGTCCTTGATCCGGCGGTCCAAAATCTCGCGCGGACCTTCACCATGGATTGCGGGAAGCGTCAACTCTGCGGTTGCCGACAGGCACTATATTGGTTTCAGGACAGGCATGAACAAGGCAGTAGACCAACTCCGCATCGTCCGCGAGAACATCGCCGCTGCTCTTGCCGCCGCTGAACGCGATCCGGCATCGGCGACGCTGGTCGCCATTTCCAAGACGTTCGAGGCCGGCGACATCCGCCCGGTCATAGAGGCTGGCCAGCGCGTCTTCGGCGAGAATCGCGTCCAGGAAGCACAGGGCAAATGGCCGGCGCTGAAGCAGCAATTCCCCGACATCGAACTGCATTTGATCGGCCCGCTGCAGTCCAACAAGGCGAAGGAGGCGGTCGCGCTGTTTGATGTCATCGAAACCGTCGACCGGGAAAAAATCGCCGCCGAACTCGCCAAGGAGGCGGCCAAACAAGGCAGGTCGCCGAGGTTCTACGTGCAGGTCAACATCGGGTCGGAACCGCAGAAGGCAGGTGTCGGCCCGCGCGAGGCAGTCGGCTTTGTCGAGCGTTGCCGGAGGGTGCACGGCCTGGCCATAGAAGGCCTGATGTGCATTCCACCGGCCGAAGAGAATCCCGGCCCGCATTTTGCGCTGCTCGGCAAGCTGGCACAGGAGGCCGAGGTCGAGAAACTATCGATGGGCATGTCCGGCGACTATGAAGTGGCCATTGCCTTCGGCGCCACCAGCGTCAGGGTCGGCTCGGCAATCTTCGGCGGCCGCTAGTCGCTACCAGGCTGAACCTGCCCCCCAACAACGGCACTCGTCGCTTGCAGGCGCATTTTTCCTACCGCCCATATCCTAACGGCTTTGGTAGAATCGTTTAACGCGAGGATGGGCCCTCAGGGGCTTGGGCCGGTATCGTGGCGCGTGCGTATCAAACCTCTGTTCGATATCGCGGCATAGCGCGTCCCTGTCGTCCGCTTCCCCACGAATTTTCCGTTCGGTCGCCAACCAGAACTTGCCGAAGCCGCTGCGTTCGTCATGCGCCTTGCCAAGCGTATTTTCGCGCTTACTTACTGTGAGCGGAATATGCAGCCGGGCGACATTCCGAAGCCGGTCGAGCATCCAGTCGAGCGTCAGATCGGCCAGCCGCCAGTCATCCTCATATCCGCCACCGACGTCGGAATGGACGCCGGGAAACCACACCTGCTCGATGATTTGGCCGTTTGCATCGGCATCCTCCCAGAGTTCGGGCAGGAAAGCCTTGCGATTCTCGTCGATCGACAGGGCATGCAGTCCGACCGGCACGCGCCCTGACAGCTCATTGTCGTGAAACTCGTGCTTCCAGGGATTGACGAGGTTGGCGACGCCCGGCAGTCCAAGCGACTTGACCGTATCGAACACGCCGATCACGTCGGGCATCGCCGGCCGTGCCTTGTAGTTTTCCGCGAACAGGCTGCCCGCCGACTTCCTGTCGGCGTCGTTCTTGAGCTTGTAGGCTGCAACGGCCTCCTCGGCGATGGCGCGTCGCCTCTCGGCACCGGCGCCCTTTTCATCCGTGGAGATCGGTGAGCCCTTGTCCATGGTCGCGATGCCGCAGGTCCCCAGCACGCCGCCGAGGCATCGGACGGTGTAGGCACCGCGGCTGAAGCCGAACAGGCCGATCTTCTTGCCGGTTGACCATTTGAGCATCAGGGCCTCGTAGCAGTCGGCGATGTTGGCGGAGATGCCCCAGCCGGTTGCCTTCGACCACAGGTTTCTGGCGCTGCGCGACCAGTTATTGGCGCCCTCATCAGGCGCGCCAAGGCCGGGGTCGTAGAAGGCATCAAGGTAGATCTTGCCCTCCGAGGCTGCAAACATCTGGAAGATGTTGGTATTGCGCACCGAGGCGTCCTCGCGGACACCGCGCTGTCCGGTTCCGTCGGAGAAAATCAGACACCACTGATCTGGCATGGTGACCTCGCCGCAAATCGTTGCCGGCGTCGGCGTAGAGGAAACGTCCGAACCATTCCGGCAAGATCTTTGCCAGACAGTACCGCCGCCACCGCACTCAGTTCAAGTATGTCAGACGAGAACCCGATATATGATCGTGACGACGAGCCGGTTTATTGTCCGTCAGTGCAGCACCAGCTCGCCGTCGACCTTGCGCCACTCGTTCGGCGAAATCAGCTTCTTGTGGGTGTATTGGATCGAATGAAGCGGGCCTTCCAGTGTCGCTTTCCAGAATTCGATGAATTTGATGAGGACCGGGAACTTCGGGGCGATGTCGTAGTCCTGCCAGACATAGGTCTGGAGCAGGTGCGGATGGTCTGGCAGGTGATAGAGAATCTGGGCTGTGGTCAGCCCGTACCCTTTGAGCATCATTTCCAGTTCGGGATGTTCGCGCATGGCCGTCCTTCCGGGCGTCGTTGATTCCTCCACGCCTGAATGGTGCGCCTCGATCTTTAACCGTCTATTGAATTTTCCGTGATCGAAGCGAATTTCCGTCAGAAAATCAGATAGTTGGCAGCACTCTGTTGCGAGTGCTATCGCACTGGCGCCTGTGTCGGCGTGTCGACGGGTAGCCCCAACCGAACGTCTAATGTTGCGGTCTCGTGGCAACTGATAATAATGGTCACGAATTCGTTGGCCATGCCGACGATACCGGCGCCACCCCAAGGTGCCGAACCATATTGGAGGAAAAGACAAGCATGTCCGAGACAAAGGTTCATCGCGTCCAGGCGGCGTGGAAGAAGAACGCCCTGATCGACAACGACACCTATCTCAAATGGTATAAGGACAGCATCAAGAACCCGGACAGGTTCTGGGGCAAGCACGGCAAGCGGATCGACTGGTTCAAGCCCTACACCAAGGTCAAGAACACCTCGTTCAAGGGCAAGGTCTCGATCAAATGGTTCGAGGATGGCCTGACCAACGCCTCCTATAACTGCATCGACCGCCACCTCAAGAAGCGCGGCGACCAGACCGCGATCATATGGGAAGGCGACAACCCCTACGACGACAAGAAGATCACCTACAACGAACTCTACGATCACGTGTGCCGACTCGCCAACGTGATGAAGAAGCACGGCGTCAGGAAGGGGGATCGCGTCACCATCTACATGCCGATGATCCCGGAGGCGACCTATGCGATGCTGGCATGCGCCCGTATCGGCGCCGTCCATTCCATCGTCTTCGGCGGCTTTTCCCCCGATGCGCTTGCCGGCCGCATCGTCGACTGCGAATCGACCTTCGTCATCACGGCCGACGAAGGTTTGCGCGGCGGCAAGCACATCCCGCTCAAGGAAAACACCGACAAGGCGATCGACATCGCCGCGCATAATTTCGTCAAGGTGAAGAACGTGCTGGTGGTCCGCCGTACCGGCGGCAAGGTCGGCTGGGCGAATGGCCGCGACCTCTGGTACCACGACGAGCTTGCCTCGGTTAAGCCAGACTGCAAGCCGGAAAAGATGAAGGCCGAAGATCCGCTCTTCATCCTCTACACCTCGGGCTCGACCGGCAAGCCGAAAGGCGTGCTGCACACCACGGGCGGCTACCTGGTCTTTGCCTCGATGACGCATCAGTACGTCTTCGACTACCAGGATGGCGATATTTACTGGTGCACCGCCGATGTCGGCTGGGTCACCGGCCACAGCTACATCGTCTACGGTCCGCTCGCCAACGGCGCGACCACGCTGATGTTCGAGGGCGTGCCCAACTATCCATCGATGTCACGTTTCTGGGAGGTCATCGACAAGCACAAGGTCAACATTTTCTACACCGCGCCGACGGCGCTGCGCGCCCTCATGGGTGCTGGCGACGAGCATGTGAAGAAGACCTCGCGCAAGAGCCTGCGTGTACTCGGATCGGTCGGCGAACCCATCAACCCGGAAGCATGGGAATGGTATTTCAACGTCGTCGGCAACGGCAAGGTGCCGATCGTCGACACCTGGTGGCAGACCGAGACGGGCGGCATCCTGATTACCCCGCTGCCGGGCGCAACCGATCTGAAGCCTGGCTCGGCGACCCGACCCTTCTTCGGCGTACAGCCGCAACTGGTCGACGGTGAAGGCACTGTTCTCGAGGGCGCTGCTGACGGCAATCTGTGCATCACCGACTCCTGGCCTGGCCAGATGCGCACGGTCTACGGTGACCATGAACGCTTCGTGCTGACCTATTTCACGACCTACAAGGGGAAATATTTCACGGGCGATGGCTGCCGCCGCGATGCCGACGGCTATTACTGGATCACCGGCCGCGTCGACGACGTCATCAACGTCTCGGGCCACCGGATGGGCACGGCCGAGGTCGAGTCGGCCCTCGTCGCCCACGACAAGGTGTCGGAAGCCGCCGTCGTTGGCTATCCGCACGACATCAAGGGCCAGGGCATCTATTGTTACGTCACTCTGATGCAGGGCGTCGAGCCGACAGACGATCTCCGCAAGGAACTCGTCGGCTTCGTGCGCAAGGAAATCGGCGCCATCGCCTCGCCCGACAAGATCCAGTTCTCGCCGGGCCTGCCCAAGACGCGTTCGGGAAAGATCATGCGGCGCATCCTGCGCAAGATCGCAGAGGATGATTTCGGCGCCCTCGGTGACACTTCGACGCTGGCCGACCCGGCGGTTGTCGACGACCTCGTCGCCAACCGGCAGAACAGGAAGGGCTGAGACGACTTAATCGTCGCGATAGAGATCGGCGCGCGTCGGCGGCAGCCCGCTTGGTCCGCGCGCGCGCTTCGTCGCGACCGTTTGGAATATCTGGATCGAGCCGCGCTCGAAACTGATCGAGCATCCCGCGAGGTAAAGCAGCCAGAGGCGCGCCTTGGCTTCGCCGACTTCCGCGATTGCTTCGTCAAACCGACCCTGCAGCCGCTCTGCCCATAACCGGCAGGTCCTGGCGTAATGCCAGCGAAGGTTCTCATCGTCCTGCACCTCGAAGCCGTGGAGTTCGAGGTTCGACAGCGTCATCCCGATATGGTCAAGTTCACCGCCGGGGAAGATATATTTGCGCAACGCCTTGGATTGCGGATTCTCCCGCCGCTTTCCGCGCTTGTTTCGCTGGGTGATCGCGTGATGCAGGTAGATGCCGCCTGGCTTGAGAAGGCGGTGAATCGTCCTGAAATAGGTTGCGTGATTGGCCCGGCCCGTGTGCTCGAACATGCCGATCGACGAGATCTTGTCGAAATGCCCTTCAAGATCTGCATAGGATTTGACCTCTATCGTTATGCGGTCCTGGAGGCCTTCCGCCACCACGCGTTCGCGCGCCAGGGCGCTCTGGGCTTCCGACAGCGACACCCCGTGGCCGATGACCCCGTGGTGCTTGGCGGCATGAATAAGCATCGCGCCCCAGCCGCAGCCGATATCAAGCAGCCTGTCGCCCGGTTTCAGCCGAAGCTTTCGGCATATGTGCTCGAGCTTGTCGGCCTGCGCCCGGTCGATATCATTGGCGAAATCTTTGAAATAGCCGCAACTGTAGACCATTCGGTCGTCGAGGAAGAGGCGGTAGAAGTCGTTGGAAATGTCATAGTGATGTTCGATGGCTCGCTTGTCGGAGCCGCTGGCAAAGGGATTTTCTCCGCCCAGACCGGCATCTTGCGGCCGGGCACGGCCTGATACCAGCACTGCGGGCACATCCCGCAAAAGCTGCATTTTTGGCAGCGTCCGTAGCCTTGCCTTCAGACTTCCTTCCGGCCGCAGATCAACGATGTCGAATAGCGTTCCGTCCTCGACGTCGACCGATTTCGCGATCCACAGCTTGAGAATGGTCTCGAAATTCGGGCGACGGATGATCTTCTGAATTGTGTCCGGGTCGTTGATTTTAAGCACAGGCCCGCTTTGAGGCCCGATGCGTTCGCCGTTCCAAAGCTCGACAGCAAACAGTGGTTGCAGCGAGGCGACCACCGTTCGGACAATTCTAACAGCCCGATCTGAGGCGTTCACGCGCACCTCCTGATTTGCCCGATGTATCCAGACGGTCCGGGCGGCAACCCTAGTGCAACAACAATATTGCCGTCTACGCCAGCCCTTCACCGCATGAGAGTGAACGGCCGTTGACTGTGTGACTTTTTGGCACTTGCACATTGGCGCAAAACGCCCCAACTTTGCATTGTCTTCAACAACTGAAAGGAGGTGATCCGATGTCGAGTGATTTCGTTTTCCAGAACGTAGCCTCTGCGGATTGCACTTTCGGGGAGCAGTCTTCCCGTTAAGGCGCGAAAAGCGCGGCTCGTGACCTTCGGTCACGGCCAGGGGCCGCGCCACGGACGGAAACACGGAAGGCCGCCGCTTCGCAAGAAGCGGCGGCCTTTTCCTTTGTCCAGACCTACTTGGTGATGGCGAGGCGCTCGATGTTCTGCGCTATCTCGAAGAAAGCCTCGTTCAGCTCGTCGCCTGACGATGCCTCGTAATAGTGCCTGATCGACGATGTGTCCTCGTTGGCGCAATTCTTCATCACAGCCTTGGCGCTGGATTCCTTGAGCTGGAAGCCAACGGCAAATATCTGGATATCGTCATCGCGCATGGCGGCGCAGAGTTTTTCGGCATTGTTGCGGGACAGTGTCGGCTGGTTGGTGGGGGTGCCCTTCTTGGAGACGCCGGCAAAGGCTGTGTTGAATTCGCCGTCCGTCATCAGGATCGCGTATTTTGCGACCTTTTTCTTGTCATAGGGCAGTGGCTGCGCATCCTTGGGCAGCACGTCCTTCCACGCGTTGGACAGCATGTACCAGGTCCACTGGATGCCGATATGGCCGCCTGTGAAGCCATCTGCCTTGAACGAACTGACCGTACTCTTCAGCCCGCTGATATCAGCTGAAAGCGGCTTCAGCACTGCTTTTGGGCAGAAGTCGAGCCGGAAGTCGCGGTTGACCTTGGCAGTGTACGGGCCGGCGTCCGTGAACTGTTGCTTCCCCTTGCGTTCGGTAGCGCAATCGTCAGGAGGCGAATAGGCTGAAGCGCTCACCGGAGCGTCGAGCCGGGGCGGCTCCGAAGTGACGGCAGTATAGGACTTTTCCAAATGGACAACATTGTTCAGGGTGCCCGTATTGACCGCATTTGCATAGGGAACGATGGCAACGCGCACACGCGGATTGGTTGGGTCCTGACCTTTCAAAAACGCATCGATCGCGTTGTTGGCCGCCTTCTTGAGGTCCTTGATCTTCTGCCCCCCCATCGACCCGGTCACGTCGAGCATCATGGCAACCTCGATCTTCTTGTCCGAGTAGACTGCGGCCGACAGATTGCTGACTCGCCTCTCGTCGGAAATCCCAAACAGCGGGAAATAGAGATCGACATCGACATGCGCCGCTGCCTCGACGGTGCTCTTTGCCTTGTCGATCACCAGCGTGTCGAGCACCAGCCGGTCGCCGGCAATCATGTCGCCGCCGGTGTTTGCCTTGAGAAAGAGCTCGACCCGTTCGCGCGCGTCCTTCGTCTCGATCTTGCCTGTGGTGATGTCGCGCGCCGTCGATGTGACGGCAGCGTCGAGAGCCTGGCCAAGGTGAGACCTGACATTGTGCAGTTGCGCCAGATTGATCGCGAAACCTGCCGAGAGTGTCAGTAAAGCCATGATTGCTGCGGTCATGATGGCAAAACTGCCCCGCTCGTTGTCCAAGAACGTCCGCAATTTTCTGATGTGAGTGGAATTCCGCATCTTCCTGCCTCCTGCCCGATGGTCGCGAGACCGATGGAAGGCGCAGTGCAGGAATGTGGCCAACCGGACCGCCGCGCAGGGCTTGCCGGATGAGAAGCGCCTAACGCATTGATTTTTATGTGCGCTCGGCGGATTTATGGTGAACAGACAGTAAATTCCCGTGCTGTCTCAAAATTTCGTCAGGGATTTGTTAACCGTGAATTTCGCCCAAACTGACGTAGCGGCAGAAGCGTCCCGTTTCGGGACGGCCAAGTGTACCGAACCGGCTCAGCCACACCAGCCGGCACGCCGTCCGCCCGCATAGCGGCGAACGAGTTTCCGGTCGACCATCACGGAAGCGATCTCGACACCATCCGCGTTCGACACATCGGCGAGTACCCGCCCATAGTACTTCGCGCCGGCAACATTTGAGATGGCGACCGCCTCGCCTGACAGCAACGCAGCCAGTTCATCGCGTGCCCGGATGGCTGCAACCCGTTCGGCTCCGCATCGTGCCTTCATCTCGGGCGCATCGATGCCGCGGATCCGGATATTGACCCGAACGGTCTGGCCCGGCCAAACCTGCGCGTCAGCCAGGAAAGTATCGCCGTCGAGCACCCGCACGACCTTGGCTTCAACCGGCCCGCGAAATATCTTTGCCGCACTCGCAGACAAGCACGTCGCCGCCATCAGCAATGGCAGGCAACCGACTCTAAGCAATATGATGAAATGTGCCACAAAGAGGAATTTATTCCTCTTTGTGGCACCATGCAAGCTTTAACTGGCGATCGGGTCAGGCAAGCATGTGAGCGCCGACCGTACGGTCTACGCCGTGATAGGGGGGCTTTGCCGGATGAATTTCCTGTTCATAGGTCCACACCTTGAACAGATCGAGGCGATGCGGGCCAAAGCTGTGCAACAAGGGGACGTCGGTGGCGTCCCGCCCGCGCGCTACCACCACGCGCCCCACGCGAGGCACATTGTGCCGTGCATCGAACGTGTACCACTTTCCGTCGAGAAATGCCTCGAACCACGCTGAAAAGTCCATCGGCGCCGGATCTTCAGGAATACCGATATCGCCGAGATAGCCGTTGACGTATCGCGCCGGGATGTTGAGGCAGCGGCAAAGCGCGATGGCCAGATGCGCGAAGTCACGGCAAACACCAACCTGTTCGTCATGGGCTTGAGCCGCGGTGCGCGTGGAACGTGCATAGCCATACCCGAACGAGAGCCGGTTATGCACGTAGTCGGTCACTGCCTGCACCCTTGCCCAGCCGGGGCTCACATTGCCGAACAGGCTCCATGCCAGGTTGCTCAAATGGTCTGTCTCGCAGTAACGGCTGCCGAGCAGGTATCCAAGCACATCGTCGGGCAGGTCCTGTACCGGAACCTCGCGTGCCAGCGTGTTGACCTCATCCGCGTTACCGGAATCCTCGATCACCGCGTCGTACAGGATGCGGAAATTTCCGGCCGGTGCATGAAAGCGTCGACAGTTGTTTCCGTAACGGTCCTTGTAGGTCGATGAAGGCACCGACGGAGATGTGATGACGCGTGTCTGCCGCTGGATATCAGGCTGGCGATCCTCATGGATTTCCAGCAGCGAGATGATGGGGGTCGGTTGCTGACAGTCGATGGCAATCTCATAGCCGAGCCGGATAAGCATTGCAGCATTCCTCGTGGAGCAAGGGCGGTTGGAAATAATCTTGCTCGAAAACGCACGAAGCTGCGGCTGGTTCCCGCCACTTGGCGGGTGCGCTTGCTGAATTGCCGCACCTTCAGAAGTCCGCGGCCAGTCCCTTCACTTCCCAGTCCCCGTAACGGATCGGCTCCTCCCCGCCACGACCGTTGACCTCCTTGGGCATCGCCGCCACCCGGGCACGGTACGCCTGTCGGCGAGCCTCGGCTTCGGCAAGGGCCCGCTCGGCGGCGGCTGGCAGTGCGCCCGACGCCAGTCCCGGGCCCACTGCGTCCTTCTTGACGTTTTCGCTCATGCTGCGCTCCGGTTGCCCGCCATGAATATTGAATCTGTGCACCGCGTTTCCCATCATATAGCTCTGGCCGTGTTTGCATCGAGCATTTTTTGTTGGGCCATCGAACGGAGAACCATTGTGAACCTGATCCGCACTGCAATGTTGCTGGCCTTCATGACGGCGTTGTTCATGGCAGTCGGCTATCTCATCGGCGGCACCAGCGGCATGATGATTGCGTTCCTGATCGCTGCCGGGATGAACTTCTTCAGCTATTGGAACGCCGACAAAATGGTGCTGCGAATGCATCATGCCGTCGAGGTCAGCGAGCAGACCGCGCCGGAATATTTCGGCATCGTGCGCGATCTGTCCGCCAGTGCCGGACTGCCGATGCCGAAAACCTATCTCATCCAGAATGCTCAGCCTAACGCCTTTGCAACGGGGCGCAACCCGCAGAACGCGGCCGTTGCAGCAACCACTGGCCTGCTCGAGCGGCTGTCCTATGAGGAAGTTGCCGCCGTCATGGCGCATGAACTGGCGCATGTGCAAAACCGCGACACGCTGACCATGACGATCACCGCAACGCTTGCCGGTGCCATCTCGATGCTCGGCAATTTCGCCTTCTTCTTCGGCGGCAACCGCGACAACAACAACGGCTTCGGCTTTATTGGCGTGCTCGTTGCCATGATCGTCGCCCCGCTTGCCGCGGCCATGGTGCAAATGGCGATCAGCCGGACACGGGAATATTCGGCCGACCGGCGCGGCGCTGAGATCTGCGGGAACCCGCTCTGGCTGGCCTCCGCGCTTGACAAGATCGCGCGCAACGCCCAACGCATCCACAATCCGGATGCCGAACACAACCCGGCGTCTGCCCACCTGTTCATCATCAATCCACTCTCGGGCGAACGTATGGATAATCTTTTCTCGACCCATCCGGCCACGGAAAACCGTATCGCCGCGCTGCAGGCGATGGCCGAGCAGGCCGTAGGCGCAAGCAAGCGAGCAGAGCCTTCGCAGCAAGGTCCTTGGGGCCATGCCGAGGAGAACGTCACTCGGCCTGAGCCGGCCCAGCCCAGGTCAAATCCCTGGGGCCGCAACCCGACAGGCCCGAGAGGTCGCAATTCGTGAGCGCCGGCGAGCCCGGCGTGCACCAATCGAGAACCCCGACCAAAGCTTCCACGCGCTACGCTGAAGACAGTGCCAGTCCGGGCCTCGCCGCGCGCAAGGCCGCAGCCAAGCTGCTCGCAATCGTTATCGATGCCGCCACGCCGCTTGACGGGCTGACCGACAATGAAAACGGTCACCCCCACTATCGCGCGCTGGACATGCGTGATCGCAGTCTTGTGCGCGCAATCTTGACCACCGCCCTGCGCTTCCGTGTAACCATCGGCAATCTTCTCGCGCGGCGTCTCGAAAGGCCGTTGCCGCCCAACGCGACGGCGCTCAGTCATGTGCTGCATGTCGCAGCCGCGCAGATCCTGTTTCTCGACATTCCAGACAGCGCCGCAGTCGATCTCGCGGTCACCCACGCCAAGGCAGATCCCCGCACGGCACGCTTTTCGGGTCTCGTCAACGGTGTCCTGCGATCGCTGGCCCGCGCCAAGGACGAAGAACTCGGGCCGATGCTCGAAAACACATCCGATGCACCCGCCTGGTTTGCCGATCGACTGTTTGCCGCCTATGGCAACGAAAAGGCGAAAGCCATCATGGCGGCCCACCGGGTCGAGGCCCCGGTCGACTTCTCCGTCAAATCCGATCCGGCCATGTGGGCCGAGCAACTCGGCGGCATCGTCTTGCCAATGGGCACGGTGCGCGTCGAAAAGCTCGGTGGCAACATCGTCGACCTGCCGGGGTTTGCGGATGGCCAATGGTGGGTACAGGACGCCGCCGCCAGTCTGCCGGCCAGGCTGTTCGGCGATATCGCCGGCGCGACGGTTGCTGACCTTTGCGCCGCGCCGGGCGGCAAGACCGCACAGCTGGTTCTGGCTGGCGCCGACGTGACGGCAATTGACGTTTCAAAGAATCGGCTTGCCCGACTCGGCCAGAATCTCGAGCGACTTGGCCTGTCGGCACGGCTTCTGCAAGCCGATGTGCTGGATTTCCGGCCCGACGTGCTGTTCGACGCGGTGCTGCTCGACGCGCCCTGCTCGTCGACCGGCACGGTTCGGCGCCATCCCGACGTGCCTTGGACAAAATCGCCGGCCGATGTCGAAAAGCTCGCTGCGCTCCAGGCAAAAATGCTGAAGGCTGCGGTTTCCCTGGTGCGACCGGGTGGTCGCATCGTTTTCTCCAACTGTTCGCTCGATCCGCTGGAAGGCGAACAGCTCTACGCTGATTTTCTGGCCGCAAACCCCACCGCGTCCCCCGATCCCGTCACGCCTGGCGAGATCCGGGGCATCGATGACTTCCTCACCGAACAGGGCACTTTGCGAACCACGCCATCAGACCTGAACATCGGCGGGCCGGCGATTTCGGGGCTCGACGGATTCTTCGCCGCGCGACTTTCCAGAGTGGGCTAAATCCCGGCAATGCCCTTCACGTAATATTCACTCTCGTATAAATTGCTGAATCATTTAGGCTATTCGCAGGGGTTTGGGTCGCGCGAGTGGCGCGGCAATATCGGGAGAGATTTCTTTGGCGACTGCGACGGGCAACACGACGCGTCTTTGGACGCTCGTCGCACGCGAGATGTGGCGCAAGACCAGACGGAGGCTGCGTTCTGGTCCCGCCTATCGCTGGCGTTACTCGGGCCGCACGCCTGAGCGGGTTCTCATCGCTCCCCCGGATCTGAGGCTGGCTGATTCGCAGATCGCGCTTGAAATCTACTACGGGCGGTTTCCATTGTCCGGTCATCTGGTGGAAACCGGCGGCGAATCGCCGTTTCAGATCGAGGTCGCCAATCGCGGCTGGCAAAAAACATTGCACGGCTTCCGCTGGCTGCGCCACATGCGCGCCGCCGGCACCGACCTGGCAGCCGCCAATGCCCGTGCGCTTGTCTCGGACTGGATCGTCACCCATGGCGGCAGGATTTCGGGCGTCGCCTGGGAACCGGCGACGACCGCCAAGCGCGTCATTGCGTGGCTGCAGCATTCATCCGTCGTGCTTCAGGGTGCCGAGTTTCCGTTCTACCGGGCCTTCCTGAAATCGCTTGCCGTTCAGATCCGATATCTGCGATCGGTGGTCAAGGAAATGCCGGATGGCAAGGACCGCCTGCGCGCCCGCATCGCGCTGGCATTTTCAGCCTTGTCGCTGCCGGCGCCGGCTTCGGCATTGCGTAACGCCACACGCAATCTGGCCCAGGAACTTGAACGGCAGATCCTGCCTGACGGCGGCCATATCTCGCGCAATCCGCTTAGCGTGATGGAACTTCTGGCTGACCTGCTGCCGCTGCGCTACACCTATGCCAACCAGGCCGAGGCGCCGCCTGAGGCGCTCATCAACGCGGTGGATCGGATGCTCCCGGCATTGCGCTTCTTCCGCCACCAGGACGGCAGCCTGGCGCGTTTCAACGGCATGGGTGCGACGATCCACGATCGCATCGCGGCGATCCTCAGGCATGATGACACCGAAGGGGCACCGCTCCTTCACGCCCCCCATTCAGGATATGAGCGTCTTGCGATGGGGGGTACGACAGTGATTGCAGACACCGGCGCCGCACCCCCGATCGACGTTTCCAACTCCGCTCATGCCGGCTGTCTCGCCTTCGAGATGTCGTCCGGCCGCCAGCATTTTGTCGTGAACTGTGGCGTGGATACATATGGCGCATCCGAGTTCAGACCTCTGGCGCGCGCCACGGCAGCCCATTCCACGGCAACGCTCAACGACACGTCCTCCGCGCGGTTCAACCACTCTATCCGGATCAACGACCTCGCAAGTCCTCCCATAATCAGCGGGCCGAAAAGCGTGCCGTGCCGTCGCACGGACAAGCCGGGACTGCAGGGCTTCATCGCCAGCCATGACGGCTATGTTGCCCAGTTCGGGATCTATCACGAACGCGAATTGTCACTTTCGGAAAACGGCAGCGTGCTCGTCGGCCTCGATCGCTTCCTGCGGGCTGGCGGTGCGCCTGCCCGTAATGATGGGCGCGACACCGTTGTCGTTCGCTTTCACATGCATCCCGATGTCGAACTCTTCCACGACGAGGAGGACCGGCTGGTACTCACCGCTCCGCGCAGCGACCGTTGGGTGATGTCATGTGTCGAGGTTACGCCCCAGGTGGAAGATTCCATCTATTTTGCCGGTCTGGGCGGACCGCGCCGCAGTCGGCAGATCGTGCTGACCTTCAAGGCGTCCGAAATTCAGGAAGTGCACTGGCAGCTTACCCGCACCCACAGCGAAGACTTCCTGCCCCGAGATTGAACCTGGCCGCTGTGACGAGTGATTTGATTTCCCGGCCGCTTGTGCTAGGGCGCGCCTTCAACCCGCACCGCATGTGAAGGGCTCTTCCCAATGGCCGTTGCCTCGAAGAACATCCCCGCTCCCGACCTTGTTCCAGTTAGGCGGGCGCTGCTCTCCGTATCCGACAAATCCGGGCTGACCGAATTTGCCGCAGCTCTTGTAAAGGCCGGCGTGGAGCTCGTTTCGACAGGCGGCACCGCCAAAGCCATTGCCGAAGCCGGCATTGCCGTGCGCGACGTCTCCGACGTCACCGGCTTTCCCGAAATCATGGACGGCCGCGTGAAGACCTTGCATCCCTCGGTGCACGGTGCCCTGCTCGGCATCCGGGACGATCCCGAGCACGCCGTGGCCATGCGCGAGCACGGCATCGAACCGATCGATCTGCTTGTGGTCAATCTGTACCCGTTCGAGCAGGTGCGCTTTTCCGGTGCCGATTATGCATCGGTGATCGAGAATATCGACATCGGCGGGCCGGCGATGGTGCGGGCATCGGCCAAGAACCATGCCTATGTCGCCACCGTCACCGATCCCGACGATTATGCCCCGGTGATCAACGCTCTT
Organism: Hyphomicrobiales bacterium; assembly: GCA_038259455.1. Classification (GTDB taxonomy): domain Bacteria; phylum Pseudomonadota; class Alphaproteobacteria; order Rhizobiales; family Rhizobiaceae; genus CAMYMG01. Next base: position 10,452 of record JBBSOT010000006.1, on the reverse strand, counting down.
GAGATGAATATCGGCAGCCTGTCTTTCGAGTTTCGGCAGAAGCTCGCCGCAAAGGCCTTCGCGCGCACCGCCGCCTATGATGCGGCAATCTCCGGCTGGTTCGCCGAGGCGCTGGAGATCGAGCACCCGACATGGCGCGCCTTCGGCGGCAAGCTCGAGAGCGTCATGCGCTATGGCGAAAATCCTCATCAGCAGGCCGGATTCTATGTCACCGGCGATCCGCGACCCGGCGTTGCCACGGCGCGACAGTTGCAGGGCAAGCAACTCTCCTACAACAACATCAACGACACCGATGCCGCCTACGAACTCGTTGGCGAGTTCGATGCCTCCCGCACTGCAGCGATCGCCATCATCAAGCACGCCAATCCGTGCGGTGTCGCCGAAGGCGCGACGCTGCTCGACGCCTATCGCAAGGCGCTGGCCTGCGATCCGGTTTCGGCCTTCGGCGGTATCGTGGCATTGAACCGCCTGCTTGATGCCGAGGCCGCCGAGGAGATCGTCAAGACATTCACGGAGGTCATCATCGCGCCCGATGCCAGCGAAGAGGCAAAGGCAATCGTTGCGGGAAAGAAGAACCTCAGACTGCTTATCGCCGGGTCAACGCCCGATCCGCGAACGGCCGGCATGATGGTCAGATCCGTCGCTGGCGGACTCCTGGTGCAGGGGCGCGACAACGCGGTGATCGACGATCTGGAACTCAAAGTCGTCACCAAGCGTGCGCCGACCGAAAAGGAAATGGCCGACCTCAGATTCGCGTTCCGTGTTGCCAAGCACGTCAAGTCGAACGCCATCGTCTATGCGCGCGATCTCGCCACGGTCGGCATTGGCGCCGGCCAGATGAGCCGCGTCGATTCCTCGCGCATCGCGGCGCGCAAGGCACAGGATGCTGCCGAGGCCGCCGGGCTGGCCGAGCCCCTGACCAATGGCTCGGTCGTCGCCTCCGACGCCTTTTTCCCCTTTGCCGATGGGCTGATCTCGGCCATCGAGGCGGGCGCCACGGCCGTCATCCAGCCGGGAGGTTCGATGCGCGACGAGGATGTGATCGCTGCCGCCGATGAGCACGGTATTGCCATGATCTTCACCGGGACGCGCCATTTCCGGCATTGACCGCGGTCAGTCCCCACGCCGGTCTGCCGGATAAGGCACCGGCCAAAGCACGGCCATGCCCGCGATCAGGAACAACAGGATCATCGACATGCCGAGCCGCGGCGAGCCGCTGATCGCCGTCACCGTGGCCACCAGGAAAGGCGCCGTGAAGCTCGTTGCCCGCCCGGCCAGCGCATAGATGCCGAAATAGCGCCCGGACTCGGCAACCGACACGCTGCGCGCCAGATAGGATCGCGATGAGGCCTGGACCGGGCCGAAGGCAAGACCGATCAGCAGGCCGAACAGGATGTAGGCCTTTTCGGCCGGCGTCCCGAACAGCCCGCCCGTATCGGCGCCGGGCAGCATCAGCAGACCGAACAGCGTGAATCCCGGTCCGGTCGAAACGATGCCAACAGTCGCCACGGTCAACATCACCAGCGCCACCATCACCACCTGCTTCGAGCCGAGCATGGTGTCGAGACGGCTGGCCACAAGGCAGCCGAAGATGGCGACGACGTTGAGGATGATCCCGAAAATGCCGATCTCGGTGATCGACCAGCCGAACATCGCCGCGGCAAAAACCCCTCCGAGCGCCAGCAATGCGTTGACGCCGTCCTGATAGATCATCCGGGCAATCAGGAACCACAATATGCCGCCGCGCTGACGCACTTCCTTCATTGTCGACTTGAGTTCCGACAGACCCTGCCTGACCGCAGGCCCTATGGCCGCCCCCTTCACCGCATCGGGGGTGAAGAAGAACATCGGCAGGATGAAGACAAAATACCAGGCTGCCGACAGCGGACCGGTGGCGCGCGCATCTTCACCCAGCCGCGGATCAAGCCCGAATATGGGATCGATGCCGATGATTGTCTTGCCGGTTTCCGGCGACGCAGCCATGCAGGCGACGACGAAGATCAGCACGATCATGCCGCCGAGATAGCCGAGACCCCAGGCGATGTTGGAGATCTTGCCGATGTCGGCTTTTGACACCAACCGCGACATCATCGAATCGTTGAACACCGTCGAGAATTCCGCCGCCACAGAGGCCAGCGAGAAGCACAGAACGACCAGAAACAGGTTCGACCCGGGCGCAGCAAACCATAGCGCGCACAGACTGCTGATCTGGATCGCGGCGAAGAAGCCGATCCACGGCTTGCGCGGCCCGGTCTGGTCGGCGATCGAACCCAGGACTGGCGACAGTATGGCAATGGCAAAGCCGGCAGCCGCAATGCCGTAGCCCCATGCTGCCTGACCCATGGCCGGATCGCTGGCCATGCGCGACACCACATAGGGACCGAAAATGAATGTCGTCACCACCGTAAAGAAGGGTTGAGCCGCCCAGTCGAACAGCATCCAGCCCCAAACGCCGCGCCTCGGCGACGGCGCAGCGGCAACCTGAGACGGCTCAGCATCCAAGGAAGTGGTCATCCATTGTCGCCCAGATCGCTCATAAGCCCCGAGGCGACGGTCAGTCGGGATACGGTTATCTCGCTGCCCTCGGTCAGCGCCTGCAAACGCTCGCGGACTTTTGCGATGCGCTCGCCGCCTTCCTCAAGCCAGGCCGCAACCGGGTCGGCAGATTTCCCATGGCTGGAGAGTGCAGCCACAGCCATGCCGCGGCGCGCTGCACCGATCATTTCGCCTGACCGCGTCAGGGCGAGACCATCATAATAGTCAGACGGCGTGATGGAACGGGCTGCGTCTTCGATCCGGCCGATCCGGAAAGCGTCCGTGATAGCGAAGAACGCCTTGGCCGCTTCTGCCAATGAGGCGTTCGCGGCCTTCGCGACCAGAGCGATGTCCGGGATCAGCGCAGAGGTGTCTATCATCGCCAGCCTTTCAGCCAGGCTTTGCGGCGTCCCGCCCTTGAACAGCCCATGCCGGCGCTCCTCTATCCATTCCCTGCCAAAGGACGGGATCAGAGACATGAGTTTCGGCTCCAGCGCCTTGCGGGCGGCCTGAAGCTCGGCAATCTGCTCGCCAAGCGAACCGTTGCCGGCACCGCTCTTGAGGTCACCCATCGTCGCCGCAAGCGCCATCCGGCCGACAGTTGCGTAGAGGTCGAGTTGGACCTGGCCATCGATCTTGTTGTCCAGCGCATCGATCTCGCGATAGAGCGCCGGCAGGTCGAACCCATCCCGCACGACGGTGAAGGCGCGCACGATATCGCGCGCGCTGCGGCCAGTTGCGTCTTGCAGGCGCGTGACAAATGAGGCACCGCCACGATCAATCAGGTCGTTGGCGATGACCGTGGCAATGATCTCACGGCGCAGCCGGTGTCCGCGAATCTCGCCTGAGAACTTCTTCTCCATGCGCTCGGGAAAATAGCCCATGAGATCGCGGTCGAAATGCGGATCGTCAGGTACATCGGAGCTGACGATGTCGGAGAACAGCACGATCTTTGCGTAGGCGAGAAGGACGCCGAGTTCTGCCCTTGTGAGCGGCTCACCGCGCGACTCTCGTTCGGCAAGAGCCACCGCGGACGGCAGGGTCTCGACGGCACGGTCCAGCAGGCCCCTCGCCTCCAGCGCGGCTATGAACCTGACTTGATGAGGAAAGTCGGCAAGACCGCTCTTGCGCATTACTGACAGCGCAAGTGTCTGTCCGTAATTGTTGGCAAGCACGAGATCGGCGACCTCATTCGTCATTTCCGACAGCAGCTTGTTTCGCGCCTGCCGCGACAGCGAACCCTTGCGCATCGCCGCGGCCAGCGCGATCTTGATGTTGACCTCGACATCGGAACAGTTGACGCCGCCGGAATTGTCAATCGCATCGGAGTTGCAGGCGCCGCCGAGCAACCCGAACTGGATGCGCGCGCGTTGCGTAACGCCCAGATTTGCACCCTCGCCGATGACCCTGGCACCGACCTCGTCCGCAGTAATGCGCAGCGAGTCATTGGCGCGGTCGCCGACATCCTGGTTGCTCTCGCTTGTCGACCGGACGTAGGTGCCAATGCCTCCAAACCATAGTAGGTCGACATCCGCCTTGAGGATCGCCCGCATGATCTCGGTCGGCGATGCAGTTGTCTTTTGCAGGCCTATCGCGGCAGCCGCCTCGGCCGACAGCACGATGGACTTCTTCTGGCGCGAGACAATCATGCCGCCTGGCGACAGCTTCGAAATATCGTAATCCTGCCAACTGGACCGCGGCAGCGCGAACATGCGCTGGCGCTCGGCCATGGAGGCGGCAATGTCCGGATCAGGATCGATGAAGATGTCCCGATGGTCGAAGGCAGCAATGAGCCGCGTCGCCGGCGACAGCAGCATGCCGTTGCCGAACACATCTCCCGACATGTCGCCGACACCGACGACGGTGAACGGCATTGTCTGGATATCGCGGTTCATTTCCCTGAAATGCCGCTTTACGGCCTCCCAGGCGCCCCTGGCCGTAATGCCCATCTTCTTGTGATCGTAGCCGGCCGACCCGCCCGATGCGAAGGCGTCGTCGAGCCAGAAATCATGCGCCTGGCTGATGGCATTGGCAGTGTCGGAGAAAGTCGCCGTTCCCTTGTCGGCGGCAACGACAAAATAGGGGTCGTCGCCGTCACGCCGTACTATGCCCTCGGGCGGGACAACCTTGTCGCCATCGATATTGTCGGTGATCGACAGGAGGCTCGATACGAAGTTCACATAGGCGGCCTTGCCCGTCTCGAATACCTGATCGCGGCTGAGGCCAATCGTCAGGCGCTTGGGGAAGAAGCCGCCCTTGGCGCCAACCGGCACGATGACGGCATTCTTGACCTGCTGCGCCTTGACCAGCCCGAGCACTTCCGTTCGATAATCCTGGGCCCGGTCGGACCAGCGCAGGCCACCGCGCGCCACCGATCCGAAGCGCAGATGCACCCCTTCCACCTCCGGTCCATAGACAAAGACTTCACGCCATGGGCGCGGCTCCGGCAGGCCCTCGACCATTCGCGAGTCAAGCTTGATGGCCAGCGACTTGCCGCTTTGCCTGATGCCGGCGACGAAATGGTTGGTCCTAAGCGACGCTTCGACAAGGTTCAGGTAGCGCCGGATGATCGTGTCATCGTCGATGTTGGGAACATCTTCCAGCGCATCCTTGATCTTTGCCTTCAGGTGTTTCGCCGTCGTCTGGCCGTCCTTGCCCGATTTGGGGTCATGCAGTGCCACGAACATGGCATGGAGGGCGCGCGCAATATCCGGATAGCGATTGAGCACCGCGGCAATGAACTCCTGGCTCTGCGGAATGCCGGCCTGCTGGAGATAGCGGCCATAGGCGCGCAGGATCCCGATTGCCGATGAGCCGAGCCCACCGGTCTGCGCGAGGCAATTATAGCCGTCATTGTCGGCTTCGCCGTTCCACACCGACAGGAACACCTCCTCGAACAGTCCGCCGCCATCTGTCAGGTCGATCGGTTTGCCGAACGCGTTCTCAAGCTCCATGTCGTGCACGAACACAGCGCCACCATCATCGTCGGCGACCTCGAAGGTGCGCTCGCTGATGACCCGAAAGCCGATGTTTTCGAGCAGCGGAACCCGCCGCGACAGCGCCACCGGCCGGCCATGATGATAGATCTTGAGCGCCGCCTGCTCGGAAGCCTGGTCGGCGCGCCGATAGTAATCGATCGAGATCGGATTGTCTGACGAGATGCGATCTATCCGGCGGGCATCACGAAGCGCTTCCGCCGCCGTGAAGGAGCCGCGATAGCTTTCGGGAAAGCGTCCGGCGATGGCCAGGAGGCCGGTGTCGGATCCGGCATTGGCAGCGGCCTCGCGCAACGCATCTTCCCAGGTGCGGATGATGGCGTGGACGGCCGCTTCAAGCGTAGCCGTGTCAATTTTCGGCGTCTTGCCCCCGGAACGCCCGATGATGAAATGGACGCGCGCCAGCCCCCCTTCCGGAAAGGCCGGATAATAGGCCGACAACCGGCCCTCGAACGCATTCTTGAGGTAGGCGCCGATCTTTTCGCGCACGATGCTGTCATAGCGGTCACGCGGCACGAATGTGATGACCGAGACGAAGCGGTCGAACTGGTCGACACGGTAGAGCACCCTGACACGCGGACGCTCGATCAGGCCCAGTATGGCCTCGGTATGCTTGCGCAGCGTCGGCACCGCGATCTGGAAAAGTTCGTCGCGCGGATAGCTTTCCAGCACGTTGATCAGCGCCTTGCCCGAATGGTCTGCCGGATCGAAGCCCGACTTCTGGATCACTGTCTCGGCCTTGGAGCGCAGATAGGGGATCTTCATCACCGAGCGCGTGTAGGCGGTCGAGGTGAAAAGGCCAACGATCCGCAGTTCGCCGGAAAGCGCGCCGCGCTTGTCGTAGGCCTTGAGCCCGATATAGTCGAGATAGATGCGCCGGTGGACCACCGACTTGGCGTTGGCCTTGGTAACGATCAGCGGGTCGGGGCCGTGCAGGAAGGCGCGCACTTCAGGCGTTGTCGAAACACCGTCCGTAGGGCGACGAAGTACCCGCACGTCGGGATCTGACAGGATGCCGAGCCCCGGATCCTTGGAACGGGTCAGCGTGCCGCTCTTCTCGCCGCCCGAATAGCGGAATTCGCGCATGCCCAGAAAGGTGAAGTTGTCGTCGCGCAGCCACTCCAGAAAGGCGATTGCCTCGCCAACGGCAGCCTTGTCGAGCGGGACGGGCGCATAGCGGAATTCGGAGATCGACTGGTCGAGCCTGGCCAGCATCGGCTTCCAGCCGGCAACCGCCGAGCGCACCTGGCGCACGACGTGCTCCAGGCCCCTCGTCAGCTTCTTCGCCTGATCGACGCTGAGCTGGGCGACATGCACGTGGATCACGCTGAGCCGGTCAAGCTCGGAGTCCTTGGCGGGCGAAGCCTCGGGGAGGATTTCGCTGACACCCTTCTTGCTGTGGCGCACACCGATGACCGGGTGGGTCACCAGAACCGGATCTCCGGCGGTCTCGGAGATCTCGGCAAGCACGGAATCGAACAGGAACGGCATGTTGTCGTTGACGACGGTCACCACGGTAACCTGGCGGCCGTTTCGCACGATCTCGGGATCGTTGTCGACGGCGACGACGCTTTCGCCCTTGCGGTGCAGCAAGACCGTCTTGCGCGCCAGCTCCGCAGCCTTTTGCAGAACCGCTGGCTCATAGGCGGCGGCGTCCTCGGCGGGTGCGCGCGCGAGCAGAAAGTCGGCGAAGCTGTCGCTGGGGGCCTTTGACGGCGCTGGCTTCTTTTTCGTTGCAGCGGTCCTGGCGCGAATTGCCATGGCGTCAAAATCCTCCCGATCAGCATGCTTTGCGCGCATCGTAGCAGATGGCTGGCATTTGGCGACCGCACATCTCGCCACCACCGGGCGAAAATGCAGGGTCAGGATGAAACCGCGATGACGCTATCGCCGGGAGGCTCAGCGCGCAGCGATTGCCGCCGCCGCGCCAGCCATGGTGGTGGCGCTGACGCGGTTGGCGAGTTTCATGGCGCGCGGACTTTTCAGGAGCTTTCGCGCCTGGCTGGCTGCCAGAACCCACGCCAGGTCGATGGCGACCAGCACCGCAGCCATGGTGAGCGTCAGTTCGGCCCAGCCGGTCAACGTGACGGAACCGAGATCGATGATGGTCGGCAGCAGGGCGAGATAGAACATCATGATCTTGGGATTGCCGAGCGTGACCGCCATGCCCGCCGCAAACAGGCGAAGCGGCGAATCGGAACGCGGCATGGGCTCGTTATCGACCCTGACCGGGGCGCTCCACATCTTCGACGCGAGCCACGCCAGGTAGGCGACGCCTGCCCATTTCACGATGACGAAGGCGATATGGAAGCTCTGCGCCACGAAGGCGAGGCCGAACACCGCCAGCGACAGCCAGATCGCCTCGCCGACCCACATCGCGGCAAGAAAAGGCAGCACGTCGCGAAAGCCCCTGGCGATGACGCGGGCGACGAGCGCGGCGATCGACGGGCCGGGCGAACCGGCGGCGACCAGCAGCGCACCGGCGAAGATCAGGAGAGAGGTGTATTCCATGGCGGGCCTCCGCAAGCCGCTATCACCACGCGATGATAACCGATCCTGGGGTGGCGTGAACAGCCCGGCCTGTTCGGCCGGGCGTCGCTGTCAGGCGGCGCCTGCGGTCTTTGCCGACTTCTCGAAGCGCTTGCGCTCGTTCGGGTCGAGATAGAGCTTCCTCAGACGGATGGTCTTCGGCGTCACCTCGACCAGTTCGTCGTCCTGGATCCAGGCCAGCGCCCGCTCAAGCGTCATGCGGATCGGCGGCGTCAGCTTGACGGCCTCGTCCTTGCCGGCGGCACGGATGTTGGTCAGCTTCTTGCCCTTCAGCACGTTGACCTCAAGGTCGTTGTCACGGCTGTGGATGCCGATGATCATGCCCTGATAGACCTTGACGCCGGCGTCGATGACCATCGGGCCGCGATCCTCGAGGTTCCACATCGCAAAGGCCACCGCTTCGCCCGAATCGTTGGAGATCAGAACGCCGTTCGACCGCTGTGCGATATCGCCCTTGTAGGACTGGTAGCTGTGGAACAGGCGGTTCATCACCGCCGTGCCGCGCGTGTCGGTGAGCAGTTCCGACTGGTAGCCGATCAGGCCACGCGTCGGCGCGTGGAAGACGATGCGCTGGCGATTGCCGCCGGACGGCCGCAGCTCGACCATCTCGGCCTTGCGCTCCGACATCTTCTGCACGACGATGCCGGCGTGTTCCTCGTCGACGTCGATGACGACTTCCTCGATCGGCTCGAGCAGTTCGCCGTCTTCACCCCTCTGCATGACGACGCGCGGACGCGACACGGCAAGCTCGAAGCCCTCGCGGCGCATCGTCTCGATCAGCACGGCAAGCTGCAGCTCGCCGCGGCCCGACACGAAGTAGGAATCCTTTTCGGTCGACTCCTCGATCTTCAGCGCCACATTGCCCTCTGCCTCGCGCATCAGCCGGTCACGGATGACGCGGCTGGTGACCTTGTCGCCCTCGGTGCCGGCAAGCGGCGAATCGTTGACGATGAAGGACATGGTGACGGTCGGTGGATCGATCGGCTGCGCGTGCAGCGGCTCGGTGACGGCCGGGTCGCAGAATGTGTCGGCGACCGTGCCCTTCGACAGGCCGGCAATGGCGACGATGTCGCCCGCCTGCGCCTCGTCGATCGGCTGGCGCTCGAGGCCGCGGAAGGCGAGGATCTTGGAAATACGGCCGGTCTCGACCAGCGAGCCGTCATTGGCCAGAACCTTGACCGGCTGGTTCGACTTCAGCGTGCCGGATTCGATGCGGCCGGTGATGATGCGGCCGAGAAACGGGTTGGCTTCCAGAAGCGTGCCGATCATGCGGACCGGGCCCGGATGCACGGTCGGCGCCGGCACGTGCTTGATGATCAGGTCGAACAGCGGCCCCAGTTCCTGGTCCTTGGGGCCTTCCGGATTCTCCGACACCCAGCCATCGCGGCCCGAACCGTAGAGGATCGGGAAGTCGAGCTGTTCGTCGGTGGCGTCGAGCGCTGCAAACAGGTCGAACACCTCGTTGACGACCTCGACATGGCGCGCATCGGGACGGTCGATCTTGTTGATCACGACGATCGGCTTCAGTCCGACCTTGAGCGCCTTGCCGACCACGAACTTGGTCTGCGGCATCGGGCCCTCGGCGGCGTCGACCAGCACGATGGCCGAATCGACCATCGACAGGATGCGCTCCACCTCGCCGCCGAAATCGGCGTGGCCCGGCGTATCGACGATGTTGATGCGGTAGTCTTTCCAGTCGACCGAGGTCGCCTTGGCCAGGATGGTGATGCCGCGTTCCTTTTCGAGGTCGTTGGAATCCATGGCGCGTTCGGCGACGCGCTGGTTCTCGCGGAACGAGCCCGCCTGCTTGAGAAGCTGGTCGACCAGCGTGGTCTTGCCATGGTCGACGTGCGCGATGATCGCGATATTGCGGAGGTTCATGATAGGGTCTCGGGGGTGCTGCGGGCGCAACTCTCGGCGCCGCTTACTTCGGTTGCGCGGCTCATACAGGTTTTTTCGCAGATGCGAAAGGGGCGCGCGACGGGTAAGTCTCCCCGTTGCCACGCCCCGTTTCCGGTCTGGCCATTGCTGGTAGTCGGGAAGACCGGCGGGTCGGGACCGCAGTCTAGAAGTATTGAAAGGCGGTCTTGCGACCCGCTGATCCGGCGATTTCTGATCCCGTCCGTTCCGCTGCGTCCCGCCACAGGAATGCTATGCCAGGCGAGCGATGTGCGCCTTTATCTCCGACGTGCGGGGGCCTTAGTACCCCCAGGGGAGCCTCTGGACGGAACCTCCCCGGCCATGCAGCCACGATAGCCGCACGGCGGAGGCGCCGGTTTCTCCCCGCAAACCACCGTCATGATCGGCGTTCCCGGCGGGAGAAACTGCCGACGATGATAAGGCGGGCGGCGGCGGGGTGGATAAGAAAGTT
>JBBSOT010000005.1:0-38352 GCA_038259455.1 Hyphomicrobiales bacterium | reverse complement strand
GGATCGACGGTCACACATTTGGCGATTATCTGGGAACGCTGGTTGGCGAAAAAGTTGATGGAAGGTTGCAGTTCACTTTCGCATTCTTCGACCGTTTCGAACACCGGGACCGGAGCAGGCAACTCGTGGCACTGTTTCATGTCTTCAGAGCATCCGATTATGAGCAGCAAGGCGGCGATGTGTTCCATTGGGTTCACCTTTCCTGACACCACAACGGGTTGGCGGCAGTCGGGTTCCCGCAGAAGGCTGCCGGTTTTCTCCGGCCAGCCTTAAGTCGTTGTTATTCCGCTTCAAAATTGCCGATAGGCATGGTCAGTGTGTAAGTCAGTTGGCCACCCGAAAGGTCAAGCGTTGCTGTGCCGTCCAGGGACGCGGGGACAATCCTTTCAAGCGCGATGCTGCCAAAGCGGCGCTCCCTGACTTCATCGCTCGGCTCGGGCTCGTCTGCCGGCGCAATCGTCTCCTGCCAAATGAGGGTAAGCGACGGCTGTCCCGAAGCCCCCGATCCCAGGCTGGACGTGACCGTTGCGAAACCGTCCGGCCTGGCCAGTGCGCCGAAACTCACGGAATTGACGGCGAGTTCATGGACGGCAAGCCCGACATGCAAGGCTGCATTGGGGTTGAGCCATGGGCTCGGCCCCGCGAAACGGACAGAGTTCAACGGTGCAAGGCTATAGCGAGCGACCTGACCGATCACCAGCTCACCGAGGCTTGCGCCGCGCCAGTTGGACGATGTCACCAGATCCTGGGATGCCGCAAGCGACTGCAGACGTCCGCGAAAGCGGCTGAGGAACTGGTCCAGCGTCGTTGAGAACCGCCCGCTCTGGTTGGCGATGCTCTGGATGATGGCGAGCAGATTGCGCGAGCGATGGCTGACTTCGCGCAACAGGCCGCGCAGTGTTTCCTCGCGGCGCTTGAGATCGGTTGTCTCGACTGCTGTCGTGATCAGACCTTTGACATTGCCGTCCTGATCGATGTCAGGGTCGATCCAGATATCGAACCAATGCGCGCCGGCTCCTCCGGGGATCCTGATCTCAAACCGGTCCGCTTCGCGTGCAGTCATGGCCGCCTGCTTGGCGGTGATCACGCGTTCGGCGATTGGCGACGGGAACAGGTCGGCATCGGTTGCGCCTGATATGTTGCCGCTCAGCCATCCTTCTGGGACGTTTCTTGCCCAGAGGAAGCGCAGATCGGCGTCCTGATAGAACACGGATATGGCGGTATTTCTAAGCGCCCTCAACAGGGCAACGGCAGCTTCCGGCTCGCTTTCGATCTGGCTAGGCAACACAAAACATCCCGGTTCAACTTAGTCGCCGTCTCCGTGGTGGGCACAATTCAACGCCGCTCGAAAAACGTCCGCCGGACAGCGTACCTTGCGGTGTCACTGCCCGGCGGCAACTGGAAACCGTTTGAGGGGGTCGGCTCCCAGTATTCATGTGCCTTCAGCCGGTCAGGCGCGGCGGAAAAGTCCCGCCAGCAACGAGATGACCAGAAAGGCAAGAAAGACGAAAAAGAGAATCTGTGCGATGCCAGCCGACGTTCCGGCTATGCCACCAAATCCAAGTGCACCCGCGATGATAGCGACCACTAGAAACACAAGAGCCCAGTAAAGCATGGTTCGCCTCCTTTATCTTATCTCGAAAACGGCGGTGCTTGGAATTCGTTCCGGCCCGGCGCAAAAAAGGCCGCCCGATGGCGACCCCTTTGGATCATGGTATCTCTTGCCCGCGCAATGACTTGGCTATTCCCAGTCAGAACGCGAGTTCGACGCCCGCCGCAACCAGCTGGGGCGGCAACTCGTTACGTCAGGCCGCCGCCTTGGCCTGACGCTCGAAGAAGAGCGCCTGACTGATCAGGGCCTTGACCATGTCCGGGTTGAAAGGCTTGGTCACAAGAAAGGCTGGCTCCGGACGCTCACCGGTCAACAGCCGTTCTGGAAATGCGGTGATGAAGATCACCGGGACGGCCGTCGTGCCCAAGATCTCGTTCACCGCATCGATGCCCGAACTGCCGTCGGCGAGCTGGATATCGGCCAACACCATCTTGGCATTCGATTTGGCGAACATGGCAATTGCCTCGGCGCGCGTACGCGCCGTTCCAACGACCCGATGGCCCAGACTTTCGACCATCTGTTCGATATCCATGGCGATCAGAGGCTCGTCTTCGATTATCAGGATATCGGTTGCGACCTGCCTGGAGATTTCCCTGCTTGCCTCGGCCAGCAGATCCGAAAACTCTGCATCCGTGGTGTCGAGAATCTCTGCCGCCTCTTCATTCGAGAACCCCTCGACCGCGATCAGCAGAAATGCCTGCCTGGCGCGCGGTGCAAGCGCGCCGAGATTGGCGGCCGTGCGCTGCTCCCAGGCTGTCGGGGCGGATTCCTGAGGAACGCGGATCGATACCGACGTGAAGAGGTCGGAAAACAAGCGATAAAGCGCGATACGCTCGTTGGAAGCCTTTGGAAAGATGCTCACATCGGCAATGATTGCCTCAAGCATCGCAGCGACCAGTGCGTCACCACTGTGCTGCGATCCCGACACAGCGCGCGAGAACCGACGCAAGAATGGCAGATGCGGGGCAATGGTTGCAGATAGGCTCATGTGGTGCGTCTCCCTCAAGTGACGAAATCTTGGCCGCAGACATGCGGCTCAGGTGCAAATAACGGGGTTGGCGTGAAAAGGTTCCGGAAAAATGTGCGAACGGTGGAACCATTCTACTCATGCCGCGTTTGGGCGTCTACAACGGCAACCGGAAACGGGCCGGGTTTCGACGAGCCCGGTGGTTTGCGGACATAAGGGGGCGACGCAGCGATCATGAAGAAGAAGGATACTGGCATGCAAAACGCCACGCACTCCAGTTCGGCAAATGCCGATCCGCTTGGCGCAAACACCGAGATCGCGCGCAAACTGAAACAATATTATGACGACCTCGTGTCGGACGATGTTCCCGACCGTTTTGCCGATCTGCTGAGCCAGCTTGAAAAGGCTGAACCCGCACGTAAGAAGGACTGAGGCTATGGCTGTATCCGTGGCATTCAAGTCGGATTTGATTGGCGCGATCCCCAGTCTGCGTGCCTTTGCCGTTTCGCTCTCGCAGAATGCGGACAAAGCCGACGACCTCGTCCAGGAAACGCTGGTAAAGGCATGGGACAAGCATCAGAGCTTCCAGCCTGGCACCAACCTCAAGGCGTGGCTCTTCACCATCTTGCGCAATGAATTCTATTCGCAGATGCGCAAGCGCGGACGCGAGGTGCAGGATTCGGACGGCATCATGACCGCTCGGCTGGCCGTTCACCCCAGCCAGCATGGCCAGCTTGACCTGAAGGATTTCAGGGTGGCTCTTGAGCAATTGCCGGAAGACCAGCGCGAGGCGATCATTCTGATCGGGGCCTCAGGCTTCTCCTACGATGAAGCGGCCGAGATCTGCGGCTGCGCCATCGGCACCATTAAGAGCCGCGTCAGCCGCGCGCGAACACGGTTGCAGGAGATTCTGCAGATTTCGGGCGAGGCGGATTTCGGCCCGGATGCAATCGCCGCACAGGTCATGGGATCAAGCGCAGCCTGATCCCACGCTCATCCGGGCCCGGGCCTTGGCAATGGCGTCGATAAGATCGGCTTCTGAATAGGGCTTGCTGATCAGGGCAACGTCCGGAAAGTTTCTGGCCAGTTCTTCGTTGTCGGTGTAGCCGGAGGCGAACACGAACGGTCGCCTGGCGTCCCGAAGGCGGGCGGCAAATTCGAGCGTCGAGTTGCCACCCAGCATGACATCGACGATCGCAGCATCATATTCGTGCGCCGATTCGTGGTCGATTTCCTCCAGGCTGCGAATGACCGTAACCTGATCAGCGCCATTGTCCCTGCACAGTTGCTCGACATCCATGGCGATCAGAAATTCGTCTTCAAGAACCAGTATTTTCAATCCGTCCAGAACTTTGGGCAATTCGCTAAATTCTCCTGCAATCGGCCAGTAATGGCGGCAATCGCAGTTCCTGTCATTTAAATAAGACACGTATGGAAAAGTGCCCGGAACACCTGCAATTGCGCTATAGACGACCCTGGAGCGCGATCGATTAAGAGGAGAAGCTGTTTGGCTGGTACACCGGGCCGGAAATTTTCCGCACGGCAATATCCGTGCGAGAAGTGTCCACTGAGGGCGATGGATGTATTCCGGGATTTCGAGGATCAGGAACTGGAGTTCATCAGCCAGTTCAAGACCGGGGAACTGGCTGTCGACAAGGGCTCGACCGTCCTGGTCGAGGGCAATCACAGCGCCCATCTCTACACTGTGCTTTCAGGCTGGGGTTTCCGGTACAAGCTGCTGCCGGATGGACGCAGGCAGATCCTCAACTACATCATGCCGGGCGACATGATCGGGTTGCAGGGCAGCCTGCTCGGCGAAATGCAGCATTCGGTGGAAGCACTCTCTCCGATGCTGCTTTGTGTGTTCGAGCGCGACAATCTGCTCGAACTCTACCGCAAGCATCCGGGCCTCGCCTACGACATCACCTGGATCGCTTCGCGCGAAGAACGGATACTGGACGAGAACCTCTTGAGTCTGGGTCGCAGAACCGCGATCGAGCGCGCCGCCTATCTGCTGGCATTCATCTCCAGCCGCTCCCGATCCGTTGGTCTCAGGCAGTCCGATTCGGCCGAAATTCCGGTCACCCAGCAGCACATCGCAGACACGTTGGGCCTTTCCGTTGTTCATACCAACAAGACGATCCGAAAGCTGATCGACCGCAAGCTTATCATGTGGCGGGATCGCGGCTTTTCGGTTGTCAGCGTCGAGGGGTTGATGGAGTTGGCCGGCTGGGAAGGGTTGGAGGAAGAGAAGCGACCACTTCTCTAGGGTCCTGGTCAGCGGTACTCGCGTTCGATTTCGTCTGCGCTCCAGGCGATGCCGGGGATGATGTTTCTGAGGACTGCGTAAACCACCAGCAGCGCCGGTATGGCGATGAACCCGCCGAGCGGCCCCCAGAGCCAGATCCAGAAGATCAAGGCAAGCACGACGATGAACGGATTGAGCGTCATGGTTCTTCCGATAACCATCGGTGTCACGAACTGCGCCTCCAGCAGGTTGATGGCCATATAGACGGTGACCGGCAGCAGGCTCCCGCCAAGCGTGTCGAACTCCGCGAGGCCGATCAAGAAAAGCAGCCCGACCATGACCGCCGGTCCGACAAAGACGACGAAATTTGCCAATGCGGCCAATGCCCCCCAGAGGATGGGAGAGGGCACCCCGATTAGATAGAGCCCGATCGTTACGGCGAGACCTTCAACGGCATTGATAATGGTGATTGAAAGCAGATACTGCGAAACCATCCGCTCGACGTCGCGGAAGATATGCGCGATGCGCCAGCGCATGCGCCTGTCGAAACACAGCTTGAGCGCAGCAATCCGGGTCTGATGGCGCGTTGCGACGAAGAAATACAAACAGGCAAAGAAGATCAGGATCTGGGCCACAACCGCGGGTGCCAGAACCGCCACGCTTTCCACGTCAACGCCATCGTCAACAGAAACGGTGACACCGCCAGAACCAACCGCTTCTCGCAACTGGTCGCGAATGTTCTTGATCGACTCGATCGGCCCCTTCAGCTCGGCAAGCTGCAATTGGAGGTCGGCCCATATTTGCGGCAGTCTGGAGAGCCAGAATGAAAGTGGCGCGGCGAGCGCCAGCAAGAACATTCCGACGATGACAATGAACAGGATTACAACCAGTGTGGCTGAGAGGCCAGATGGCAACCCGTATTTCTCGAGGCGAGACGCGACGGGTCCAAGCATCAGTCCTAGCACGATGCCCAGGCACGCCGGCGCCAGAATATATTGGCCGGCGTCGAGCGCAAATACAGCTGCAACCAGTCCAACCGTGATGATCGAAATTTGTGCTGACCGCTGCAGCAGCAGCTCTACATTCGACTTGGGCGGCAGCCTTACGATGGGCGCCTTCTTGACAATCCTGTTGGACATGAAAAACCTGTATGAATAAAGCGATGCAACGTTATGCGACGTCGATTGGTTCCGTTTGGAACCTTGACTGCCGAAGGACGTTTATGCCGGGTAACCCCAAGGAGCGATATTATGGCGACAGCCGCAACAAGTAAGTCCGGCACTGGTAATCGATCGGTTTCAGAGCTCGAAGCTGACATTGAACTGTTGAGAGCCGACCTGGAAAAACTGACAGAACAATTGGCCCGGACCGGTGAACATGGGGTAGGCGCCGCCCGCCGCGCCGCTGCACAGGGTGCAGAACATCTGCGCGCCCGGGGTGAAGAGGCTGTTGAAAGCCTGCGGGAAAACGCACGCGACATTGAAGCCCAGATCACCATGAACGTCCGCGAAAAGCCGATGACCTCTCTGGCAATTGCTGCCGGCGTAGGCTTCCTGTTCGCGCTCATCTCCCGGCGATAGCGGTCGCTCGTGGGTATGCTCGCTTCGCTTTTCGCAGGTTTGGCTTCTGGTCAGACCGCGGCTGCTATCAGCCGCGCGCGTAGCGCGGCTATCGCATATTCTCTCGTCGCGCTCGCCACGCTTTGTGGAACGGGCTTCCTGATCGGTGCTTTCTACATATGGCTGGCCGACCGTTTGAACCCGCTGCAAGCGGCGCTTTCAATAGGCGGCGGCTTCATTCTTTTGGCGGTGATTATTCTGATTGTCCATAAGGTGGTTGCCGGTCGGCGCGCGCGCCGTCAGGCGAGGAAGCGCAAGTCAGAATTGGCTGCCGCGGGGCTCGCAACCGCCGTGGCTATTCTGCCCACACTGCTGCGAAGCAAGATCGGTCTCGGCGCGCTGATCGGTCCTGCTCTCGCGCTGGCGGCATTCGCCATCTACAAGGAAAATTCAGGATCCGGCTCAGACCCGCTTGACGACTGAGGGTTCTACGCGAGCTGTTCTTCGATCGGCATGGTGATCTCGGCGGTCACGCCTTGCGGCGCGTAGACATGCTTGACCTCGCTGGACAGAACCTTCGCCAGGCTGCGACGTATGAGAATCGAACCGAAACCTGTTCGATCGGGAGGTGACACGGCCGGTCCGCCGACTTCCTTCCAGTCTATCGTCAGTATCCGGTTGCCGCGCCGCCCAGCGAGATGCCATCTCAGCTCAACGGCGCCAGAACCTACCGACAATGAGCCGTACTTCATCGCATTGCTGGCAAGTTCGTGGAGAACGAGGCCCAGGCCGACAGCCTGGTCGGGCGTCAAAAGCACGTCTTCGCCGCTGATGTGAATGCGGGAACTGTCCGTATCGTCGAAAGGCTTGACCTCGCGCCGCACCAGTTCGCAGATCCGGATGCCGCGCCATTCATTGTCCGACAGCAATCCATGCGCGTGGCCGAGCGATTGCAGCCGCGCGCTGAACGCTTCCAGGAACTCGCTAGGATTTCGCGCATGACGCACCGTCTGCGAGGCCAGTGCCTGCACCGTCGCCAGCGTGTTCTTGACCCGGTGATTGAGTTCGCGCAGCAGCAGTTGCTGGCGCTCGTCGCCGGCCTTGGCTTCGCTGATGTCGTAATTGACACCGAAGATCAGGATTGGCGAGCCGTTTGCATCGCGCTCCATGACACGGCCGCGCGATGCCAGCCACCGCAAGGGTTCTGTGTTGTGCAGCCGATACTCGCCCGAAAACTCGTCGCCCTGGCTGAGGTCGGTGCGGAACCACCGCTCGGCCCTGGCGACATCGCGCCTGTCGATGACCGAGAATATCCGTCGGGCGGTGAGGTGCTTGGACCCGGGCAGACCGAGGAGCACGGGCAGCAGCGCGTCGCATTCGACGATGTCTGATCGCGCATCCCAAACCCAACTGGCGAGGCCAGCGGCCTCAAGGGCCACGGAGCGTCTTGTCTCCTCACGCACCAGGGCAGCGCGGGCGAGGGCGCCGGTTCGGCTTCCCTCCTTCAGGCTGAACATCGTACCGGCAAGGCCGGCGAGCATCTCGAGTTGGCCGATCTGTTCCTGCGTGGGTGTTGGGCGCGCCTCACGGTCCAGGACGCATAGAGTGCCGATCCGTGCGCCGGAGACGATGATCGGCGCGCCGGCGTAGAAGCGCAGATGATTGTCGCCGGTAACCAGTGGATTGCCGGCAAAACGCTGATCTTCGGTGGCGTCCTCGACGATCATGGCGCTGTCGCCGGCTGCAATGGCGTGCGCACAGAAGGAATGCTCGACCGGCGTGCCCTCCGCCTGGAGGCCGATCGCCGCCTTGAACCGCTGTTGGTCGACGTCCACCAGCGTCACCAGGGCGATCGGCGTCTTCATCAGGCCGCCGGCAAGCTTGGCCAGATTGTCGAAATCCGGGTCAGCAGCAGGATCGAAGGTCTCAAGCGCGCGCAACTTTGCGCGGCGGTGATCATCGTTCACCACCTGCCACACGCTCTCCGGCAACCCTGGCCCTGAAGCTGGTCGATCGCTCACTGTATTCGGGTTTCCTTTTTTCGGTTGCCCCCCGGCGTTTGACGCGCCGGTGTCCGCATGGCCCCTAGCGCGGCGGGAACATTGAGCCCTGCTGCGCATTCCATACCCAGCACCAAAGCAGATTCCTGAATATCGAACGGAGACTTTTCTTGGCCAAACAGCCCATTCCCGCCCAAAACGCCCGGCAAGGCCGGAAAGGCAAGCGCGTGTTTCTCATCCTGGCTATTGCACTCGCCCTTGTGGGTGTCGTTTGGCTCGGGCTTGAGTTCTGGGGTGAATCTCTTGATGGAGCCAGCGTGAACGAGTCTGGCGGCAGTGCCGATCAATCGGGCGCCGGTACCAGCCAATAGCCGCCTTATCCGGTCGTTTTCGATCAACACGGTCATGCAGCTTTCGCCAAGGTAGATTCTGCAGGCGTCAGCACGCACAGCGCGCCGGGATGGATTTCGATCTTCGTCTCCCTCTCGAGATCGCACAGTTCGCCATCGATGGCCGATTTCAGCCGCGTGCTGTTTGAACGAATTCTGACCGTCACTTCCTGCGCCTGGTGGATATCGACATGATCATTGTCACGCCATTTGCCGCGCGCCATGTTCAAGATGAAGCCAAAGACCTCACTGCGTTGACGCGCAGCCGTGATGTAGATTCCCAGCACGCCCCCGTCAGGCTTCTCCGCATACGGCAGATGACCCTCGCCAAACAGATTGTTCGTTATGCCGAGCGCCATGGCCTTGACCCGGATTTCGCTGCCCGCAAAATCCAGTGACACGTCCACCCTTGGCGGGTGTCGTACCGTTTCCCAGGCCGCCTTGCACGACGCACCGATCTTTCCGATGCGGGACGTGAATTTCATTGACGACCGCAAATCGATCAATCTCGGATGCATGCCGATCGAGAATTGATGCACGAAAGCGCGCCCGTTGGCACTCGCAATGTCCACGGCTCTCCGCTCTCCCGATGCGAGCGCCGCGACGGCGTCGTCCAGCGCTAGTGGAATCCCGAGGCTTCGTGCGAAAAGGTTCATGGTTCCTGCCGGCAGGATGGCAAGTGCCTTGCCGCTGTTCATGAGTGTTGCCGCTGCTGCCGAAATTGTCCCGTCGCCACCGCCGGCCAGAACGACCTCGGCTTCGCCGTCCCTGGCCTTTTCGAGGGCTGCGATCAGTCCGCTTCCTGAAACGATGTCGATGTCAATTGAATGGCCAGCTTCTTCGATAGTGTCCCGCAACCGCGCGCAGAAGCCTTCCATGTCGATGGTGCGCAATGTACCGCCGTCACGGTTGAGCACTGCTACAAAGCGCATATTTCCGATCCCCCCAAGTGATCTTGGCCCCTTGCAGGCCATTGAACCAGCGATAACGCTCATCTGAACGTCTGGTTCCAGACGTGATCAGCTTATTTTTCCAGCCGGTTGCTGGCAGGCAGCGTCGCCGTGAGCGTTTGGAAAACTGAGTTGGGGAATTTCGGAACAAGATGGCCGACCCCACGTTGTTGGGCCGTGACACCGCGCCGGACCGCTCCATGCGAACAGATAGGTCCAGCGCGGCAGTGCAACGAAACCAGTTTTGAAATCATGCACAGGGAGACCATATCATGATCCGCAATCTTTTGGCTACAACCGCCATTGCTACGCTCATTTCGACCGGCGCCTTCGCCCAGGAGACAACCGCTCCGGCTGCTCCTGCAGATCCGGCTGCTCCGGTAACGCAGGATGCCACGCAGGCTGCTCCGGTGGCCCGCGCTGATGGCCATCTCGCCAGCAACATCATCGGCGAGAACGTCTACGACGGCACCGGCGACGACGCTCAGAATATGGGCGATGTCACCGATATCGTGATTGACGACGAAGGTAACATTACTGCCGTTGTCGTCGGCGTTGGCGGCTTTCTGGGCATCGGCGAAAAGTCGGTTGCTATCGAATACGCCAAGCTCGACTGGGCTGAGCGCGATGGCGATCGTTGGCTTGTCGCTCCGATGACGAAGGAGCAGCTTGAGGCGCAGACCGCGTTCGATACCACGGCATACGAGCCGGCTCCGGCGCCGGTTGCCGTCAACGATCCGGCAGCTCCGGTTGCAGACCAGACGGCCCAGAACGACACGATGGCCGATCCTGCAGCGCCGGCCGACACGACGGCAGCGCCGGCCGATACAACGGCTCCAATGGCAGCGCCGGCTGACCAGACTGCAGCAGCGCCTGCTGACTCGGCGCCTGCCGAGATGGACGAGCCGGTCGACGCGACCGAGACCGCTGCTATCGATCGTTCGACCCTGACCGAGATCCCGAGTGGTGATATTCGCGCCGAAGAGATGGTCGGCACGACGGTCTATGGTGCTGACGACGCCAATGTCGGCGAGATCGGCGATGTCGTTCTGACCGCGGACGGCCAGATCGATGCCTACATCATCGACGTTGGCGGTTTCCTGGGCATGGGCGAGAAGGAAGTTGCCGTTGGCAGCGACAATCTTGCATTCATGACTGACAAGGACGGCAACAGGTATCTGTACACGACCTTCACCGAGGAGCAGCTTGAAGCTTCGCCTGCATACGATGAAGGGACCTACGCCGACAAGCGTGACGACCAGCGTCTTATGGTCCAGTAATCTGGCCATTCCGTCCAAAGAGAGCCCGCGCCGTTTCCGGCGCGGGCTTTTTTGCGTCTAGATAGTTGGCAAACGAGCCGCGGTCCCGGCCACCCCATTTGCCGTCAGTTGCGCCAGCGAAAGGGACTGGTCGAGATGTTCGGCCCGCCAGGCGAGAAGATTTTCCGCCAGTTCCAGGCGCGTGGAAAGAAATTGTGGGTCTTCGGCGAGATTGCGCAGTTCGCCCGGATCTTCTGCAAGATCAAACAGCAGCGGCGGCAGGCCGCCGCCGAAATGCACATATTTGAAGCGCTCGCTGCGCAGCACCGACAGGTTGCATTGCCGCGAGGTGATGCCGAAACGGGCTTCGGCGTCCCCGCGTTCGACAGATCTGAAATCGAACTCCCAATGCACCGCGTCCCTCCACTCCACTGGCGTGTGCCCATCAAGGAACGGCGTCAGAGAACTGCCGTCGAGATGCGGGGCGGGCGCTTCGCCCAGCAGGTCGAGGATTGTTGGCATGATGTCGACAGCCTCGGTGAAGTGCTCGACGCGCGTGCCGCTGGCCGCGCTCCGGCGCGGGTCGCGCACGATGAGCGGGATATGATAACTGCCATCGAAATAGCCGCCCTTGCCGAGCAGGAAGTGATCGCCGAGCATTTCGGCATGGTCGGAGGTCAGAATGATGATCGTGTTCTCCCAGGCGCCGGCATCGCGCAATGCCGCCCAGATTCGGCCAAGCTGCGCATCGGTTTCAGATACCATCCCGTAATAAAGCGCCCGGATCTGCCGAAACTCTTTCTCGTCCCACTCGGTTACCTTGCCTTTGGCGCCTGGCAGGAACTTTGCCTTTTGCTGACGGTCGATGAGGTGGTCGAGATAGGGATGGCTTGCCGCCTCGGCCTGCCAGTCCTCCCCGCGGCTGAACGCTGGACCACCCGATGGGTCATACATCATGTTGAAGGGTTCGGGCGCGATGAAGGGCGGATGCGGGCTGATATAGGAGAGATGGGCACACCAGCTGCCATCCTGTTCGCCGAGCCAGCGAACAAATTCTCCGGTGAGAAACGCTCCCGGCGTTTCGTCACGCGAATAGACAGGCGGCGCATCCGACACCTCATCGCCAACGGCCGGTTTCGGGCTGTGGATGCCGGGGCTGCCGGCCGAGACATCGACACCGCGCGCTGCGAGCCAGGAGAGCCACTGACGCTGGTGCTCCGGCAGCAACTGGCGCACGGCAAAGCCTGGCAGGACACCCTCGTAGCTCAACAGTTGCGGGTCGCCGGGTGCCAGCCAGCGTGGGTCGGGGGAGACGTCCGTATAGCCGAACAGGGTTGGATCGTAGCCTTTGCGGCGCGCCGCGAGCGCGATATTGTCGTGGCGCCGGTCGAGTGGCGTGCCGTTGCCGACGACGCGATTATTCATCTGGTAAAGGCCCGTATAGAGGCAGGCACGGGCCGGCCCGCAAGGCGCGGCGCCGGCATAATGCCGGGCAAAGAATACGCCTTGACGCGCAAGCTCATCGGCATTGGGCGTTCGAACCACAGGGTGCCCGGACGTCGACAGGCAATCGCCGCGCCACTGATCGCAGGTGATCAAGAGGATATTGGGCTTGGATTTCATGTCGATTATCCCGCGCCTGCGACTACCAGCAGAATTGGCGCGGAGACTGGATGGGCCAGACATCGTTGCAATCGGGATGGCCCGTTGTTCGACAATGATGAACAGATTTTTGTGAAAACACGCACTTTCATTGACCGACCTTCTGCCCGACATATGAGCCCATGCAGGGCGGATACTCCGCCGCAACACATCGAAAGGAGCAGACAATGCTCGACCAGATCAAGGGCCTTCATCACGTCACATCAATGGCCGCAGATGCGCGCCGCAACAACGACTTCTTTACGCGCAAGCTCGGCCTGCGCCGTATCAAGAAGACCGTCAACTTCGACGCACCCGATGTCTACCATCTCTATTACGGTGACGAGGTCGGTACGCCGGGTTCGGTCATGACCTATTTTCCGTTTCCCAACATCGGCAAGGGCAGGCACGGCGCTGGCGAGGTTGGCACGACCGCCTACTCGGTGCCGGAAGGCACGCTGCCGTTCTGGACCGACCGGCTGACTGAGGAAGGCGTCACCGGTCTGAAGCAGGAAACTACCTTTGGCGAGAACCGGCTCGGTTTCGCGGGCCCGGATGGCGAAAGCTTCGCACTCGTCGAGTCCAAAGCGGATGACCGTGCTGTCTGGGCCAAGGGCGGCGTTTCCGGCGACGAGGCGATCCGCGGCTTCCATTCCGCGTCGCTGCGACTGAAGGACGGCAGCGCCACCGAGGAACTGCTGAAGTTCATGGGCTACCAGGATGTCGACAAGTCCGGCAACGTCCGCCGGCTGGCGATCGCCAACGGCAATGGCGCCAACGTCATCGATATCGAAAGCGTGCCCGATGCCTCGTTTGCCGACCTCGGCGCCGGATCGGTTCACCACATCGCTTTTGCGGTGGAGGACCGGGCCAAGCAACTCGAAGTGCGCAAGGCGCTCCTCGATACCGGCTATCAGGTTACGCCGGTCATCGACCGCGATTACTTCTGGGCGATCTATTTCCGCACGCCTGGGGGGGTGCTGTTCGAGATCGCGACGCATGAACCGGGTTTCGACCGCGACGAGGATACGGCGCATCTCGGCGAGGCCCTGAAACTGCCGACCCAGCACGCCCATCTGCGGGAGTATCTGGAAAAGCATCTGCAGCCGCTTGGCGACTGAGGAGACTATGATGTCCGTCAATTCATACACGCACAAGGTGCTGCCCGGTTCACCGGGCGGACCGCTTCTCTTCGTGTTCCACGGCACGGGCGGAGATGAGAACCAGCTTGTCGAACTCGGCCGGGATCTGGTGCCGGATGCCACGATCGTGGCGCCGCGCGGCGAGGTTTCCGAATTCGGTGCGGCGCGCTTCTTTCGCCGCACCGGCGAGGGGGTCTACGACATGGACGACCTCGCCCGCGGCACCGGCAAGATGGTTGACTTTGTCGCGGCGCATGTCGCGTCCGTTAAGCCATCGCGGGTCCTTGGCCTTGGCTATTCGAACGGTGCCAACATTCTGGCATCGGCCATGTTCGCGAAGCCGGCGCAATTTGATACGGCGGTGCTGATGCATCCGCTGATCCCCTTCGAGCCGAAGGTCGACGGCAGCCTGGCCGGCAGGCAGGTGCTGATCACCGCCGGACGCCGCGATCCGATCTGTCCGCCCGGCCTGACCTCTAGCCTCGAGGCCAGCCTCTTGGCCAATGGGGCCGACGTGTCCATTGTCTGGCACGATGGCGGCCACGAATTGCGACCCAGTGAAATCGACGCGGCCAGGATCGCCCTGAAGCCGGTCCCGGCAGCAGGAGGCTGAACGATGACTGACGAGAAATCCGCAATTGTCTTTGAGGACAATGGCTCCAAGGGTCGCTATGTGCTGCGTTCGCCCACCGGCGAAGAAGCCGAGATGACCTTTACCCGGATCGGCGAGCAGCAGATCATCATTGACCACACCGAAGTGCCCGATGCCTTTCGTGGTCAGGGCGTCGGTCTGCGCCTGGTCACCAGGGCGGTCGAGGATGCGCGGGCGGCGGGAAAAAAGATCATCCCGCTCTGCCCGTTCGCCAACGCGCAGTTCCGCCGTCATCCCGAATGGGCGGACGTGCTCAAGAGCTGAACCGAACTGACGTTAGAGGCCGCCTGCCTGCCAGGCGGCCTTATCGTTGACGGCCGCCAGCACGCTGCGTACATCGAGCGTACTGAACGGTTTTTCCAGGATCATCGGTCGTTCCTCCGGTTGCACGCCGCCAAGTTCGTTGCGCGCCCCGATCATGTCGCCTGTCACCAGAACCAGCCGCCCGGCCAGTCCAGGCCGCAGGGCGCGCAATTCGCGCTGGACGCGCAGACCGTTCGCTTCCGGCATGCGCAGATCGCAAAAAACGATGTCCGGATCAAAGTCGGCAACGGCATCTTCGGCCGAACTCCACGCCGTTATGATGCGCGATTTTAGCCCCATCAATTCCAGAATATCGGCCAGCGATCCCGCAACGTCCGGTTCGTCATCGATGATCAGCGCATGGCGCAGGCCGGTCGAGCGCGCTTCCTGCGCAATGGCGCCGGTGCGCGTCCCGGCAAAGGCTGGCAGTTCGACGACGAAGCGTGCGCCGTGCGGAATGACTTCCTCGAAGCGTATCCGCCCCTTGTGCCGCTCGACGATGGATTTCGAAATCGACAGGCCGATGCCGGTTCCGACACCCACCGGCTTGGTGGTGAAATAGGATTCGAAGATGCGATGGCGGATTGGCAGCGGGATGCCCGGGCCGGTGTCCTCGATCGAGAAGCCGACAGTCGCCTCGCTTAGACGGAAGGTTTTCACCAGTATCCGCCGTTCACCATTGGCCGCAGCAAGGGCGTGCTGGCTGTTGATCAGGAAGTTCGCCGCCACCTGGGTTATGTGGTCGGCATCGGCCAGCACCGGCAAAGGCTCGGCGGCGAGAACCGTGTCCAGCGCAATGCCGGTCGACCGTGTGCCATAGGCGGTCACCTCGAGGGCTGCGCGCACCGCATTGTTGAGGTCGGTCTCGTCG
Source organism: Hyphomicrobiales bacterium (assembly GCA_038259455.1). Lineage (GTDB taxonomy): Bacteria > Pseudomonadota > Alphaproteobacteria > Rhizobiales > Rhizobiaceae > CAMYMG01. The sequence continues at coordinate 22,759 of JBBSOT010000005.1, read as the reverse complement.
GGGACCGTCGGATGAATGCGCACCATGCCAAGAAAGCTCTTGACGATGCGGCCGCAGCGCTCGGCAGCGGCGCGGACCTTTTCGGCGCGAAGCTTGGTCTTCGGGTCCGGCGCGAACTCGTGTAGCAGCGTCGATTGCGCGACGACGACGGCCAGCGGGTTGTTGAGTTCGTGCGAGACGCCTGCCAGCAGCGAGCCCATCGCGGCCATCTTCTCGTTCTGATGCAGCTTTTCGCGCTGCCGGTTGATTTCCGCCTCGGCGCGTCGATGTTCCCTGAGGTCGCGGATCGATCCGAAGAACAGCCTTCGGTCGGCGACCTTCATTTCGGTTGCGGTCAGCTCGATCGGAAAGATCTCGCCGTCGGCGTTCTGGGTGATCGTCTCCATGCGCTGGCCGATCATCGGTGCGCCGCGGCCTGCCATGTAGTCGGCGCCCGTCGCATACCCCTTGCGGTAGAAGTGCGGCACCACCGTATCGAGCAGGTCCTTGCCGAGGACGGCGGTGCGCGCATAGCCGAACATGCGCTCGGCGGCCGGGTTGAATTCGATGATGCTGCCGGTCTCGTCGATGACGATGATGGCATCGAGCGATGCCTGCAGCATGGTCTGGCGGACGATTTCGCTGACATGGGCGTCGGAAAAGGATCGCTCCACGGCGCTGCCGATCGCCATCGCTACGATCTCGACGGCTGCCTTCTCGTCATTTGTCCATCGCCGCTCTCTTACACAATCGTAGATGGCGATCGTGCCCCACAGATGGCCGTGGGCAAAAATCGTGATCGAGAGGAACGACTTGATCTTCTGGTTCTCGAAATCCTTGCGCAGGAAGCCCTGTATGTCACGGGTCTGGCCGGCGAACATCTTGCCCTGCCGCACCTCTTCGGCCAGCCTTTCGAGCAAGGGATCGTCATTGATGATCGACTGGACGATGATGGTCGGGGCGCCGGCCATGCCGACCGTCTCCTCGTCAACCCAGTAGGAGTCGATCGACTGCACCAGACCCTGGCCGGGCAGTTCGCGCAACCTGAACAGGATCGCCCGGTGCGCGTCGAGCGACCGGGCGAGGGTTTCGAGTGTATCGGCCATCTCCGGCTGCCAGTCCGACGCGTCGCGCAGGCGTCTGACGATGCGTGCGGCTGCCACCGAAAAACCGGGGATGCCAAGTGCGGGGTCAATGCTTGGTGGCAGGTTCTCGATCATGCTGGTGAACGGACATCGCATCCCGATGCCGAAACGGCTTCGCCGGCGATCCGGTCGCCGTCGCTCATTGTCCGATGCCCGGCAGCGAGAAGATGTAGCCCTCGCCTCTCACCGTGCGCAGAAAGCGCGGATTGGCAGGGTCGTGCTCGATCTTCTTTCTCAGCCGCATGATGCGGATATCGATTGCGCGCGAGGCTTCAGAATCTTCATCGAAGCCGATTGCGTCGGAGATGGTGGCCCGGCTCAGCAGCCGGTTGCTGCGGGTCAGGAAGACTTCCAGCACGTCGAACTCGCTCTTGGCCAGTTCAAGTATGGAACCGCCGGGGCCGATCACCATACGGCCATCGAGATCGGCCTGGAAGTCGCCGAAGGGGATGATCCGCCGCTTGCCGTCCTCGTTCGAGGTTGACGGCTTGCCCGACGCAGTCGTCGCCTGGCCCGGGGCACGGCGAAGAACGCTGCGCACCCGTGCCAGCAACTCCCGCAATTCATAGGGTTTGACGATATAATCGTCGGCACCGAGTTCGAGGCCGACGATGCGGTCGATCGGTGAACCGGCGGCAGTCGCATAGATCAGGCCGATCGGCATTTGCGATCGCAGCCACCGGCCGAGCGACAGCCCGTCTTCGCCTGGCATGGCGATATCGAGGATGGCCAGATGGAAGGTTTCGGTTTCGAGAAGGCACCGCATCTCGGCGGCGTTTTCGGCGGTGGTCACGGCGTAGCCGTTGGCGCCGAGATATTCGGCGACAGCGTCCCGAAGGTCGGGCTCGTCCTCAACGATCACAATCCGGCTTGGCAGGGTAGTCGCGCCTCCGCTATCGAATGAAGTTAGATTGGGTATAAACATCGTGTCCAGCTTTGATTTGAGATCGTTTCAGCAGGCGATGGAGGCCGCGGTTCATGAGTGGAAGACCGGTAATCGCACTGGTTTGCCTTGCGCCTGCCGACGGTCGCGAGCTTGCCAGTTACCTCGATCGCCGGGGCTATCAGGCGCGCATCCTGGACGAGGCCTGGATGATCGATTCGCTGTCGGTGTCGGCCGGCGCCGATGTCGTGGTGCTTGGCGACACGTTTCCGGCGAACGACGCGCTCGACCTTTTGCGCCAGCGTGCCGGACGCGACGGCCCGAGCTTCATCATGCTGTCGAGCCGGGCTGACCTGATCGACAGGGTTCTCGCCCTGGAACTGGGTGCTTCCGATATCGTGGCCTTTCCGGTCGAGTGGCGCGAACTGACCGCCCGCATCGGCGGCATTGTCGCCAGGCGCGGCAAGGGTCAGCGTGAACTGCTGGCGCTGGAAAACGCGACCGTCGACCTCAAGTCGGCCCTGGTGATGCACAAATCGGGAAGCGAGGAACAGCTTTCCCCCGGACAGGTGGCTCTGATCAGGCTTTTTTTGGCCAATCCGCGGAAGGTATTGTCGCGCGATGCCATCATGGCTGCGGCTCCGGCCGAGAGTGCCGACACATTCGACCGATCGATCGATTCCCGGATTGTCCGGTTGCGCCGCAAGCTCGATACGGACAGCATCGCCACCATTCGCGGCGCGGGCTATCGTTTCGATCCCCCGGCTCCAGGCAAGACTTGATGCGGCCAGCCGGGTCACTGCAAGCCGGCCTTGTCGGAGGCGCCCGACTGCACGCATGGCCGCCCGCACAGAATGCCGGGCGCGGGTTTCGCGGACTGTTTCATCATCAGGGACCTCGGATCGTATCCGCCGTCACGCGTCCTGACGGCATGGATTGACCGCCATGATGACCGCCGTCTGTTTCGGGCCTATGCCGGGCGCCTTGCGGCTTGTTTCCGGGTGACCTCCCGGCGCCGTGCGCGGCAGCCAACAGGCTCTGCGAATCGTGATCCCATCAAATCCTCTCTTGCCTGCCGGGCGATGCCACGCAACTGTGTGACATTTTCTCAGGGACAATAGCATGCGGCCATTACTGGCGGATCTCTTCTACTTCGGGCGGCGTCACCGGTATCTGGCAGTATGGGGCGCTGGCCTGCTGATGATGGGGCTGGTTCTTGCCGGCGGCTTTTCGTCGTTCAGTCCGCTGACACGGCTGAACCTCCTTGTGTTTGATGCCTATCAGCAGATCAAACCGCGCACGGCCGCCGAAAGTGCGGTGCTGGTTGTCGACATCGATGATGAAAGCATCCGCCGACTCGGCCAGTGGCCATGGTCAAGGACGATGCTGGCGAAAATGATCGACCGCGTTACCGAGCAGGGCGCGGCGACGGTCGGTCTCGACATCATACTGTCGGAACCGGACCGGACGTCGCCGGCGCTCGCGGTCGCGCAGCTTGAAGGCCAGGGTTTTCAGGTCACTTATCCGAATGCTGCGGGCGAGCTCGACCACGACCGTATTCTTGCCGCCAGTTTTGCCCGCTCTCCCGTGGTGGCAGGGCTTGTGCTGGACCAAGCGATCACAACGCCACCCCCGCTGCCCAAGGCTGGTATCGCGTTTGCGGGTGAAAATCCTACGGTCTATCTGCCGTCCTACAAGGGCAGCGTGCCCAATCTGGCCTTGCTGGATGCGGCGGCGCCAGGCATCGGCGTCTTCAGCTTTCCGCCGGCGCTCGACGGTGTCGTGCGGCAGGTGCCGCTTCTGTCCCGACATGGCGATAGCCTCTATCCGGCCCTTTCGGTGGAGGCGCTGAGGATCGCGCAAGGCGCGTCTACCCTGGTCGTCAAGAGCACTGGCGCCAGTGGCGAACTGGACACGGGGCGACCCGGAATGACGGCGCTGAAAGTCGGCGCTCTTGAGGTTCCGACAGCCGCCGACGGCAGCATCTGGGTCTATTATTCTCGCGTGCCTGCGGCCGGCGTTCTGCCGGCCTACCAACTTCTCGCTGATCCGCCGGACCCGTCCCTGCTCAGCCAGATCGAGGGTCGCATCGTGCTGATCGGCACCTCGGCCATCGGTCTTCGAGACCTTGTATCGACGCCTCTTACGGCTGGCCTTCCGGGCGTCTTGGTCCACGCCGCAATCATCGACCAGATCGTCAGCGGCACGTTCATCACGCGGCCCGATTGGGCCTCCGGGCTTGAAGTCAGCACGGCCTTGCTGCTTTCCGTCGCCGTGCTGGCCTTCCTCCCGTGGTTCTCCACGCTGGCCAACGCGCTCGTCGCGGGCGGTGCCGTGATGCTCAGCGTCGGCGTAGGCTGGATCAGTTTCGCCGACCACCAGTTGCTGGTCTCGCCGATCCTGCCTGCGCTGACATGTCTGCTGGTCTATGGCGCTGCGTCGGGTGCGCGGCTGCTGCTCAGCGAGAGCGAGAGCCGCTATATCCGCACTGCCTTCAGCCACTATTTGTCGCCGACCATGGTCAAGCAGCTTGTCGACGACCCGCAAAGCCTGGTGCTTGGCGGAGAGAACCGCGAGCTGACCCTTTTGTTTTGCGATATCCGCTCCTTCACCAGCATTTCGGAGCGGATGGAGCCGACCGAACTCACGGTGTTTCTCAACAACTTCCTGACGCCGATGACCGATGTCCTGATGGAAAGCGGCGCGACGATCGACAAATATATGGGCGATGCGATCATGGCATTTTGGAACGCGCCCATCGACATTCCAGGCCATCGCCAGCGCGCCTGCGAGAGCGTGATCGCCATGCAGGCGGCGCTGGTAAAGCTCAATGAGGGGCTCGAACACCCGGTCCAGATCGGTATCGGATTGAATACCGGCATCTGCTGCGTCGGCAATCTGGGTTCGCGACAGCGTTTCGACTATTCGGCGATCGGCGACAGCGTCAATGTCGGCTCGCGCATCGAGGGCCTGACCAAATTCTACGGGCTCAGCAATCTCGTTGCCGAAAGCACGGCAGCCGGAGTCGAGCGGCTTGCAATGCTCGAGGTCGACCGTGTGACGGTTGTGGGACGCGATGCGGCAACACCGATCTACACCATTCTAGGTGCCAGCGAGATGGCCGCCGACGAGGCCTTCAAGGCCCTGAAGCAGCGGCACGGGCAGTTTCTGGAGCATTATCGTGCAAGGCGCTTCGCCGACGCCGTCGCCGATCTCGACGAGCTCGAGAAGCGTGCTCCAATGCTGCTTGCCAAACTGTATGGCGAATATCGCCGGCGGATTGCGGCATACACCATTGCCCCGCCACCGGCCGAATGGGACGGCTCCTATGTGGCCGAGAACAAATAGGCCTGCCCCTTCGCGCGACCGGCGATATAGTGAGGCAGAAGGCAACTGCGGTTGGGGGTGCTGATGCGGATCTGGTCGGATTGGCCAAAGCAAACGGGAGTGCGGGCGCTATGAGGCCGCGTTCGCGACGCGGTGGCGGCCGTCCGACCATCGCCGATGTGGCGCGACTCGCCGGCGTCGGGGCGATCACGGTCTCTCGGGCCCTGCGCGAACCTGAGCGCGTTTCCACGAGCCTGCGCCTGCAAATCGAGCGTGCTGTCAGCGACCTCGGTTACGTGCCTGACCAGAACGCCCGTGCACTCGCCTCGGCGCGCGCCGAGGTCTTTGGCGTCCTGGTGCCGTCGCTGACCAACAGCGTCTTTGCCGAGGTCGTGCGCGGTATCTATGACAGCCTGTCGGACGGACCGTTCAGGGTGCAGCTTGGCAACACGCACTACTCGGGGCTCGAGGAGGAGCGGCTGCTGCAGGTGTTCCTCAGCCAGCGGCCTGCGGCGCTGATCGTGTCCGGCATCGACCAGACAAAGGTGGCCCGCAGCCTGCTCGAAAACGCCGACTGCCCTGTCGTCCAGATCATGGAGACCGGTCCTGACCCGATCGACATGATGGTTGGCTTCTCGCATTTCGATGGAGGTCGGGCAGCGACCGCGCACATGATCGAGGGCGGCTACCGCCGCATCGGCTTTCTGGGGGCGCGCATGGACCCGCGTTCGCAGCGTCGGCTGGCTGGCTACCGCGCCGCAATGGAGGCGGCCGGCCTGTTTGACCAGCGCCTTGTGTCGACGACGCCGGTGCCGTCCTCGGTGTCGCTAGGGCGCGATTTGTTTCGCGATGCGCTGGCCAAGATGCCGACGCTCGACGGCGTGTTTTGCAACAATGACGATCTGGCACTTGGTGTCCTGTTCGAATGCCACAGGGCGTCCATTGCCGTGCCGCAAAGCATCGGCATCGCTGGTTTCAACGACCTCGACATGATGCAGGTGGCGTTTCCCTCGGTCACGAGCATCCGCACCCACCGTTACGAGATCGGGCGACAGGCCGTTGTCATGGCGCAGGCCGCGATTGCCGGCGAAAGACCCGGGCAGCGCATCGTCGACCTCGGTTTCGACCTGCAGAGACGCGAAAGCACCGCCCGCTCGGGCCGGTGACGCTTACGCTGCGGAATCGCGCTTTACACGGACAATTGGTAGCGCTACCATATTTTGGTGCGGCTGACCCACCTGCTTTTGATCGGTCGGGGCGGCTGGCGTCTTGGAGGAGACTGTTTGCCGAACGGCGTGTTGGAAACGCGGTGTTTCGGCGTGCAAGGCAGGCGTTGCGCACGCACTGAAAATGCGGCTGCGCGCCCGTCAAACCGCAACTGGGAGGAATACATGATCAAGTCACTGCTCGGCGGCATCGTCGCCGTATCCGCTCTGGCCCTGCTGTCGACCACAGCCATGGCTGAACCTGAAGTCGTTAGCGGTCCTGCCGCCGAAGCCGATTGCTTTGCGCCATGGCAGCCGGACACGAAATTCTTCAAGTTTCCGGCAAAGGAAGGTCCCTATCGGATTGCCTTGGCCAATGGCTACATCGCCAACACATGGCGCATCCAGATGATCCAGACCGCCAAGGCCTATGCGGCGCAGCCGGAGATCGCCGCCAAGCTCAAGGAATTCAAGGTTGTGTCGACCGGCGAGGACGTCCCGGCTCAGATTTCGGCGATCAACAACTTCATCGATTCCGGCTATGACGCGATCGTCGTCAACGCCCAGAACCCGACTGCGTTCGCGCCTGTCATCAAGCGCGCAAAGCAGGCCGGCGTCGTGCTGGTCGCCTTCGACAACACGCTCGACACCGAAGATGCCATCAACGTCAACGTCGACCAGAAGGGCCTCGGCGTTCTGTGGGCCAACTGGCTGATCAAGAACGTGCCCGATGGCGGCAAGGTGCTGGAAGTGCGCGGCGTCGCCGGCACCTCGGTCGATACCGACCGTCACAACGGTATCCACGAGACGCTCGACGCATCGGGCAAGAACTGGGAAGTCACCGAAGTGGTCGGCAAATGGGATGACGGCGTAGCCCAGAAGGCGACCGCCGACGCGATCGCGACCAACGGCCCATTCGCTGCCATCACGGCGCAGGGTGGCGACACCGGCGTCGTGCAGGCGATGATTGATGCCAAGCACCCCTTCGTCCCCTTCGGCGGTGAAACCGAGAACGGCTTTCGCAAGTTCTGCTCCGAGTTCGCTTCGCAGGGCCTGAAATGCTCGTCGGCCGGCAGCGGTCCGGCGCAGGTGGCGGTCGCCATCAAGACAGCGATCGCAGCGCTTGAAGGCCAGGTCGTGCCGCAGGCGGTGAAGCTGCCACTGGCCATCGTTGAAGATCCGAACTTCAAGGAAGGCGAGGACTATTTCCCCGACCAGTCCGACAATTTCTTCGTCGGAAACTCGTTCCCGAGCTGTGGCATCAACTTCACGGCGCAGGAAATCATGGGTCAGAGCAAAGAAAACCAGTAGCCTGAAATACCGGCGCCACGGATCATCCGTGGCGCCGCGACTTTGGCTCGGGCTGTCTGGGAGAGACCGATGAACGAGGCGGCTCCGCTTCTTCGCATGGAAGGCATTTCCAAGCGCTACGGCGGCGTGCGGGCGCTCGAGGGTGCCGACCTGACCGTCTCGGCTGGCCGCATCCATGCCATTCTCGGCGAGAACGGCGCAGGCAAGTCGACGCTGATCAAGATCATGGCGGGCGTCGTCGCGCCCGATGAAGGCCGCATGGCGATGGATGGCCGCGCGGTCAGCTTCGCTTCGCCGGCCGCGGCCAATGAAGCAGGCATCGTCTGCGTCTTCCAGGAGCTGTCGCTCATTCCCGATCTCAGCGTTGCCGACAATATTGTCATCTCCAATCCGCCTATGCGGTTCGGCATGATCGACCGTCGGGCGCAGCGCCGCATTGCCGAGGAAGCCCTGGCGCGTGCCGGTGCGAGCGACATTCATCCGCATGCTCTGGTCAAGGACCTGCCGCTGTCGCGCCGCCAGATGGTCGAGATTGCCAAGGCGCTGGCCCGCAAGCCGCGCATCCTTATCCTCGATGAGGCAACATCGGCGCTGACCGCGGCCGACGTGTCGAAGATCTTCGACGTGCTCAAGCGGTTGCGCTCGGAAGGTCTGGCGCTGCTCTACATTTCCCACCGCATGAACGAGATCGAGGAACTGGCCGACGAGTGCACCGTGTTCCGCAATGGCAGCAACGTTGCCACCTACGAGGCCGGCACCAAGAGCGACAATGAGGTCGTCGAAATGATGATCGGCCGTGAATACAGCCATGTCTTCCCGCCGCGGTCCAGCCTTCCGAAATCCGATGCGGCGCCTGTTCTTGAGTGTCGCAATCTTTCCTGGACCGACAGGCTCGACAAGATTTCGCTGTCCGTCAGGGCCGGTGAGGTCGTCGGGCTCGGCGGGCTTGACGGGCAGGGCCAGCGCGAGTTGCTGCTTGCCTTCTTCGGCGTGCTGCGTGGCCTGCGCGGGGAAGTGCTGATCAACGGAAAATCGGTTTCGATCTCCAGTCCGGCCGGCGCCAAGCAGGACGACATCGGCATGGCGCTGATCCCCGAAGACCGCAAGACCGAGGGGCTGATGCTGCCGATGACGGTACGCGAAAACCTGTCCTTCTCAACGCTCGATCGCGTCACCAAGGGCGGCGTCATCGACCGGACGGCCGAACAGCGGCTGATCGACGACATGGTCAGGCTGCTGGCTATCAAGACGGCCGGTCTCGACATTCCGGTCGGTGCGCTTTCGGGCGGCAACCAGCAGAAAGTGGTGATCGCCAAATGGCTGATGCGCCAGCCGCGCGTCATCCTGCTCAACGACCCGACGCGCGGCATCGATGTCGGCACCAAGCAGGAGATCTATCAGTTGCTGCGCAAGCTTGCCGACGCAGGCGCCGCCATCGTGTTCTATTCGACCGATTATGACGAACTGATCGGCTGCTGCGACCGGGTGCTGGTGCTTTATGACGGCGCCATAAAGCGCGAACTGGTCGGCGAGGAGATCACCGAGCGCGCGCTCATCGCCAGCGCGCTCAACATCGAGGGCGAGGGCGCCGCAATCGCCGGGGAGGCAAGGCCGTGACTGAGTGGCGCTACTGGTTGGCCGAACAGCGCGGCACGCTGCTTTCGCTCGGCATCTTCATCGTGATGTTCATCATCTACACGTCCAACCACCCGGCCGGGCTGACAGCCAATGTGGTGCAGACGGCCTCCAACAAGGGCGTACTTCTGGCCTTCGTGGCGATGGCGCAAACGCTTGTCGTGCTGACCGCCGGCATCGACCTGTCGGTCGGCATGATCTTCGTCCTGACCAATTGCCTGGCATCCTGGCTGGTCGTCGGGACCGGCATCGAGACCGCTGTCGGTGTGGTGGCGGTGCTTGGCACGGGCGCGCTGTGCGGCGCGCTCAACGGTGCCATCGTCATTTTCGGGCGGCTGCAGCCTATCGTCACCACCATCGCCACCGGCGCGATCTATTTCGGCCTCGCACTTCTGCTGCGGCCGTTTCCGGGCGGCTCCGTCAACGAGCACCTCGCAGACGCGCTGACCGGCAAGCTGTTCGGCGTGGTGCCGGCTAGCCTGGTCGTGCTTCTGGCTGTCGTGCTGCTTGTCTGGGTGCCGTTCAGCCGCTCGGTGCTTGGACGGGCGGCCTATGCGTCGGGCTCTTCTGAGATTGCCGCCTATATGTCGGGCATGCCGCTGTTGCGCGCCAAGTTTGCCGCCTACACGCTGGCCGGTACGCTGGCGGCGATGGGCGGTCTGTTCCTGACCTTCTTCACCTATACGGGCGAGGCCGCCCTTGCGAGCGGCAATGCCTACACGCTGTTTTCGATCGCCGCGGTGGTTCTAGGCGGTGTCTCGCTCTACGGCGGCCGGGGCAGCGCCATCGGCGCGATCTTCGGGGCGCTCGCCTTCCGCACGATCGGCGATCTGCTTTTCGTCTTCGATTTCGACCCGCTGTGGCAACCCCTCTTCCAGGGCGTGGTGCTGCTGTTAGCCGTCAGTCTCGGTGCGTTCGGGTTGTTCAGGGTGCGTAACAGGCTGGATTGGTTCCAATGAGCGACACGACGATGGACAGGCTCACCAGCCGCATGCCGAAACTCCTGCGCCGCGCCGATCCGGCGGTCGTCACCGCTTTTGCCTGTATCATTTTGCTGCTGTTCCTCGGCAGCCTCTATTCGTCGAGTTTCCTGTCGCCGGCCTATCTTCTTCAACAGCTGAAAGTGGCGTCCTTCCTCGGCGTCATCGCCACCGGCATGATGCTGGTGATCTTGCTTGGGCATATCGACCTGTCGGTGCCCTGGACGGTCGCAGTCGGGGCCATGATGGGATGTGCGGCGGCCGCCTACGGACCGGTCGGCGTGGCACTTGCGGTGCCTTTCGGCATCGTCTGCGGCATGATGATCGGTCTGGTCAACGGCATCGGGGTCGCCTATCTGCGCATTCCCGCGATGATCGTCACGCTGGCCACGAACGCCGTCGCGCAAGGGCTGATGGTCGTCTATACGGGCGGTTTCTCGCCCCAGGATTCAGCGCCTGACTCGATGCGCTATCTGGCGACCGGCTTTACCATCCCGGGCATTCCAAACGCGGTTATCATCTGGGCCGTGATCGGCGCCATCATGGTTTTCCTTCTGACCCGCACCAGCTTCGGGCGGTCCGTTTACGGCATCGGCAACCGCGAGCGCGCGGCCTACCTGTCGGGCATCGACACACGCCGCATCGTGATGACGGCCTTTGTGATTGCCGGCGGGCTTTCCGCCTTCGGCGGCGTGCTTCTGGCCGGCTACGCGTCGAAGGCGTCGCAGTCGATGGGCGACGAATATCTGCTGCCGGCAATCGCCGCCGTCGTGCTTGGCGGGACCTCCATCCTCGGCGGGCGCGGTTCCTATCTCGGCACGGTCGCCGGCGTCATCCTGATCACGCTGCTTCAGTCGATCCTGTCGGTGATGCAGATGCCCGAAGCCGGTCGGCAGATCATCTACGGCGTTGTCATCGTCGTCATGCTGCTGCTCTACGGCCGCACGCCGGCCAACCGGTAGACCGCCGATGGACGGTGTATCGACAGCAAAGCGCCCCGCAATTGTCGTCGTCATGGGCGTCAGCGGTTCTGGAAAGTCGCTGATCGGCGCTGCGCTTGCCGCCGCCATGGGTGCCGAATTCGCCGAGGCCGACACCTATCATCCGCCCGAGAACATCGCGCGCATGGCCAGCGGGCAGCCGCTGCGCGACGAGGATCGCTGGGGCTGGCTCGATGCCATTGCCAACGATATTGCCCGGGTCGATCGGCTCGGCGGCTCCCTGGTCGTAACCTGCTCGGCGCTCAAGCGCGCCTATCGTGACCGGCTGCGGCTGGCCAGCCGGCATATCCGGTTCGTCTTTCTTGAGGTTGGCAGGGACATTGCGGCGGCGCGCGTCGCCAGTCGCAAGGGTCATTTCATGCCGGCGAGCCTCATCGACAGCCAGTTCGCCGATCTTGAGGTGCCGGCCGCCGAGGAGGGCGCAGTAAAGATCGACGCTACGCTTGCCCTCGATCGGATCGTCCGCCATGCGATGGCTGCGATGCACGTTGAACTTCCGGCGTCGCCGCGCTAGCGCCATAATGCCTGGCGCTGTCGCGCCGGAATCTGTTTGCAGGAGGAGGATTGCATGTTTGGAGCCATTGAAGGGACGGGTTACGAGATCATCGATGCGCGGTTCGCCGACTGCATCAATGGCAACGCACATGTCGAAAGACTGTGGACGGGTGGCCGCTGGTGCGAAGGGCCTGCCTGGTTCGCGGCCGGTCGCTATCTGGTCTGGTCCGATATCCCCAACAACCGGATGATGCGCTTCGACGAAACCGACGGTTCGGTCTCGGTGTTTCGCCAGCCGGCCAACAACTCCAACGGCAATACGGTCGACAATCATGGGCGCATGGTCACCTGCGAGCATCTTGCCCGCCGGGTGACGCGCACCGAATTCGATGGCTCCATCAGGGTGCTGGCCGACCGCTTCGAGGGCAAGCGCTTCAACTCGCCCAATGACGCGGTGGTGGCGACCGACGGCTCGGTCTGGTTCACCGACCCGTCCTACGGCATCCTCAGCGACTACGAAGGCATGACTGCCGAACCGGAGATGGATGGCTGCCATGTCTACCGGGTTGATCCCGAGAACGGCGTGGTGCGTCGGGTAGCCCATGATTTCGTCAAGCCGAACGGCCTTGCCTTCTCGGTTGACGAGAAAACCCTCTACATTGCCGACACCGGCGCCTCGCATGACCCGAACGGTCCGCGCCACATCCGCAAATTCGCGGTCGGGGCCGATGGCAGTCTGTCAGGCGGGGAGGTCTTTGCAGACTGCAACGCCGGCCTGTTCGACGGATTTCGTGTCGACAAGGCAGGCCGCATCTGGTCGAGCGCCGGCGACGGGGTCCACTGTTTCGACCCGGACGGAACGCTGATCGGCAAGGTGCGCATCCCCGAGGTCGTCGCCAACGTCACGTTCGGCGGCCCCAAGCGCAACCGGCTGTTCATTTGCGGCACAACGTCGCTTTATTCGATCATGCTGACCACCAATGGCTCTAAGCCAGGCTGACCGACAGAAAACTTGTTAACCGGCAATGCAAATTTTGCATTGCCGGTATGCAAAACCGTCCATTTAATTCCGCTCGCTCATCGCCCATCTACGCCTGGTAAAAAGAACAGACGAGATGAAAGACGACTGAAATGAGCCTGATCAACAACTTCCGCAACTGGCGCCGCTATCGCGTAACTGTGAACGAGCTGAGCCGCCTGTCGACGCGCGAACTGAACGACCTCGGTATCAACCGCAGCGACATCCCGGGCGTTGCCCGCGGTCGCCGCTAACAGCCGACAGAATTCGGCAAGGCCCCTCCTCCCAGCCTGGCCGGACAGGGCCAGCGTTTCCTCCCCCTCCCGAGCGCTGGCCACCCATTCCGAAAACCCGCCAACCCACGGTTGGCGGGTTTTCTTGTCTTTGGCTCCCGTCCCTGAACCGCTCTGGGGCGTTGCCGATCGCGGTGCGTGGCTGTACTGCGGTTTGATCGTGCCATACGTCGGGGTCGCTGCTGCATGGACAAGGCCATTTCAGATCTCAGGCAACTCCTCGTTTCGATGGAGCCCATCCTCAATCCGGTCGAAGCAGCCTATGTGACGATCCCCGATGGCCAAGCATGTCCGTTCGACCTGGCAACGCCTGAGATCATCGGCATGTTTCGCGAAACCGAGGGTCTTACCCTGATCGTCGAGTATCAGGCGGCGCTGCATGCCGGGTGCCAGATCGAGATGCGTGCCGCTTGGATCACCCTCAACGTTCACTCGGACCTTGCGGCGGTCGGTCTCACCGCAGCCTTTTCAAATGCCCTGGCTGCGGCAGGCGTCAGCTGCAACGTCGTTGCGGCAGCCTGGCACGATCACATATTCGTTCCCGTCGAGGCGGCGGAGCGTGCCATGGCGGCCCTCCGACAGCTTCAGGCCAACGCCTGCTTGAGCTGATTTCGAGCCCTGAAGCGTATGTCGTTTGACATATTGCAGTGCACCAATCACATTTCTCAATACGGGGCCTCCTTCGAGGCGATCAACAACACGCTGACAGGTGTTTTTCATGGGCCTGCGTATCGGACAGATGGTTTTCCGCCAAGGCTGCCGCCGCAGGCCGTGGGCCGCACTGCTCCGGGCCGTTGCGCTGGCGGCATCGTTCTCAGGTTCGGCCATCGCGCAGGAGCTTCCAACGGTTACCGTCGCCAAGCCTGTCGTGCGCGAAATCGTCGAGGATGACGAGTTTGTCGGCCGGTTCGAGGCTGTCGACTCCGTCGACGTAAGAGCGCGCGTAAGCGGCTATCTCGATGAGGTCCATTTCAAGGATGGCGCTCTGGTCGAGAAGGGACAGCCGCTGTTTACGATCGACCGTCGCCCCTATCAGACGGCTTTCGACGCAGCCACGTCACAGGTCGATGTTGCCAACAGCCTGCTTGATTTCACCAAGGCGCAGTTCGAGCGCGCCGAGGAGCTCGCGAAATCCGGCAATCTTTCCATTTCGACGCTTGATGATCGCCGACGCGAGTACCTGTCGGCGCAGGCCTCGCTCCAGGGTGCGACGGCGGCGTTGCGCAGTTCGTCGCTCGATCTCGAGTTCACCGAGATAACGGCGCCGATAGCGGGCCGTGTCGATCGCCGGCTGGTGTCGGTCGGAAACCTTGTCCAGTCGGACTCCACGCTGTTGACGACGATCGTGGCGACCGATCCTATTGATTTCTATTTCGATATCGACGAGCGCATCTTTCTGGCCTACGCCAGCGACGCAAGAGAGCGTGGCGGCGTGCTGCAGGATGGCGGCTCGGAACTGCCCGTCACGGTGCGCATCGCCGATCGCGAGGAGACGTCTTTTGAAGGCAGGCTCGATTTCGCCGAGAACAGGATCGACAGCGCCACCGGAACGCTGAGGACGCGCGCGCGCTTCGACAATCCGAACGATATCCTCCAGCCTGGCATGTTCGGACGCATCAACGTGCCCGGCTCACTGCCCTATCGCGGCGTGCTCATTCCCGATGCGGCGCTCGGTTCGGATCAGGACCGGCGCATCGTCCTGGTCGTCGACGATACCGGCACCGTCTCTGCCAAGCCTGTCCGCACTGGGCCGCGCATAGACGGCTACAGGGTCATCCGCGAGGGGATGACCGGCGACGAGACGATCATCATCAACGGCCTGATGCGGGTGAGGCCCGGCGCCAAGGTCAAACCCGAACTCGTCGTGTTGCCGCCAAAGGCGGAAACGGCCGGCGCACAATGAGGTTCTCGCACTTTTTTGTCGACCGCCCGATTTTCGCGTCGGTCGTTTCCATACTGCTCGTCCTTGTCGGGCTGATCGCCTATACCCAGCTTCCGACCGCGCAGTACCCTGAAATCGCGCCGCCCACCATCGTCGTCAGGGCCGCCTATCCGGGC
Source organism: Hyphomicrobiales bacterium (assembly GCA_038259455.1). GTDB lineage: Bacteria > Pseudomonadota > Alphaproteobacteria > Rhizobiales > Rhizobiaceae > CAMYMG01. The sequence goes on along the minus strand of JBBSOT010000005.1, from coordinate 7,429 downwards.
GCCGATGCCGAAACCATTGCCGCCACCGTTGCCACGCCGCTCGAGCAGGAAATCAACGGCGTCGAGCACATGCTTTACATGTCGTCCTACTCATCGGGCGACGGCTCGATGTCGCTCACCATCACATTCAAGCTTGGCACCGATCTCGACGAGGCTCAGGTCCTGGTCCAGAACCGCGTGTCGATCGCCGAGGCGCGCCTGCCCGAAGAGGTCCGCCGGCTTGGAATCACCACGGCGAAAAGTTCGCCCGACCTGATGATGGTCGTGCATATGCTGTCGCCCGACGACACCTATGACCAGCTTTACGTGTCGAACTATGCCCGCGCGCGCGTGCGCGACATCCTGCTGCGGCTGGACGGAGTCGGCGACGTGATCATGTTCGGCGAGCGCGAGTACTCGCTGCGCATATGGCTCGACCCTGAAAAACTCTCCGCTCTTGGGATGACGTCGGGCGACGTCGTCCAGTCGATCCGCGACCAGAATGTGCAGGTGTCGGGCGGTTCCATCGGCGCGCCACCAATGGATGACAGCACGGCATTTCAGTACACGGTGACAACCCAGGGACGCTTCGAGGATGCCCGCGACTTTCGCGACATCATCGTCAAGTCGACCGAGGACGGCCGGCTGATCCTGCTTCGCGACGTGGCCCGCATCGAGCTTGGCGCCAAGAACTACATCACCAACTCCTATTTGAACGGCAAGGCTGCGGTGGCGCTTGGCATCTTCCAGCGCCCCAACACCAATGCGCTGGCGGCGGCGGCTGAAATCGAGGAGACGATCAAGCAGTTGTCGGCCGATTTTCCGGCCGGGCTATCCTACCAGATCGTCTACAATCCGACGGAGTTCATCGCCGAATCCATCAACGAGGTCTACAAGACCATCATCGAGGCGGTGGTGCTGGTCATCATCGTGATCATCGTCTTCCTGCAGTCTTGGCGCATGGCGCTGGTGCCCATCATCGCCATTCCCGTCGCGCTCATCGGTACGCTGGCGGTGCTGCTTGCCTTCGGCTTTTCGCTCAACATGCTGACGCTTTTCGGCCTCGTGCTGGCTGTCGGCATCGTCGTCGACGACGCCATCGTCGTTGTCGAGAATGTCGAGCGCAACATCGCGCTCGGTCTGCCGCCACGCCAGGCGTCGCACCGAACCATGGACGAAGTCGGCACCGCCATCGTTGCGATTTCACTGGTGCTGATCGCCGTCTTTGTTCCAACGGCGTTCATCCCGGGCATTTCGGGCCAGTTCTATCTGCAGTTCGCCGTCACCATTGCGGTCTCGACAGCCATCTCCGCCTTCAACTCGCTGACGCTCTCTCCGGCCCTGGCAGCCCTGCTTTTCAAGCCGCATCATTCTTCGGCAACGCCCTCGGGTTTTTTCCTGACGCGCTTTGGCAACAGGCTGGCAGACGGCTTCAACAAGGGTTTCGACAGGCTGGCATCGGCCTATGCGGGGCTGGTTCGGCTCCTGGTCGGCTCGACCATGGCGCTGCTCGGCATGCTCGCAGTCTTCGGCGCCCTCATCTACGCGACTGTCTACATGCTCGACTCCGTGCCGCGCGGCTTCATCCCGGCGATGGATCAGGGCTACGCCATCATCGTGATCCAGCTGCCCGAAGGCGCTTCGCTCAGCCGCACCGATGCTGTGGTCCAACGTGCCTCGGAGATCGCGCGCAACACGCCGGGCGTCGCCAACGCGGTGGCTTTCGCCGGCTTTTCGGGCGCCACCTTCACCAATGCCAGCAATGCGGGTGTCATCTTCGCGCCCTTCGACAGTTTCGAGCACCGTCTCGAGACCGGGGAGACATCCGCAAAGGTCATCGGGTCGCTCTATGCCAATCTGCAAAGCATCCAGGAAGCATTCATCATCGCGCTGGCGCCGCCGCCTGTGCGCGGCATCGGCAATTCGGGTGGCTTCAAGATGCAGTTGCAGGAGCGCAACAGCGCCGACATGCGGCCGATCCTGTCGCTCGCCTACGAAATTGCGGCCAAGGCCAACCAGACGCCAGGCCTGACCGGTGTCTTCACGACGTTTTCAGCGTCCAGCCCGCAGCTCTTCCTGGAGATCGACCGCGACAAGGCGCGCATACTCAACGTGCCGATTCCCAACATCTTCGAAACGCTGTCGATCAATCTGGGCACTGCCTACGTCAACGATTTCAATGCCTTCGGGCGCGTCTACCAGGTGCAGGCGCAAGCCGACCAGAAATTCCGGGTCGAACGCGACGATATCCGCAAGCTGAAGGTGCGTTCGGCCTCGGGTGCGCTGGTGCCGCTCGGAACAGTGGTGGAGGTCAAGGATGTCACCGGCCCCTCGCTGGTGCAGCGCTACAACATGTATGTATCGGTGCCGCTCCAGGGCAACGCCGCGCCTGGCATATCGACCGGCGAAGCGCTCGACCTGATGGCCGGTGTCGCGGCCGAGACCCTGCCGCAGGGCACGTCGTTCGAATGGACGGAACTTGCGCTGCAGGAAAAGCAGACCGGCAACACGGCGGTACTGATCTTCGGGCTGTCCGTGCTGTTCGTTTTTCTGGCGCTGGCGGCCCAGTATGAAAGCTGGATCATGCCCTTCGCCATCGTCCTGATCGTGCCGCTCGGCGTGCTTGCAGCACTGCTCGGCGTTTCGCTGCGTGGCATGGACAACAATGTGCTGGTGCAGATCGGCCTGATCGTGCTCGTCGGGCTGGCCGCCAAGAATGCCATCCTCATCGTCGAGTTCGCCCGCCAGGCGCAGGACCGTGGCGAGACTGCCGTCGATGCCGCAGTCGAGGCCTGCCGGTTGCGGCTGCGCCCGATCCTGATGACCGCCTTCGCCTTCATTCTTGGCGTCGTGCCGCTGATGATTGCCACCGGGCCCGGTGCCGAGATGCGGCAGGCTCTGGGCACCGCGGTCTTTTCCGGCATGCTTGGCGTCACCATCGTCGGGCTTTTCCTGACACCGGTCTTTTACGTGACGCTGCGCACGCTGTTTCCAGTCAGACATGCGCCAGCAGCGCCACAGGATCCATCGTCAGAAACCGTCCCACCTGGCCACTAGAGAAACGAGAGGGCTATTGCTACTCCTCCTCGGACTCTTCCAGCCTGGTGCGTACCGCGGCCACCATGATGATGGGTCCATTGCAGCGCTCGACAACGGCTGCCGCTGTCTCGCCGAAGAACAGGTCATCGCCAGATCGCGGCGTCACCCCCATGACAATCATCGCGACGCCCTTGCCAGCTTCCCTGCAAATCGCGTCCTGCGCCGTGCCGCGCTTGCGGATCGACGTTTCGATGCCGACGCCGTAACGGTCGGCCATCGTCACCATGTCCTTCAATACCGCCTCTTCACGTCGCAGCGACACCGTTCCGCGGCGGGCGCGGCTCTCGACCGAGACGTAGAGGGCCCTGACGGTCGCCGCGGTTGGCCTGGCGAGCGCCAGCGCCAGGTCAATGGCCCGGCGCGACACTTCCGTACCATTGACCGGCACCAGAATTACGGAGCCTGGCGACAGTATCGGCATCTTGCCGCCCGGCGCGCCCTTGGCGACGATACAGGCCGGACCCTCGAAGCCGCTCGTCAGATCGTTGAGGCGCTTGGAGAAAGCTCCCTTCGCCGTAACGGCATTCCTGATGCCGACCAGCAGCATGCTGTAGCCCTTGCGCGCTTCCTCGGCGATGGTCTTGCCGGTCGCCTGCAATTCGGTGCGCGCGGTTATGTGGACGGCTGCGACGGTCTCGTCCACCTCTTGCTTGATCGCGTCGGCGCTGGCCTTGGCGCCTTTCTTGACGGCAGCGATCTGAGACTTGGGAACGTCCTTCTCCTTGTCTTTTTCCTTGTCGTCCTGGATCGGACCGGCCTTGAGCCGCAGCACGGTCGTCGGCATGCCGCTGCTGCCGCCCAGCAGGCCGGCCAGATAGGCGGTGAAGTTGCCGACCGCGCCATCATCGACCGCCAGCAGCAGGCGTTCGAGCTTGGCCACGAAGCCTTTTTCATCGAGCGCTTCGCGGTCGATGCGCTGTTTTTCCTCCTCGCCGGCCGGCAGGCGGCGCAACGCCCAGCGCAGCATCGGCGGCATGGCCAGCGTGGTGATCACCGCCATGGTGACGATCATCGTGAAAAGGTCGTGCGACAGGATGCCCATCGTCAGGCCGATGCTGGCCACGATCACTTCCGTCGAGCCGCGTGCATTCATGCCGCAGCCGATGGCAACGGACTCCATCCATGACATGCCGGCGAGCTTGCCGCCGATCATGGCACCGCTGAACTTGCCGACGCTGGCAATGAGGATCAGCCCTACTGTCAGGATCGCAAGGCCGGGGTCGAGGAGAACCGTCAGGTCGGCGGAAAGCCCGGCCATGCCGAAGAACACCGGGGCGAAGAGCGCGGTAATGACGCCGCGAAGTTCCCCTTCGATATGGTCGGTCAGGATCGGCGATTCGCCAACCAGGATGCCGGCCACGAAGGCACCCAAAACTGTGTGAACGCCGATCAGGTCGGTAATCAGCGCCATGACACCCATGATAGCCAGGATCATGCTGATCACGGCATATTCGCTTTGCGCAACGTCGTTTGTCCAGCGGATCAGCGTGAACACGATGCGCCGCCCGATGGTGAAACTGAACACCATGAAGGCGGTCACTGAGGCGATCGTGGTCAAGAGCGGGATCAGTTCCAGCGTGCCGTTGGTGGCAATACCGAAGGTCACCGCGATGACCACCCAGCCGATCGTGTCCTCGATGATGGCGGACGAAACGATGATCTGGCCAAGATTGCGTCGCATGAAATTCATCTCGCGGATGACCATGGCGACAATCTTGACCGAGGAGATCGACAGCGCCGAGCCGAGAAACAGGCCGGCCACGACACGCTGGCTCGTATCGGGCAGCAGCGAGGCTGGCAGCAATTGCGCCAGCCCATATCCGCAGGCAAAGGGCACCACCACGCCAGTGATCGAGATCGAGAAACACGCAGCGCCGACCCGGCGCACCAGCTTCAGGTCGGTCTCCATGCCGGTCAGCAAGAGCAGCATCAGAACGCCGAGCTTGGCCACGGCATCGATCATCACGATGCCGCCTTCCGGGAACACCATGTCATGCGCCGTCGGCCACACCCAGCCGAACAGGGAAGGGCCGAGCAATATGCCGGCCACCAGTTGTCCCATCACGACCGGCTGGCCGAAGCGCTGGAAGAACTCGCCGAAAACGCGCCCGACAATCACGAGAAGCACGATTTGCGCGATAAACATGCTTTCGGTCGGGCCCGTGGCCTCACCGGCAGCGGCTGCGCCGGCGGCCCACGGCTGAAAAGCGATGAGAAGGACCGCAGAGACAAGCAGCATGAGCCGGCGCAGCGGTATCGATCGTGTCATGGACCCTCAATGCGGCCGCGATGGCCTGACTGCAACAACGCCGAAAGCGCTTTTGCGTTGCAACGGAAAATAGCGCCAGGCCGCGTACGGCCTGTTGGTCGTCCCATGCGCCGGTTCAGCGCGCCGCCGGGCCGTGCCGGAACTGCGCCTCACTATGTACTATTTGTCTACCGAAGAACGGTGCGAACGCAAGACGCCGCAAGAATCAATCGGCAGCACCGGTTGTTCAGTCCGGAACGGCGGTCAGAACATCCTTCAGGGCGCCGTTCGACGGCGAGGATTTGTAGTCATAGGACTGCATCTTGTAGATGCGGCTCTTGCGACCGTACCCGTCGTGGCGCCCGCCACGATAACCGTAGCTCTCGTAGTGGCCTTTGCTGCCGCCCGGTCGAATGAACTTTGGCCCCGGATGCCTGTCATAGCGGTTTAGGTGGCGATCCCGTCGGATGGTGCGGCTCTCATCTCGACGCAGCGTGTAGCTGTCGTCGTCGTTGCGACGCCTCTCTTGCCTGTGCGCTTCGCGGCGGCGGTGCATCTGCTTTTGCGCGTCATGGCGCGGCCGTGCGTGACGTTCACTGCGCCGCTCCCGATGCCGGTCACGACGGATGATGCGCGCGCCTTCGCGTGCGATGCCTTCGCCGTCCTTGACCTGCACGACATGATTTGCCGTCGCAACAGGGAGTTCGACCGGCGTTACGGCAGCTGCCGGGGCGATTCCGGCAATAGATGCTGCCGCTGCCAGCGCTGCGGCTCGGACTGCGGGCAAAAACCGTCTCATGAAAAAACTCCCGTTACGCTACTCTACACCATCTTTCGGAACGCGCACTTGCGGCCAATGTTCCTCTTCAACCATATGGGGCCTGATCTGCAGATACATCAAGGCCTCCAGCTTCACGACTTCTGGCCATGAATTTGATGGCCTCGTTTCGGTCTTGCCGCTCGGCTGTCCGAAGTGCAAGCTTGGCGAGGCTGCCGACGCGAGAGCCGGCAGGGCAGGGGAGCAGCCTCGGCCACCCGAAAACCGGAATACTGCCCCATGACCGACTGGTTCACAAAAACCCGGATCGACGCGGCGACGACGATGCTGACCGAGCCCTTCGTCAACGACTACGTGCGCGCCAATATCTGGCATCTCCGGGGACGCGATGCCGACCTGCTCGTGGATACCGGCATGGGCATTGTGCCGCTCAAGCCGCATATCGGGATGCTGGATGGCAAGCCGCTGATTGTCGTGGCGACGCACATCCACCTCGACCATGTCGGCTCGCTGCACGAATTTGAGGTGCGGGCAGGGCCGGCCCATGGCGCGCCGGCGTTCGACACGATGCCCGACCAGCAGACCTATGCGCATATGTTCCGCGATCTCGAAGAGGCGGTCACGTTGTTGCCAAGGCCCGGCTGGCGCGCCACGGATTATCGCATCGAGCCGGCGCCGCTGACCAGGACGCTTGCCGAGGGAGATGTCGTCGATCTTGGCAACCGGCAATTTCGCGTGCTGCATCTGCCTGGCCACTCGCCGGACTCCATCGGCCTGTTCGACGAGGCCGATGGCCTGTTCTTCAGCGGCGATGCGATCTACGATTCCGACCTGATAGACGATCTGCCCGATTCAGACCGCCCCGCCTACCGCAAGACGATGCAGCGCCTCATCGACCTGCCGGTCCGGCTTGGTCATGGTGGCCATGGTCCAAGCTTCGACGGCGCGAGAATGCGTGCCATCGCAACAGAATATCTGGCCGCCGCCGGCGATGCCTGAGGCGCCGCTGGACGCCGGTCAGCGCTGCCGCGCTATTGCGCCGATCGCATTGACGACAAGCCGCGCGGCGGTCATTGCCGACAGGCCGTCGAGATCGGCTGGAGGGTAGAGTTCGACAAGGTCGAACCCGGCGATCCTGCCACGCGTAGCGGCGCCTGCGATCAGGTCGATCGCCTGTGTGTAGGTGAGACCACCGGGCGCCCGTGCCCCCACGCCCGGCATGATGCCGGGATCGAGCCCGTCGCAATCAACAGTAATGACGATTGGCGCGCCCTCCGGGATATGGCGCAGCGCCGCGTCGACGCCCCTCGCATGGACTTCGCGCG
>JBBSOT010000004.1:0-41196 GCA_038259455.1 Hyphomicrobiales bacterium | reverse complement strand
GAGCGCGCGTTTCGAGGGCTTGCGGACGAACGCACCCTGGTCCGTCGCGGAGGACGGATCACCGAAGTCTCACCGACGCATTACAAGGTTCGCGGTATCTCCGGGATAGCCCGTCTTGGCGACATGGTCGAGCACCGCAGCCAGGCCGGACATCGCCATGGCGAGGTCGTCCAGATCTCACCGGATCAGGTTCTGGTCGCCCCTTACGAAAAGGCTGGCGACGCCGGCGTCTCCGATCCGGTTTTCAACCTGGGACCGTTTACCGTTCTTCCGCATCCGGCATGGCGTGGGCGCGCCATTGATGCGCTCGCCCGGCCGATCGACGGTGGTCCAGCCTTGCCGCAGGGCGATCCCGCAGATGTCGCACGCGCGGTACAGCCATCGGCGCTGGCGCGCCAGCGTGTCGGTTCCTCCTTCAAGACCGGCGTCAAGGTAATCGACGTGTTCACGCCCATCTGCTTTGGCCAGCGACTTGGCATTTTCGCTGGTTCCGGCGTCGGAAAATCCACGCTGCTTGCCATGCTGGCGAGCGCCGACGCGTTCGACACGGTCGTTGTTGCGCTGATCGGCGAACGAGGCCGCGAGGTCCGTGAATTCCTTGAAGACACCATCGGCCCTGAATGCATGGCCAAGACGGTTGCAGTCGTCTCGACCAGTGACGAAAGCGCCATGATGCGAAAACGTGCACCCGATACGGCAATGCGCGTGGCGGAGCATTTCCGCCTGAAGGGCGACCGGGTACTTCTGGTGCTGGACTCGATCACCCGATTCGCACACGCCCTGCGCGAGGTGGCGACCGGTACAGGCGAGCCACCTGTAGCGCGCGGCTATCCTGCCTCCGTGTTTACCGATTTACCGAAGCTGCTTGAACGCGCCGGTCCGGGTGCGGAAGGATCGGGCTCCATTACCGCCATCATCTCGGTCCTGATCGATGGAGACGATCACAACGATCCTGTGGCCGACTCTGTGCGCGGCATCCTCGACGGCCACGTCGTCCTTGACCGTTCGATCGCCGAGCAGGGTCGGTATCCACCCGTCAATCCGTTGTCGTCCATCTCGAGGCTGGCATCCAAGGCGTGGACCGAAGACCAGCGCAAGCTTGTTACCCAGTTGAAGGCGATGATCGCGCGCTACGAGGACACGCGCGATATTCGTCTGCTGGGAGCCTACCAGCTTGGCGCCGATGGCGACCTTGATGCAGCGGTCAAGCAGGTTCCATTGATCTATGAAGCAATGACGCAGACGCCCAGGGACCGTCCTTCGCCCGATGCGTTTGCCGACCTTGCGCGCCACTTAAAGATCAAGGATAGGCAAAATGCGCTTCAACCGGGCTGACAAGCTCATGGATGCGATGGTCAAGCGCAACAAGCGCGCGGCGGTTGAGCGATCAACGTCGGGCCTCGGCTCGCGATTGGTCAAAATCTTTAGCCGCGCGCAAAAGCCCGTTCCTTTCACTGCGGAGCCCTCTGCGGTCTTGCGTGACCGCCGCAGCGATCTGACGGTGGCAGCACTTGGCATCACGCTCGGACTGATCTGCGCACTCTTTCCCTGGTACATATTCTTCAACCAGGACGACTTCGGCGTCCGGGCCATGAAGTTTGAGGGTACGGATGAGGCCAGCGGACCCATACTTCTCGGAACGCAGCCTCAACGTGTCGGGGCGGCGATTGAAGACGCAGAAATTCCACCTATGGAGCTCGACCTTCTGCCAACCGGCACGACCCCTGACGAGACGGAAGATGAAGGGCCGGGAACTCCCGGATTGACCTCGCAGCCATTCCCGGCGCTCCCGATTGATTTCAAGCTCGTTCACGTAGCCAACGGAAGGGGGCTCATTGAGGACGATGGCGGTCTTTTTGTCGTGCAAGTGGGCTCCTTGCTTCCCGACTCCAGCCGGGTGGCCTCGATCGAAGAGCAGGACGGTCTATGGAAGCTGGTCACGGATGCAGGTCTCGTCCTGGATCTTGTCGAGTAGGTCAGCGCAAGGTCCACGCAAGGCCCACGCAAGACTGGTCGCCTAATGTCTGGGTATCTGCCCGGAGATATCCATGGAGCCTGTCAACCTATTCCAACTTGCCGCACAGCAATCGCGCTGGTTGGGCGTGCGCCAGTCGGCGGTTGCCGGCAACGTCGCAAACGCCAACACGCCCGGCTATGGAACGGTCGACGTCGAACCTTTCGAGAAGGTTCTCGACAACACCGCAGCGTCCCTGAAGACAACACAGGCCGGACATCTGAGAGGCCGCACCACGCAATCCGGCTTCGCGCTCAGCCAGGAAGATTCGAGCAAGTCGCTCCTGCCCTCCGAGAATTCGGTGGTCCTGGAAACAGAAATGCTCAAGGCAGGCGAAATTCGCCGGCAGTTCGAACTCAACACCGCGATCGTCAAGGCGTTTCACCGCATGATCATGCTGAGCTCGAAAGGCTGACCATGGATCCGCTCGCCGCCGCACTGAAAGTCGCAGCTTCAGGTCTCAGCGCCCAGTCCGAGAGGCTGCGCGTCGTCTCGGAAAACCTCGCCAATGCTCAGTCAACAGGCGAGACACCCGGCGCCGATGCCTATCGACGCAAGACGATCACGTTTTCGGCCGAGCTGGATCGTGCCAGCGGCGGCTCTCTCGTGGAGATAGCCGGCATCAACCGTGATCGCAGCGACTTTCCGATCGAGTTCATGCCTGGTCATGAGGCTGCCGACGAGAAGGGCTTCGTCAAGATGCCTAACGTGAATGTGCTGCTCGAAATGGCTGACATGAGCGAGGCCAATCGCTCCTACGAGGCCAATCTGCAGGTCATCAAGCAGGCGCGCGACCTCATCTCGATGACCATAGATCTGATGCGGGGCCAGTGATGATCGGAGCAATCAGTGCACTGGATTTCAAGTCCATCGGAGGCTCTGGCGGAGTGGCCGAAGGTGGTGTGGCCGGGGCCGGTGGCGCAAGCCCGACCGCGTCATTCGCATCTGTTCTCTCCGACATGGCATCACGGACAGTCGATACGCTCGAGAACGCCGAACAGGTATCGGTCAAGGCACTTCAGGGCGACGTCGACGCTCGAGAGGTGGCCGACGCCGTGATGACTGCGGAGCAGACACTCCAGGCGGCTGTCGCAATCCGCGACAAGATCATAAGCGCCTACATGGAAATCAGCCGGATGGCGATTTAAGGACCAATGAAATGAAAGCTCTCGCCATCGCCGCAACGGGCATGTCCGCCCAGCAGACCAATCTTGAAGTCATCGCCAACAACATCGCCAACATCAATACGACAGGCTTCAAGCGGGCGCGCGCGGAGTTCTCGGACCTGCTTTATCAGGTTGACCGCATGCAGGGGGTCCCTGCCCGCGCCAATTCAAGCATCGTCCCTGAGGGCGTTTCGATCGGCCTGGGCGTAAAGACGGCGGCGGTGCGCAATGTCCACACCCAGGGCGGCCTGACGAGCACCGGCAACAATCTCGATCTTGCCCTGACCGGCAACGGTTGGTTCCAGATCGAAGGTGCAGACGGCCAGACGCTTTATACCCGCTCCGGCGCTTTCAACACCAATGCGACCGGTCAGCTGGTCACCGTCGACGGCTTCACGGTCAGCCCGGCCATTACAGTTCCTGCGGACGCTCTCGAGGTCATCGTCAACAAGTCCGGACAGGTTTTTGCCCGACTCGATGGTCAGATCGACCTGCAGAGCCTGGGACAGCTGACACTCGCATCGTTTGCCAATGAGGCGGGTCTGGCACCTCTCGGCGACAATCTGTTCCAGGAGACCCCTGCATCGGGCGCGGCAAACGTCGGCGTACCGGGCGATCTTGGCTACGCCACCATCGAACAAGGTTATCTGGAAAATTCCAACGTCGACCCGGTCAAGGAGATCACCGAGTTGATCTCGGCCCAGCGCGCCTACGAGATGAATTCCAAAGTCATCCAGGCCGCCGACGAAATGGCGGCAGTCGTCTCGAAAAACATCAGGTGATGTTCATGCCAGCGCACGCGATCAGCCGGGCTGCGATTTTCGCAACCACATTCCTGGCAGTTTGGGCCGGCTCCGTTGTGGCGCTGGCGCAAGAGGTCGTTCTCATACCCAACCGCGTCATCTATCCTGGCGAGACCATCACCATGGATCTCTTGCGGGAAGTCACGCTCAAGCCCGGCAAGATCATACCGCCGGCTGTCGCGATCACGCTCCCCGAACTCGACGGCAAGGTTGCCGTCAGGACGCTGCTGCCGGCGCGCTATATTGCGGACGGTTCGGTGCGCGAACCGTGGGTCGTCGAACGGGGTGCATCCGTTCAGATGGTTTTCGTCTCCGGCGGTCTCACCATTTCGGCCGCTGCTGTCACCTTGGAGCCTGGCGCCGCCGGCGACTTCGTCAAGGTTCGCAACGTCGATAGCGGCAAGATCCTTACCGGCACGGTGATGGCCGACGGCTCCATCAGGGTCGGCGCAGTATGAACCGACTTCGTCTATTCGTGATGTTAGGCGCCTTCGCGCTCACCGGCGTGACGGCGTCGGCGGCCGATATGGAGGTCGCCTATCCACCGGACGGCAACTTCGGCCAGTTTCCTGCGCCTGCAGACGGCGTGCCCCTGGGACAGGAAGGCGCGCCGGGAAAGCTGGCCCGCTATACAATCGGCGACAGCAACCTGCCGTCTCATGGCGGCACAGTGTCCCGCATCAAGGACATCGCCCAGCTTCAAAGCGCACGCGACAACCAGCTGGTTGGTTACGGCCTGATCATCGGGCTGCAGGGAACAGGCGACAGCCTGCGCAATTCGCCGTTCACAGAACAATCGATCCGGGCGATGCTCGAAAATCTTGGCATCGCCAGTGAAGGCGGGCGGGCCCGGGCCAAGAACGTCGCAGCTGTAATCGTTACCGCAAACATGCCGCCGTTTGTTCAGTCGGGCTCCAGGATCGACATCACGGTTTCCTCACTCGGCGATGCAACGTCCATTGCAGGCGGTACCCTTGTCATGACCCCCCTGAAAGCGGCTGACGGCGAGATCTATGCAGTCGCGCAGGGTTCGGTCATTTCGGGCTTCAGCGCCCAGGGCCAGGCCGAGCAACTCACCAACGGCGTGCCGACCGCGGGCCGTGTGCCCAATGGGGCCATCATCGAGCGTCAGGTGGAGGCGAGCTTCGCCAACCAGTCGACGTTGGTCCTGCAACTCAGGAACGCCGACTTCTCTACTGCGGTAAGGGTCGCAGATGCGATCAACGAATATTCAGGCGCCCGCTTTGGTGCCCGGGTAGCCCAGGAGCAGGACGCGCGCACGATAGTCATTCGCAAGCCGAAGGACATTTCTCCGGCCCGCTTCTACGCCGAGATCGAGAACATCGTTGTCGAGGCGGACTCCCCTGCTCGCGTCGTGGTCGATGAGCGCACCGGGACCATCGTCATTGGCAGCGACGTCCGCATCTCCCGCGTCGCTGTAAGCCACGGTGCCTTGACCGTACGCATCACCGAGGCTCCGAAGATTGTCCAGCCAGAGCCCTTCTCGAGGGGCGAGACAGCCGTGGAGCCCTACACCGCCATCGAGGCAACGCAGCCTGATGCCAAGGTGGCAGTGCTCGACGGACCGAACCTCGACACATTGGTTTCCGGGCTCAATCGTCTCGGCGTCAAGCCGGACGGCATCATCGCGATACTTCAGGGAATCAAGTCGGCCGGCGCCATGCAGGCCGACCTGGTTCTTCAGTAGAGGTCACCCATGTTGTCGCGCCACACCATTGAATTTTCAAACACGGCAGGACATCGCCGCATCCTGACGTTGGCGTGCTCCATGCTTCTGGTCGCCAGCGCGTCAGGGGCATCCGAACTGGCACCGAGGTTGGTGGGCACTGACATCGATTCAGACACTGTTACCTCAGGCGTTGCATCGACCAAGACCGGGACCGAGATCGAGCGCTTCTGCTCCAACATTGCCGATGCGGCACGCGACCGGCGCTATGTCATGCAGACCCAGGAATTGATGGCCCTGCAGAAGGAAGTCGACGAGCGAATCAAGATGCTCGAAGAAAAGCGCGTCGAATACGAAGAGTGGCTGAAGAGGCGCGAGGAATTTCTCGAGTCCGCAAGCGACAGCGTCGTCAAGATCTATTCAGGCATGCGACCCGATGCGGCCGCCGAGCGTCTGGCGGAGCTTGATGCGGTCCTGGCGGCCGGTATCTTGATGAAACTCGACGCCCGAAAGGCCGGCGTCATCCTGAACGAGATGGACCACAAGGCGGCAGCGATGCTGACCGGCGTCATGGCAAGCGCCTCGCGCAGAAGCGACCCGACATGATCCGCGCTGGTGTCTGTGTCATTGCAATGTTGCTGCTCTCCGGGTGCGGGGCCAACTTCAAGGAAATCGGCGTTGAGCCGGCCTTGTCGCCGGTGGGATCTGGACTTGATCCTGTCGCACCGCAGACGGCCGGGTACGGTACCTATCCAACGCCCCCGGTGAAGCGTTTCTCGCTGTGGAATGACCGGCAGAGCCGTCTGTTCACCGATCCTCGTGCCCTGTCGCCAGGTGACATTCTGACAGTGCGAATAAGGATAAACGATCGCGCAAAATTCAAGAACGAGTCGGAGCGCAGTCGGACTGCCGACCGAACGCTTGGCGGCGATATTGCCTTCGAGTGGGAAGGCTTAGGCTCCAGCGGAAGTGGTGACGCCAAGGTTGGTTCGACGACAAGGTCGGCTGGCGATGGCGCAACCTCGCGCTCGGAAAGCCTCGATCTGCTTGTGGCCGCGGTGGTCGTTGAGGTGCTGCCCAATGGCAACCTGATCATCAAGGGAACGCAGGAGGTTCGCGTCAACGCCGAACTGCGCATCCTGACCATCGGCGGCATCGTGCGTCCCTATGACATCGGTCCGGAGAATACCGTCTCTTATGAACGGATTGCCGAAGCACGCATTTCCTATGGCGGCCGCGGTCGTCTGACCGAGGTTCAGCAGCCACCCTATGGCCAGCAGATCCTCGATACGATCCTGCCATTTTGATGGTTGCGGAAAGCAGATTTCATGGCTGACACACCTCAGGACGTGCCTACCCGATCCGGCCCCTCCATCGTCGTTCAGCTGGGCGCCCTGCTGCTCATGACGGCAGCGGCGGCAGGCATGGGCTGGGTCTCGGGTGGGTTCCTGACCGGCGGCGGTTCCGGCTCCGAAAGCGCGGCGCATGCGGCGCCTGATGACCATGGTGCAAGCAAGGACGGTCATGCTGAACCGGTTGCCAGCGAGACGCTTGTCCCGCTCGCGTCCATTACCACCAACATTGGCGCTCCAAGCGATATCTGGGTGCGCATGGAAGCGCTGCTCATCCTCGACTCGCCACAGGACGCGGAGCTTCCGGGCATCATCCAGCAGGACCTTCTCGCCTATCTGCGAACCGTGAAGATGCACCAGATAGAAGGCGCCAGCGGCTTCCGCCATCTGAAAGCCGATATGGAAGAGCGCGCGGCGATCCGTAGCGACGGTCACGTCAAGGGTCTCCTCATCAAGACATTGCTGTTCGAATGAAGCGGATCGTCCTTTCAATCGCCATCTTGTTCGCCGCCGGCAACACCGCCTTGGCACAGCAGATTGACCTTGGCGCGATCGGTCAGGCAGACGGCACCACCATCGGCTACATCATCCAGATGTTCGGCCTGCTCACGGTGCTGTCGATAGCACCCGGCCTGCTGATCATGGTGACAAGTTTCACCCGCTTCGTCATTGCGTTTTCCATCCTTCGTGCCGGCATCGGCTTGCAGACAACGCCTGCCAACATGATCCTGATCAGCCTTTCACTGTTCATGACCTTCTATGTCATGGCGCCGACGTTCGATCAGGCATGGAGCAATGGCGTGCGGCCGCTGATGGACAAGCAGATCACCGAGATGGAGGCTTTCGAGCGCATCTCCGAACCCTTCCGCGTTTTCATGGTCAAGAATGTGCGCGAAAAGGATTTTGACCTGTTTGCCGATCTGGCCACCGAACGCGGTGAAACGGTTTCCCGGGACACCGTCGATCTTCGTGTACTGGTTCCGGCCTTCATGATCTCTGAAATCAGGCGCGGTTTCGAGATCGGCTTTCTGATCGTTTTGCCCTTCCTGGTCATCGATCTGATCGTCGCCACCATCACCATGGCCATGGGCATGATGATGCTGCCTCCCACCGTCGTATCGCTGCCTTTCAAAATCCTTTTCTTTGTCCTGATCGACGGCTGGAACTTGCTGGTCGGAAGCCTCGTCCGCTCATTCAGCTAGAGCCCGAGCGGCATCCACTGCTTTCATGACAATTCGCTTCAAACAGATTTTGTTAACCATGTCTTTTAGTGAATTGGCAGCAATTCGTCGTCATAGTTGAATCGTTAACTATGACGGGTGGCCGCCGCGTTCGCGGTCACGGGCATGATGCCGCACCGTCATACCGGCGGCCCGGTATGCAAAAATTTTCCTGAGTACTGGGTACGTGTAACATGGCGAGTATCATGACCAACGCTGCGGCGTTGACGGCTCTTCAGAGCCTGAATTCCACCAACAAAAACCTTGAGATCACCCAGTCACGCATCTCCACCGGCTACCGCGTGGCTGATGCCAGTGACAACGCCGCCTATTGGTCGATTGCCACCACAATGCGCTCGGACCACAAGGCAATGTCGACCGTGCAGGATTCGCTCGGTCTCGGCGCTTCCAAGGTCGACACCGCCTACACCGGCATGAACAAGGCAATCGAAACCGTCAACGAATTGAAGGTCAAGCTCGTTGCCGCCGTCGGCGCCTCGGATGCCGACAAGGCCAAGATCCAGACCGAGATCGAGTCTCTGCAGGGCCAGCTCAAGAGCTACGCCGACTCGTCGACATTCTCTGGTGCCAACTGGCTGGCAGTCTCGTCCGACAAGACAGCCGCTGGCGCCGCCGCTGGGACCGACGATGCTGTCCAGCAGGATGTCAAGATCGTCGCCTCCTTCAACCGGTCGGCGACCGGTTCCATATCGCTCGGCACCATCGACGTGAAGATCGAAGGCATCAAGCTGTTCGACAATGGCGTCGTCGGAGAGGTCAAGAACCAGGGCACTCTCGACCGCACCACCCGCATTTGGGATACCACAACCGCACAGTCGGCCTATGACACGACCTACGCGACCCGGCTGGCCGCTGGCGACGACGACAATGCCGCCGATACTGCAGCCGACACCGCCGCACACGCGGCCGATGCTACGGCAGGCGAACTGACCGGCATTTCCGTCTATAACCTTGACATAACGGCGTCTGGAGTGACCGACGGTTTCATCACCGGGATGTTGGGCAAGGTTGAAGGCGCACTGAAAGAGATGACGACAGCGGCGACCAATCTTGGCGCCGCCAAAAGCCGCATCGATCTGCAGAAGACATTCACCACGAGCCTGATGGATTCGGTCGAGCGCGGCGTAGGCCAACTGGTCGACGCCGACATGAACAAGGAATCGACCCGGCTTCAGGCTCTGCAGGTTCAGCAGCAGCTTGGGATCCAGGCGCTGTCGATTGCCAACGGCAACTCGCAGTCGATCCTGTCACTTTTCAGGGGCTAGACATCCTGAGAACCGAATGAGTTTGCAACGGGCCGCGCCAATCGCGGGGCCCGTTTTCCAAGCACTTCCGATTGCTCCAAAGACACCGATCTACGACACTTTCAGTTAACCATGCTGCTTATGAAATTCGCAGGAAGTAAGTGGCATATTCACGACACATGACGGGTTGATCTATTTTTATTGGTCATTGGCATGATGCCGTACCGTCATACCGGTCGACCCGGTATGCAAAAGTAGTTTTGTAAAAGGTATGAGTATCATGGCCAGCATTATGACCAACGCTTCGGCTCTTACGGCTCTGCAGAGCCTCAACGCCACCAACAAGAACCTCGAAACAACCCAGTCGCGCATTTCAACGGGCTACCGCGTCGCCGACGCCAGTGACAACGCAGCCTACTGGTCGATCGCCACGACGATGCGTTCGGATCAGATGGCAATGTCCACCGTGCAGGATTCGCTCGGGCTTGGCGCTTCCAAGGTCGACACGGCCTACACCGGCATGAACAAGGCGATCGAAACCGTCAACGAGATCAAGGTCAAGCTTGTTGCCGCCAATGGCGCATCGGCTGCCGACAAGGAAAAGATCGACATCGAAGTCAAGGCGCTTCAGTCGCAGCTGAAGAGCTATGCTGACTCGGCAACCTTCTCGGGTGCCAACTGGCTGTCGACCGACACGACGTCAGGTCATACGGCCGCCGGTACGTTCGACGATGTCAAGATCGTCGCCTCGTTCAACCGCAACGCCGCGGGTTCCGTCTCGCTCGGCACCATTGATGTCAAGGTCCAGGACATCAAGCTCTATGACGCGGCAACCGCTGCGACCGGCCTCACCGACGGTATTCTCGATGCACATCGCCTCGGCACGACCGGCGCCCGCATCGCCACCGGCGCAACCGTTGTTGCCGGCACGGACGCGGCAGGCGACACCTACACCGTCTCCACGTTGTCGGTTAAGGGCTTCTCGGATGCCCAGATCACTAAGCAGCTGACGGTTGTCGAAGCCGCCCTGAAGGACATGACGACCGCCGCGACCAATCTTGGCGCCGCCAAGAGCCGCATCGATCTGCAGAAGACCTTCACCACAAGCCTGATGGATTCGGTTGAGCGTGGCGTAGGCCAGCTGGTCGACGCCGACATGAACAAGGAATCGACCCGTCTCCAGGCTCTGCAGGTTCAGCAGCAGCTCGGTATCCAGGCACTGTCGATCGCCAACGGCAACTCGCAGTCGATCCTGTCGCTCTTCCGCTAGGCGACGCTTAAATCTCTGGCGGGGCAAAGCCTCGCCGCAACGGGCCGCGCAAAACTGCGCGGCCCGTTTTTGTTTGTCATAAAAATGAACATCGCCGCGTGTCACCCCGCCGGCTTTAATCCGCCATTAACCATATCGCTTGTAGTTATGGTTAACCAATAGCTTATGGCAGGCAGAACGGTCACGGACCGAAGGCATGACGCCGCCTAGCCAGGTTGGTCCGGATCGGACATGCGTAAGCATGTCACCACTAGAAGGGGTGAGTATCGTGTCAAGCATCATGACGAACGCTTCGGCGATGACGGCGCTTCAGACTCTGAGCGCGACAAATAAGTCCCTCGAGACGACGCAGAGCCGGATATCGACGGGCTACCGGGTAGCGGAAGCGAAGGACAATGCGGCCTACTGGTCGATCGCCACTACGATGCGATCCGACAACAAGGCGCTCTCGGTCGTGCAGGATGCACTGGGCCTCGGCGCCTCCAAGGTCGACACGGCCTATACCGCCATGAACAAGATCATGGAGCGGGTCGACGAGATCAAGGTCAAGCTTGTCGCCGCCGTCGGAGCCAGCGCCGACAACAAGGACAAGATCCAGTCCGAGATCTCGGCCCTCCAGCAGCAACTGAAGAGCTTTGCCGAATCCGCAAGCTTCTCGGGTACCAACTGGCTTTCGGTCAATTCGACTGTCGCTGCCGGCAACCCGGCAGCCGGAACTCATGCCGATGCTGAGATTGTTTCTTCGTTCACACGGGATGCCTCCGGCAACGTGGTGCTTTCCAAGATCAAGATCGACGTCCAGTCGATCAAGCTTTACGATACGGCCGCCACGACATCGGAGACGCGCGGCATCGTCGAAGGGCTTCGCCTTGGCACAGATGGTCTTCGCGATGACACCGCAACAGCGGCAGTCGCAGGTACCGTCGCAGCAACCGACGGATACTCGGTCTCGACGTTGACAATTGTCGGGTTCACCGACGCCCAGGTCACCCAGATGATCACGGTTGCCGACCAGACGCTTTCGGAAATCGCGGATGCCGCAACGAAGCTCGGCGCGGCCAAGAAGCAGATCGATCTCCAGAAGGAATTCACCACCAGCCTGATGGATTCCATCGAACGCGGCGTCGGCCAGCTCGTGGACGCCGACATGAACAAGGAATCCACGCGATTGCAGGCCTTGCAGGTGCAGCAGCAGCTTGGCATCCAGGCGCTCCAGATTGCCAACAGCAACGCCCAGCGCGTCCTGTCTCTCTTCCAGAACTAGCCACACCGCAGCCTCTGGTACGATTAAATCGATAGAGCCCGTCCTACCCCTGATCCATAAGGGGTGGGGCGGCTCTATCTTATTGTTCCGATTGGGCTTCTGGCGATCAGCTCCGCACAGTGAGACGAACAGTTTTTTGCCCGCGACGGCGCGCCTATCATCTTCGCACAAGCTTCGGCCTCTAGTCTCGGACAGGACCGTGATCCGGGAGCCGAGCATTGCCTGAGCAGTTGAAGCCTATCGTACAGAACCTGTTGGACTTCGGTCCACGCCGGCTGGCGATCATGGGCGGCGTGCTCGCCCTCGTGCTCACCGTCATCGGCATTGCATCGGTCTATCTCAATCGTCCGGCATACGAAACGCTCTACGTCGGACTTGAGCGGTCTGACGTGAACCAGATCGGCCTTGTTCTTGGCGAAGCCGGAATTGGCTTTGACGTCGCATCGGACGGCACCACGGTCTTGGTGCCCGCTGGCAAGACCGCACAGGCACGCATGATGCTTGCCGAAAAGGGCCTGCCGACGAGCACCAACGCCGGCTATGAACTGTTCGACAATGTGGGCTCTCTGGGGCTCACCTCCTTCATGCAGCAGATCACGCGTGTTCGTGCGCTCGAGGGCGAGATCGCACGCACCATCCAGTCCATCTCGGGGATCAGGGCCGCCCGCGTGCACATCGTCATGTCCGAACGCGCAAATTTTCGTCGCGATCAACAGAAGCCTTCGGCTTCCGTCGTTATCCGTTCGTCCGGCACGGACGCAGCGCGCACTGCCCTGTCGATCCGCCACCTCGTGGCCGCTGCTGTGCCTGGCCTGGGCGCCGAGGACGTGACGGTGCTGGATTCAAGCGGCAACCTTCTCGCGGCCGGCGACGATCCGAACAACAGCAGCGCCAGCCAATCGCTCGGTGTCGAGCGCAACATCGAGATGCAGATCGAAGACAATATTCGTCGTTCGCTGTCGCCATACCTTGGACCGGACAATTTTCGCGCCAGCGTCAAAGCCGACGTGAACACCGACTCGCGGCAGACCGAAGAGACGATCTTCGATCCGGAGTCGCGCGTTGAAAGATCGATCCAGGTTGTGAAATCGAACGAGAACAACAGCCAGAAATCCTCGAGCTCGCCGACCAGTGTTGAGCAGAACCTTCCCGAGTCCGATCTCGCGTCGTCTGAAGGGCCGCAATCGACCGAACAGAGCGAGCGCAAGGAGGAAACGACCAATTACGAGATGAACTCCAAGAAGATCGCCACCGTCAGCAACGGCTACACGGTCACCAAGATGTCGATCGCCGTCGTGGTCAATCAGGAACGCCTGACCGCCATTCTTGGCGATACGGCAACGCCTGAGCAGATTGCTGCGCGTGTTGCCGACATCCAGACGCTGGTTGCTTCGGCCACGGGCTTCAGCGAGGCACGAGGTGACAAGATCAGCGTATCTGCCGTCGAGTTCATCGACGGACTTGACGGCGAAGAGATCGCCGGACCGGGCATGCTTGCTTCGGTCGGCCAATATGCCGGCACGATGATCAACGCGGCCTCGTTTATCATTGTGGCATTCCTTCTCGCCTTTTTCGGGCTGAAGCCAATGGTTGCCGCCATCAGCCAGCCGGCGCCGGCCATCGCCGGCAAGAACCAGGACGATTCCCAGCGCACGTTGCCAGGCCCGCAAGCAGCGAACTCTCCCGGTTCTCCCGAATCGGCTGCTGCCAGTCTGGGCGCGCGACCCGGCTCCACCCCGCTTGACGAGTTGCGGCAGAAAATCCGCCCAGCCCCGCAGGACCGCCTTGCTAGGATGGTCGACCTTAACGAGGAGCGCACGGCGCAAATCCTGCGCAAGTGGTCGCATCAGGAGGCCGTGTAGTGGCAGCTGTCGACCTTTTCGACGTGCTGGAGGATTTCGCAGCCAGGCTGCCGCCTGTTCACGGCAGCGCGCCAGAGATGGCCCCAGTGCCGCAGATGTCAAAGGCGCCGGAACCCGACATCAGGCAGATGATCCATGCCGAGGTCGCTCAAGCCGAGGCCGCCGTCGAAGCGCGCCTAGCCCAGGCCCACAATGCTGCCCTTGACGCTCTGAAGCTTGAACATGCAACGGAAATCGCGGCCCTGCATCAGCGCTTCGGTCAAACTGCAGGCGACGTCATCACCGCCCGGCTCGATGATATGGAAAACCGCATCGGCGAGCAGGCTTCGTCTGCGGCAGCCCGGATTCTCGGCTCATTCCTGAGTGAAGAGCTTCAGAAGCGGTCGCTGGAGAGCCTCGCAAAATCGATCCGCGCGGCTGTCACCGACAACGAGGTTGTCCGCATCAAGGTGCAAGGGCCACAGTCCTTGTTTGCGACGCTGAGCGAGGCGCTCGGAGACCGCGCAATCGAATTCGACTTCGTCGAGGCGCCTGGCTTCGATCTTGTCGCCAACATCGACGGCAACCTGTTCGAGACGCGACTCTCCGAATGGGCCACCGTGCTTTCGGACATCCTGGCATGAGCGTCGCCGCCGACGACGAGCCGAAACACGAGATCGTCATCGTCCGGCGCAGCCATGGCGATCACGATGAGGGCCATCACGGCGGTGTCTGGAAGATCGCGTTCGCCGACTTCATGACGGCTATGATGTGCTTCTTCCTCGTCATGTGGCTGATCAACGCCTCCAACGAACAGACCCAGGCCGCGGTTGCGAGCTATTTCAACCCGGTCAAGCTGATAGATCGCAACTCCTCCAAGAAAGGTCTGGAGGATCTGGGCGACGGGCCGCAGGCGGCCGGAACGGTCGCTGCCCAGGCGATGCTGAAGAATGCCAATGAAGGCGAAGAGGCAAACCAGAGCATCGAGCCTTCAAGCAAGGTAGAAGACAAGGCGGCGGTCGACAGCAAGAACTTTACCGACGAGCACCTATTTGCAAACCCGTACGCGGTCCTCTCCGAGATAGCCGAAGAGACCGGCGTGCTGCAGAATATCAGCGTCAAAGGGGATGGTGGCGCGCAGCGTTCAGGCCCCTCGACTGGTGCCTCCGGTGGCGAGGCCTACCGCGATCCCTTCGCGCCTGACTTCTGGTCCCAGCAAGTCGCGGCCGCCCCCGAGACCGCCGAAGGCTCGATTCGCGAGCCGCAGCCCGCCGCTGGCCCTGCCGGCGAAGAGGTTGGTGATGCGCCACAAGAAGCTGCTCCGCTTCTCGAAAATCTCCCAAGGCAGGAGGCGGATTCCACCAGCGATCGCACGGAAACCGTGCACAGCGAGCCCATGGCGCCCAGCGCGGCAACCGTCGAAGCCGCCGATGCCATCCGCAAGGAACTGGCGCAGACCTTCGCGTCGGACCGCAAATTCGCCGAGGGCCTGACCGTCGTCGCCAACGACAAGGGTGTGGTCATTTCGGTGACCGACCAGTTCGATTTCGGCATGTTTGAAATCGGATCGGCGCTGCCGCGCCGCGAAATGGTCCTCGCGATGGAAAAGATCGGCAAGGCACTCGCTGAACACAAGGGCAAGCTGACCATCAATGGTCACACCGATGCGCGCCCATTTCGCAGCGACAACTACGACAACTGGCGCCTCTCCAGCGCGCGCGCCCAGTCAGCCTACTACATGCTGGTGCGCGGTGGCCTCGACGAGACCCGCGTCACCGAGGTCTCGGGTCATGCCGATCGTGAGTTGAAGGACAAGGCCGATCCATTCGGCGCCAGCAACCGCCGCATAGAAATCCTTCTGGATGTCGACGGATGAAACCGCTTCGCCCAATCTGCCAGATCGCAGGGATAGCGGGCATCGTGGCTGCCTCGGCTGGCGCATTGCGCGCTGACGAAGCCGAGAAGCTTCAGCCATACCAGATGGTGCGCTCTCTGGAACTGGTGCAGGACCGCATTGCCTCCGGCGATCAGGCGGCGATGCCGATGCAGCGCAAGTTGCTGGAAATGATCGATGCTCGCTTCGCGGCGGACGACGACACCCGGTTCGACAATGAGTTGAACCGCCGAGCTTTGCTGATCTACGCAATGAGCGGCGGCAATCCGCAAACCGTTGCGTCGGCCATGATGCGTCTGGGCACCGACGACCCGGTAGCCAGGCTTGGCGACGGCATACTGGCCTACATCAAGGGCGAGCCGATGGCGGCGCGCACCGCTTTGGATCGTGTCGACCCAATGGCCTATACGGCCGATATCGGCGCTTACCTTGCGCTCATCAAAGGCTCGATCTTTTCCGAAGATGAGCCGACAATCGCGATTGCACTGCTTGACCGGGCTCGTTTGCTGAGCCCGGGCTCACTGGTCGAAGAGGCGGCATTACGCCGGACGGTCGCCGTTGCCGCAACACTTGGCGACCCGAAGCGCTTCCTGATGGCATCGGAACAATATGTTCGCGGTTATCTGAGGTCGCCCTATGCGAGCCAGTTCGCCGATGCGTTTGTCGAAGGGGTTGTTGCACTTCACGCAACAGTCGATCTTGATGCGGTGAATGATATCGTCGCGCTGATGCAGCCCGAGCAGGAGAAAGTCATCTACCTGCGTATTGCGCGGCGCGCGGCCATCGATGGCCTGACTGAACTGTCGGCCTTCGCAGCCGCCCGCGCCGAAGGCGACACCGAAGACCCTCGCGCCATGCTGTATTCGAGCCTTTCATCGGTAACATCCGAGACCGTCAAGGACGTTCTGGGCACTCTGTCGAAAATCGACCGAAGCCAGCTTTCCGAGAGCGACAGGCAATTGCTTGATGCTGTGAGCGCAGTCGCCAGGGAAACGACAGCCGAGCCGGTCGCATTGCCGGCCATCAACGAGCCACCAGCCGCGCCGGCCGTGCGGCCGGTCGGCACAGACCCCCTGGCCCCGGTGCCCACCCCTGCAACGGCTGACCATGCCGCAGAAAAAACTCAGGATTCACAACCACTCGCAACGGCTCCGGCACCAACCGGTCACGTCATCGGCGTCGATGCGACGGCCGATAAGGCAGACATCATGATTGGCGAAGCGCGCGCGAAACTGTCCGACATCGATAAATTGCTGGGAGCAACACCAGAATGACCGGCGGAGTTGACTTGGCGCTGCAGCGCATCGCAATGCCGAAGCCCGGCGCCGACCGGGAGCCGCATGGCAAGCGCGAACCGGACACGGCCTTTCACCAGGCCCTGGCAAAAGACAACGCACCATCGCGCGGCGTCGCCGGAAAAGCGAACGATGCGGCCGGACAGGCCGAAGACGCACCTAAATGGATCCGCTTCGGCAGCAAACTCGGGTCGACAATCAGCGGTATGCCTGTCGTCGGGTCGAAGGCCGCTTCGTCCGACCGGGCAACAGGCCCAGACCAAGACAATGCCGAAGTCTCGGATAGCACGGG
Source organism: Hyphomicrobiales bacterium (assembly GCA_038259455.1). Classification (GTDB taxonomy): domain Bacteria; phylum Pseudomonadota; class Alphaproteobacteria; order Rhizobiales; family Rhizobiaceae; genus CAMYMG01. The sequence continues at coordinate 23,833 of JBBSOT010000004.1, read as the reverse complement.
CGGAGCCCTTTCCACCGACGATCCGGAGATTGCCCTGAAAGGCGATGGCACTGACGCTGACAGTCTCCCGATCACTGCTGTCGACGGCCCCCACTCCGGCGTCCAGCGGCCGGATCCGAAGGTGGGCGTCGGCAGTTCAGAGGGCATCGAAAACGATGTCATGGCGCCAACCGTCGGCCAAGATGCGGGTTCGACGGCAAGCGGACTGGAGCAACGCGCCGCCGCTGCCTCGGTCATCCGTCCCGAGCCAGATCGCTTGGCACCGCGAAGCGCCTCCCCGAACCGACAGAGAGCGGACCAGCCGAACGCCACAGACAGCGATCACCAGCTTATCGACAAACGTGCCGGCCACGACAGGGCCCCTGTTGAAGTTCTTCTCGCAAACCCATCGATAGGGCCGAAGTCAGGCTCCGAGGATGGTCTGACTTCGCTGCAACGGCCGGACGCAACCGGACGAAGCGGAGTCGAGGCAGTGGTTTTGGATAAGAATTCGGTCCACAAGTCCGTCCAGTCCGACCAGGCCGGAGATGGAGCACGCCCGATCGTCGTCGCGGAGCAAAGCTTTCCTGCCCCGCTTCGATCCACTTCGCTCGCGCTTGCGGCAAGTTTGGCAGAGACCGGCTCCCTGAAATTCGACCCTCGGACGACGCAGATTGACTCCATCAGGACGCCGTCGACCATTGCGCCTGCCCATTCCCTCTCGTTGCAATTGCATCCCGCGGAGCTCGGCATGGTCACAGCGAAGCTGAAACTTGCCGGAGAACAACTTACGATTGAATTACAGGCCGAAAACAGCGATGCATACCGGACCCTCATGAGCGATTCCGAGACCATCGTAAAGGCGCTCCGCGGCCTGGGATACGACGTCGACAAGGTGACAGTGCTGCAACCTGCTTCGCAGTCTTCAACCCAGGCGCAAGGCGAAGGAGACTCCGCCAACCGGGCACAGTTCCGGCAAGGCAATGAGCAGATGAACTCCGGCGGGTCAGGCAATAATGGCACCGGAAACAGGCCCGGCGGAAGCGGCCATTCTGCCGCGCAAGCCAATTCAAACGGGGCTTCCATGGTCGATCCGGATCGCACGGACGGCGTCTACATATAGGGCCAGGCCCCCGTATCGGCCGAGCTTCATCGCATGGACTTCGCCAGACTCTCGGCAGCGATTAGGGCAGGTCGCCTGAAAGATGGGATGCAGACTTTGCAACCGAGGGACACGAAGCGCCAAGGTTCGGAGCCGAGCGGACGGCCCTGCTGCACCTGCCGCCTCCCGTCTTCGGCCAGGATTTTTCACGCACCCAGCACTACAACCAGAGCGATTACCGGACTCGCAAGAAATTACCTGTAAGAAATGACGGTTGTTCAGCTTTAATGATAATCGTTAACCCTAAGTAATCAGGGGAAAATTTCTGATTCGGAGGGGCGGCCGGTGATAGTTATCGTAGACGAGCGCGAGCTCGTACAAGAGGGATATCACTCACTTTTTGACCGGGAGGGCGTGGCCACAGCGTCATTCAGATCGAGCGAGTTCGGCGAGTGGGTCACCACTGTTGCCGACGAGGATCTGAAATCCGTCAGCGCCTTCCTGATTGGCGATTGCGGCGGCGAAGCAGTTTCACCGCGCAAGATTCGCGACAGGACCGGCGCACCGGTCATCGCACTGAGCGAACATCATTCCCTGGAAAACACGCTGATGCTCTTCGAGTCGGGCGTCGATGATGTCATTCGCAAGCCAGTCCATATTCGCGAGATCCTGGCCCGCATTTCGGCCATCAGCCGCCGCGTCAAGGAAGAGCAGCAGTATGACGAGATCGGTGGCATGCGGATATTCATGGATGGACGCGAGCCTGAGATAAACGGGCAGACGCTGCCCCTGCCCCGTCGCGAGCGGCGCATCCTCGAGTACCTTGCGAAAAATCGCGGCAGGCGCGTTACCAAGTCTCAGGTTTTCAACGCAATCTACGGACTGTTCGATGACGAGGTCGAGGAGAATGTCGTCGAAAGCCACATCAGCAAGTTGCGCAAGAAGTTGCGCGAGCGGCTGGGCTTTGACCCGATCGATTCCAAGCGTTTCCTGGGCTACCGGCTCGTCGGCTAGTGGCCGACGTCGTCGCTCACGGGCATGCCGGCAGCATGAACCAGACCCCGTCAGCTTCGCGCAAGTCCAGACGGCTATGATCGGGGCCGGATACGTGGGAACTGGGGAAACGTCTCGATGAGCCTTTATGGAATGATGCGGACTGGCGTGTCCGGGATGAATGCACAGGCCAATCGACTGTCCACCGTCGCTGACAACATCGCCAACTCTGGAACCACCGGCTACAAGCGTTCGGGAACCGAGTTCTCTTCGCTTATCATTCCGACAACTGGTGGCAACTATACCTCCGGCGGCGTCACCACCACCGTTCGAAACGCCATTTCGCAGCAAGGCGATCTGAAATACACCACGTCCGGAAGCGACCTCGCCATCAATGGCGAGGGATTTTTCGTTGTTCAGAGCGCCAGCGGCTCCCCGTTCCTGACCCGCGCCGGATCGTTTGTACCCGATGGCGAGGGAAGGCTGGTCAATGCGGCCGGCTTTTATCTGATGGGCTACAGCTATGCCAATGGCATGCCGAGCGCCGTCGCCAATGGCTTCGGCGGCCTTGAGGAAATCACGATCTCACAGGTTGAGCTGACCGCCACGCCGTCCAGCGCGGGTGAGCTGGTTGCAAACCTGCCCAATGACTCGACGGCGCCAGTCGCCGCCAATTTGCCCTCGGCCAACGGCGTCACCGCCGAGCCCGGCGCGAAGTCCTCATTGGTCGTTTACGATAATCTCGGCGGCGAAGTCGTGCTGGACGTCTACTTCACAAAAACCGGCGCCAACGCATGGGAGGTTGCCGTATACAATCAGGCTGATGCCTCGCCGACGACCTCGTTCCCATATTCGTCGGGACCGCTTTCCACCGAGGCGCTGACCTTCGACCCGGCGACAGGCAAGCTCGCCGGAGCAAGTGCCAACAACATAGTGATCCCGGTGCCCGGCGGCGCGTCCTTCGACCTCGATCTGACACAGACTACACAGCTCTCCCTCCCCTACACGGTGCTGAGCGCCAAGGCGAATGGCGATGCACCGAGCGCGGTTGCAGGGGTCGAGATCAGCAATGACGGCACCGTCTATGCCAAATATGAAAACGGCAGCTTCCTGGCCCTCTACAGAATCCCTGTGGCGACAGTCCAGAGCCCGGATCAGCTGAACGTCTTGCCCGGCAACGTATTCGCGCAGGGCGCCGATTCAGGGGCAGTCGAGATCGGGTTCGCAAATGAAGGCGGTCGCGGCGGCATCGTCGCGGGTGCGCTCGAAAACTCAAACGTCGATATCGCCGAAGAGCTGACCAACATGATCGAGTCGCAGCGCAGCTACACAGCGAACTCGAAAGTGTTCCAGACCGGTGCCGATCTCATGGACGTTCTCGTCAACCTCAAGAGGTAGCATGAAGCTGCCGGGATAAAGCATGTCGCTGTCATCCGCGCTCAACATTGCACAATCGTCGATCAGGAATGTAGGGCGTCAGACCAGCGTCGTTTCGCGCAATGTACTGGAGGCCAACAATACCGACTACAGTCGGCGCACGGCAGTCGTCACCAGCACGGCCCCCGGTGCCCGCGTCCTCGAAATCCAGCGCGCCACCAACGATCAGCTGTTTCGGCAGAACCTGGGTGCATTGTCGCAATGGAGTGGCCAAAGCACGCTGTTTTCCGGCATGGAACTGCTCAGCGTTTCGGTCAACGGTGCCGACAATACGGGTTCGCCTGCCACCGCGATCGGCAGGCTGCAAGAGGCGATGCAGATCTATTCCGCAGCGCCGTCCAATCAGAACCTTGCCGAGAGCGCACTCGATGCAGCGCGCCAGGTCGTTCGAGCGCTCAACGATGGCACGGTCGCCATACAGAGCATACGTACAGACAGCGATCAGCAGATCGCCTCGGCGGTCAGCGAACTGAATAACCTGCTCGCCGATTTCAAGAATTCCAACGATCTCGTCATCCAGGGAACCCGCGCCGGACGCGACGTCTCGGACCATCTCGATCAACGCGATGCGACGTTGAAGAAAATCGCCGAATATGTGCCGGTAAGCACCTTGTCGCGTGCTGACAACGACATGGTGCTGATGACCAGCGACGGAACCATGCTGTTCGAGTCGGTTCCACGCTCTGTTACGTTCACGGCATCGTCGGCACTTGGAGCCGGAACGAGCGGCAACGCGGTCTATATTGACGGCGTCGCGGTCAAGGGCGGAAACCCGGCATCGGGCAAGCTTGCCGGACTGACCCAGTTGCGCGACACGGTCGCAACGACGATGCAGAGCCAACTCGATGAGATCTCACGCGGACTGATCCAGGCGTTCGCCGAGACCTCGACTTCGCAGCCGGATGCGCCCGGACTGTTCACGTGGCCCGGCGCACCCGCAATGCCCGCAGCCGGCACCCTCGTCAACGGCCTGGCAGGGACGATCCGGCTCAACCCCGCAATCGATACGGCACAGGGCGGCAATGCCAATCTCCTGCGCGACGGTGGCGCCAACGGCGCTGCCTATGTGGCCAACGCCACTGGCGGATCGTCCTATGCGGATCTGCTGATCGCCTATTCGGACCGATTGGACGCACCGACCACCTTCGATCCGGCAACCGGCATCGACCCGACGTCGAGCCTGAGCGACTATTCGACCAATGCGATCGGCTGGTTTGAGGCTACGAGGCAAGCTGCATCGAGCGCGCTCCAGGCCAGCGAAGCTCTCGCGATAAGATCGGCGGAAGCCCTGTCGAATGAAACCGGCGTCAATGTCGATATGGAAATGTCGCTGCTGCTCGACCTGGAACATTCCTATGAAGCCTCGGCGCGCTTGCTGTCGGTGATCGACGAGATGCTGGCGTCCCTGCTGGCAGCGGTCAGGTAGCGTCATGAAGGCCTCCTTCGTCTCCACCACGGCGGTATCCCAGGCGCTCAGATATTCAATGCAGCGCACCCAGAGCAGCCTGGTTTCTGCGCAAAAGGAAGTCGCAACCGGAAAGGTCGCGGATGCGGGGCTGGCGCTCGGCGCACAGGCATCACAAGTCATCAGCTTCAGCCGCGACATCGACCGGCTGAATGGCATTGTTGATTCCAACGCGCTCGTTTCATCGCGCTTGTCGGCCACGCAACTGGCGCTCGGGAAGCTCTCCGCCACGGCGCAGGACTTTCTCGCAACGCTGACGGCCAGTGCTTCAGGCGACGCCGAAGGATCTCTCGCCAGAGCCAGCGCCGCGACCGCGCTTGAGCAGCTGACGTCCATCCTCAACACCAGCCAGAACGGCGAATACCTGTTTGCTGGCGTCAACACCGACGTCAAGCCTCTCAACGCCTTCAGCGATCCGGCTTCCGCTTCCAAGGCCTCCTTCGATGCAGCGTTTCTCACGCATTTCGGCTTTGCCCAGAACGACCCTGCCGCGGCCAGCATAACTGCGCCGCAGATGGACGCCTTCATTACGGCCGCGCTCGAGCCGCAGTTCCTTGGCGCCGGGTGGCAGGCCGACTGGTCGAACGCAACCGACCAGAAGATCGTCAGCCGAATTGCGCTCAATGAGACCACCGAGACCTCGGTCGGCGCCAATGCCCCGGGCATGCGCAAGCTGGCTATGGCTGCCGCCTCGATCAGCGATCTCTTGAACAGCAATGTCGGCGTCGCCGGCCAGAAGCAATTGATCGAGCGCGCCGTTTCAATGGTTGGCGAAGCGATTGCCAGCCTGGCGGACCTGCAGTCCCAGACCGGCATTGTCGAGAAGCGGGTGGCCGACGCAAGCGAGCGCATCGCCATGCAGGCCAGCGTTTTCGAGAAGCATGTGCTGACGCTTGAAGGCGTGGACCCCTACGAGGCGTCGACACGCGTCGCCGACCTCTTGTCGAGCATCGAAACTTCCTACGCGCTGACCGCGCGCATACAGCAACTGAGCCTGCTTCGATTCCTGGGCTAAACGGCAACACGAGCGCAGACGGACACGACATGTATCAATTCTCATATGCCGACATTCAGACCGACTCCGTCGCCGATGCGAAGGACCGGGAACGACAGCTTCTCACCCGGTCGATCGATCTCATGATCACCGCGCGCTCCATCGGCACCGATTCGATGGAGGCCATAGAGGCCCTGCACTTCATGAATCGCGTCTGGACATCCTTCGTCGAGGATCTGGGAAGCCCGGACAATGCCCTCCCGAAAGAGTTGCGCGCCAATCTGATCTCGATTGGCCTTTGGCTCCTGCGCGAGGCAGAGGAAGTGCGCCAGGGACGGTCCGACAATTTCGACGGGCTTATAGAGGTTTCGCAGATCATCCGGGACGGAATCCAATGAAAAACACGCTAAAGATTTCCCTGAAGCCGAACGAGAAGATCTATCTGAACGGCGCCGTCATCCGCGTCGACCGCAAGGTGACGATCGAACTGCTCAACGATGTGCAGTTTCTGCTCGAAAGCCATGTGCTGCAGATCGACGAGGCGTCGACACCGCTACGCCAACTCTATTTCATCCTGCAGGTAATGCTGATGAATCCAAGCGGCGCCGGCGAGGCATACGAGTTGTTCCGCAAGTCGCTGCCCTTGATGCTTGCAAGCTTCAGCGATCCCGAGATCTGCGGCACCTTGAAGCATGTCGACCAGATGGTCGCAGAAGGTCATGTCTACGAAGCCCTCAAGGCGATCCGCTCTCTCTATCCCCTCGAACGCAAGGTCCTCAGCGACAATGATGACGAGCCGATGAAGATTACGCGCGCAACGGCCAATGGAGGTCATCGATGAGCATGGACGTCACCAGCGCCACCAGCGCGCCGCCAACGGCAACAAAGACTGCCGCTTCGAAGAACGACGTCGATTATCAGTCGTTTCTGAAGCTGCTGGTTGCCCAGATGAAGAACCAGGATCCGACCAATCCGATGGATTCTACCCAATACATGGCGCAACTCGCAGCCTTCAGTCAGGTCGAGCAATCGGTGCAGATGAACACCAAGCTCGACCAGATGCTGCAGTCCTCCGTACTGGGGCAGGCAGACGCATTGATCGGACGAACCGTCACGTCGGCCGATGGCGAAGTCAGCGGCAAGGTCGACGAGGTGCGCTTGACGTCGAATGGCATGGTGGCAGTTCTGGAAGACGGCAAGGAGGTTGTCGTCGGCGCCGGCATGACCATTTCCGGCGGCAGCGACGCGTGAACGAGGCCGATGCCCTCGACATCGTCCAGTTTGCCATCTGGACGGTCTTGACCGCATCGGGGCCGTCGGTTGCCGCGGCCATGCTGGTCGGCGTCGCCATTGCACTGGTGCAGGCACTCACGCAGATTCAGGAAATCACGCTGACATTCGTCCCCAAGATCGTCGCGATCATGCTGGTCGTCGCGTTCACCGGTCCCTTCATCGGCGGCCAGATCTCGGCTTTCGCCAACGTCATCTTCGAACGTGTCGAGACGGGGTTCTAGGGCGCTTCAGGTTTCTGGCCGACCCTGCTGCTCTCCTTGGCGAACGGGCTGAGACCCAGCCAAGAGTGCATGGCGCCTGCGATCGAAGGGTCGCCGTCGATTTCCAGGTTGCCGGCCTCGATCTCCTGCCTGAGTTTGGACATTCCCATCCAGATTTCGGTCATCGTCCTCAGCGGCGATCGAACCAGGAGGTCGATCTCGAACCCCGGATCGAATGCGCAAAGATCAACCACCCCGCCGTCGACCACCAGCCAGAAATTCTGCTTGGCCGGCGACAATTCCGGGTACTGAAACTGAATCGTGCACTTGCGTCGCGGCAATGGCTCGATGACCAGGTTCCGGCGCATGTCCCACATCAGCAGCGAAGGGTCCAGATTGCGCAGCGACAACTGCGACTCCACCCATCGCGTACCCCAGAATCCAAGGCCCATGACGACTTCGCGCAGGTCTTCGCCGGCCTCGGTCAATCTGTAATCGACGGCGCCGTTCTGCCGCGCCACCGATACGATGCCGGCCTTCTCGAGATCCTTCAGTCGCTTGGAAAGCAATGCCGGCGACATTTTCGGCACGCCCCGGCGCAGGTCATTGAAGCGCGTCGTTCCGGCGAGGAGCTCGCGCAGCACCAGTGGCGTCCAGCGCGAGCAGAAAACTTCTGCCGCCATGGAAACCGGGCAAAATTGTCCGTATCCGCCACGATCCATCGCTTTGCATCCATGTCCTGACGACCCGACCGCCCGCCATGTGTCGACGTGACAGTCTCGCCGGGCCCGGTTTCAGCCATTTGCCGTCGCAGCGCTCGAGAATGTAACCGGGTCGAACGCCAGTACAGTTCCGATACTGGACCCTACTTCATCCGGGTCGCATGGTCGAGCAATCAGAAATCGGAGGACTAGCAAGTCATGACAATCGCAACCAGGATTTCACCGACCGGCACCGAGGCCGACGATAGCATCGCCGACAGCATCGCGGCCCTGCTGCCTGCCTTCGCATCACGGGCTGCTGAATGCGACGACAACGACCGTTTCGTCACCGAAAACTACAAGGCGCTCAAGGACGCCGGTCTGATCGAGGCTGCAGTACCGGCCGAGCTCGGCGGTCGGGGCGCAGAACTCGGCGTGCTTTGCGACATGCTGCGCACGATAGCCCACAGCTGCGGTTCCACCGCGCTTGCGTTTTCCATGCACACCCACCAGGTAGCCATCCCCGCCTGGCGTTGGCGGCATCAGAAACTGGCTGCCGTGGAACCGCTGCTCAAGCGCGTCGCCACCGAACGGCTCATTTTGCTGTCGAGCGGCGGCTCTGACTGGATCGGCGGTTCGGGCACAGCGATGAAGGTCGATGGCGGCTACCGGATCAGCGCCCGCAAGGTCTTCACATCCGGCGCACAGGCCGGCGACCTGCTGATGACCGGCGCCATCCTGAAGGGTGAAACGCCTGCCAAAGTATTGCACTTCGCCGTGCCGATGAAGGCGCCCGAAGTGACCATCGTCGAAACCTGGCGGACACTCGGCATGCGCGGCACCGGCTCCAACGATGTCGTCATCGACGGCCTGTTCATTCCCGATGCCGGCGTTGCGCTTGCCCGAAACGCGGCGGAATGGCACCCGCTGTTCCAGATCATTGCCACGATCGCTTTCCCGCTCATCTACGCCGCCTATCTCGGCGTCGCCGAAAGTGCCCGTGACATCGCGCTCGGACTGGCGGCGAAAAAGAGCCCCAATCCACATCTCGTCGATCTTGCCGGGCGCATGGAAACGAACCTTCGCGCCGCGCAGATGGCTCACCGTCACATGGTCGATACTGCCAACCAGAACGACCCCTCGGCCACGTCGGTCAACGAGGTCATGATCGGCCGCACGCTCGTTGCCGACCATGCCATCCGAACGGTCGAACTGGCGCTGGAACTGGCCGGTGGCGCTGGATTCTACCGCTCGAGCGGGCTGGAGCGCCGGTTCCGTGACATCCAGGGCGCCCGATTCCACCCGCTGCAGCAGGGGCCCCAGGCCAGCTATGCCGGCTCGATGGCGCTTGGACTTCCCGTCGACAAGGTATTCTGACGCGACGAGGGCGGCCGGTTGCCGGCCGCCCTCGGACTGAACTGATACCGGTGCTCCGGGCAGCATGCTTCGCTGCAAGCCGCCGTCCTCCTGGCCCACCTTCGCACAAGCTTGAGTGAATACCCTCACATCGCCGGGCCGTGATTTTGCGTGCCCGACTTGTGGAATATGGCTCGAGTCAAAATGGCGATCGCAGAAACAGTCACGGCAGACCCGGTTGCCAAGAACGCTCGAGACGTCTTCTTCGCGCTTGGCGTCGTTGTCATCCTGGCCGTGCTGTTTCTGCCGATCCCGGCATTTCTGATCGACGTCGGTCTTGCCTTTTCGATCGCGCTCTCGGTGCTCATTCTCATGGTTGCGCTGTGGATCCAGCGACCGCTCGACTTCTCCTCGTTCCCGACGATTCTGCTGATCTCGACCATGTTGCGGCTGTCGCTGAACATAGCGACAACGCGCATGATCCTGTCGGAAGGCAGCGAAGGAACGCATGCCGCCGGCTATGTCATCAGCGGCTTCGCCCAATTGGTCATGAGCGGCGATTTCGTGATCGGACTGATCGTCTTCATGATCCTGGTGATCGTCAATTTCATCGTCATCACCAAGGGTGCGACGCGAATTGCGGAAGTCGGCGCGCGCTTCACCCTGGACGCCATACCCGGCAAGCAGATGTCGATCGACGCCGACCTCTCGGCCGGCATGATCGACGAAAAGACCGCGCAGTTGCGGCGCCGCGAACTTGAGGAAGAAAGCTCGTTTTTCGGCTCGATGGACGGTGCTTCCAAATTCGTCCGGGGCGACGCCATCGCCGGCCTCATCATCACCTTCATCAACATTGTAGGCGGCATCACCATTGGTTATTTCCGCCACGGAATGGACATGGGAGAGGCGTCGGACGTCTTCATCAAGCTGTCGGTCGGCGACGGCCTGGTTACCCAGATTCCGGCCCTTATCATCTCGCTCGCAGCCGGCCTGCTTGTCTCCAAGGGCGGCACGCGCGGCTCGGCGGACAAGGCAGTGTTCGGCCAACTCGGCGCCCATCCGCGCGCCCTTTACGTCGCCGGTGCCCTCCTTCTCCTTTTGTCCACCATGCCTGGTCTGCCGATGTTCCCCTTCGTTGCGCTTGCCGGCGCAATGGCTGCGATCGGCTACATCATTCCCAAACGCCGGGACCAGCGTTTGGCAGCGGCCGACGCCGTGAAGAAACAGGCGGCGGATGCCAAGGCCGACGATGAGAAGAATTCGGTCAAGGCGTCACTGGCTACCGCCGAGATCGAATTGCTGATCGGCAAGCAGCTGTCGACGAAACTCATCGTAGCGCACCAGGAACTCGCCTTCCGCATGGGCAAGATGCGCAAGAAATTCGCCACGCAATACGGGTTCGTCGTCCCGGAAATCAGGCTTGTCGACGACTTCGCCATCCCGTCGAAAAGCTATCAGATCAAGGTCCATGGCACCGTCGTCGCAGAGCATTCAATGCGCGTCGGTGAGGTCATGGTGCTGCTTGGCAACAGTCCGGTACCGGATATCCCCGGCGAGGAAGTCCGCGAGCCTGCTTTCGGTATGCGCGCCTGGTCGGTGCCCGAGATGTTCTCGGAGGACTTGAAGCGCGAGAAATACACCTTCGCCGACAACATGTCGGTGCTGCTGACGCACCTTTCGGAGGTCATCCGCAACAACCTGCCACAGCTCCTTTCATACAAGGATATGAAGGCGCTTCTCGAACGCCAGGATCCCGAATACCGCAAGCTGGCGGAGGAAATCTGCACGTCGCATATCTCGTATCCGGGCCTGCAGGCGGTGCTGAAACTGCTGCTTGCAGAGCGCGTCTCGATCCGCAATCTGCACCTGATCATTGAGGCGATAGCCGAGATCGCCCCGCATGTTCGCCGCACGGAGCAGATCGTCGAGCACGTACGCATCCGCATGGCGCAGCAGATCTGCGGCGACCTGACCGAGAGCGGTGTTCTGAAGGTACTCAGACTGGGCAATCGCTGGGATCTGGCCTTCCATCAGAGCCTGAAGCGCGATGCCAAGGGAGAAATCCGCGAATTCGACATCGACCCGCGCCAGCTTGAGGAATTCGGTCAGGAAGCGACAAAGGCGATCCGCACCCATCTCGACGCAGGCGAGCGCTTCGTGCTGGTGACCGCGCCCGACGCGCGACCTTATGTTCGCATGATCATTGAACGCCTGTTTGCGACGCTGCCAGTGCTGTCGCATGTTGAGATTGCCAAGGGCGTCGAGATACGAATTCTCGGAACCATATCTTGACCGCCACGGCAGAGGGCCTCGTCATAGCAGCTTTTCTGGCGTTCTGCCGCATCGGCGGATGCTTCATGCTGATGCCGGGGCTCTCGAGCGTGCGCGTCCCGATGCAGATTCGGCTCTACGTGGCGATCTCGGCAACCGCCGGCCTTCTGGTTCATCTGTCGGACCAGATATTTCCCTTCGTAAGCCGCAGCCCCGACATTCTGGCGCCGATGATCGTCTCCGAACTGCTCGTCGGCGCCCTGATCGGCATGATGGCGAGGCTCTACATCCTCGCATTGCAGTTCATGGGTTCGGCGATCGCGATGCTTATCGGCTTCAGCGGCGTCGCCGGTCCGAGCATTGAAGACGGGGAACCGCAGGCCGCGCTTGCCAGCATCATCTCGTTGTCGGCATTGCTGCTGCTTTTTGTCTTCGACTTTCACCACGAGATCGTCCGGGCATTGGTCAATTCATACCGGGTGGCGCCTGTCGACGTTTTCTTCAACCCTCAGGGTGCCCTCATCGATATGGCTGACACCATCTCGGAATCGTTTTTCGTCGTCCTGAGGCTGGGCAGCCCGTTTGTCGCGTACTCGCTGCTCGTCAACCTGACCATCGGTTTCGTCAACAAACTCGTGCCACAGATTCCCGTGTATTTTATCTCTCTGCCCTTCGTCATAGCAGGCGGGTTGGTGATCGCCTATTTCGGCATCGGGACGATGCTCAGCCTGTTTGCCGACAGCTTTTTTGACGTCACCGTCGGACGCTAGAAATGACCTCACGCCTCACCAGGTTGAAAAAATTGCTGGCCGTGCAGGAGCAACTGAAGGCATTGCACGAAGTCAGGCATGCCGGCTTCCTGACCGAGGCTATGGCTGCAAAACAGGAAGCAACGGACCTCGTGGCTCATTTCAATGCCAGCGAAACGATGTCGGCGCTGTTTCCCGACGTCTACCATCGCAGGGTCGGCGCCGCGCTGGCGCGCGAGGATGCCAACCGCGGCATGGCCGAGAAAGAAGCCTCGCGGCTGGCAACCGCCATGGTACGCACAGATATGGTCGAGCGATCCTACCGCGAGGCCCGCGCCCACGATGATAGACACAAGGGCGACCGCGAACGGCTCGACCTGATCGGCCAGCGGCAGATACCGCGCGAATCCGACAAGTAAGGTTGCCGCAAGTTTGCACGTCCATTGTCGCCTCCAGAAACGAGGCGAAGGACCGCATTCTTGGCGACCTCATCACCCGGCCAAATCTTTGTCGACTCCATGCGCGCCACCGATCCGGCCACCGCGCAGGCAGTACGCGCCGCATTGGCCGCACGAACCGGCACTGCCGGCAAGGTTGGCGAAGCCTTTGCCGTTGCAAACCCGGCTACCCGTGAAACATCAGGCGCCGCAGGTTCCAAGGCACCGACGCCTGAAAGCTTCAAGAAGTTCGAGGCAATGGTCCTGACGACTTTCATCCAGAACATGCTGCCCAAGGACAGTACGTCGTTTTACGGCAAGGGTCTGGCCGGTGACATGTGGAAGTCGTTGCTCGCCGAAAAGGTCGCGGGCTCCATTGCAGAGCGCGGCGGCATCGGAATTTCCGACCGGGTCCTTGGCGCCCATTACGCAAAGGCCGACAAGCCGGAGGCCGCTATGATGCTCCCCTCACCTACCTCGCAAGGCGTCGCGGAGCACCCTGCGAGCCTGTCGCCGGTACTGATCGAGGACATGATGCGCAGGCTGAACGATTCGCTCATCCGCGATCTTTCGGACGCAAGCCAAACCGCCAAAGAGCAGGGGTAAGAATTGATGTCTCAACTCGGTTTCGCCGGACAGGAACTGGCGGTTCGCACTGCAGTTTCGGAACCCGCGCAACACATGTCGGCCAATCTCGGTATCCTGATCGGGCGCATCGAGGAGGCCGTCGACGAGGAGACGACGTCGATCCGTACCGATATCGATTTCGACATCAAGGCGTCCAACATCCGCAAGAGTCGCTTCCTGTACGAACTGACCCGTGCATTGAAAGGAGCCGATGGTGCTTCGCCTCCCGTGGCCTACCGAAGCGATCTGGAGCGGCTTCGCGCCAAGCTTGCCGTGAACGAGGCAGCGATCCGGGCGCATCTGGATGCGGTCAATGAAATCGCCACCCTGATGCAGAACACAATCCAGCATGCCGAAGCTGACGGCACCTATTCGGCCGCCGAATTCGGCTGGAACCCATGATAAAGTTCATCGCAGCCGCAATCTGGGTCTGCGCGGTCGCGATCGGGGCCGTCTTCTATTCGTTCCAGACTGCGTCGGTCAAAGCCGACGGGCCGCCGCCAGCACCGATGCTCGGCGGTCTCGACTACATCAAGACCGATATTGTTTCGGTTCCTGTCATGAGCGATGGCCGTATCAGCGGCTATTTCCTGACGCGGCTCGTCTATACGGCCGATCCGAAAGGCATTGCCAAGCTTACCGTGCCTGCAGACGCTTTGCTCACTGATCAGGTGTACAGCTATGTCTACGGCAACCCGTTGCTGGATTTCGCCAACCACGAATCCCTTGATCTCGACCTGTTCCGGACCGGGCTGCGCGACAGCATCAACAAGCGCATCGGCGAGGATCTCATCCAGGAGGTTCTCATCGACCCGGTGGATTTCCTCTCCAAGGAAGAAATTCGCGACAACACCATCCGTCGCAAGATGCAGGCCGGCGATGTTGAGAGCGAAGCACCGGCGGAAATCAAGGCGCACTGACGCCCGCTCGTTTCCCCTGCGGACGGTTGCCGGATGCGCGGCAGGGACCCTATATGCGCTTTGACGGGTCGCTCAGGCCCCTCCAAACTGCACACTGACCGGCGCTGATGGCGCTGCAAACTCAAACAGGAGAGCGCTATGGGCGTCCAGGCGATCGCGGACCAGATAAGGCCGAAGGTGGAATCCTCCGGCTTCGAAAAATCCGTCAAATTCGACACCGGATCGGACGGCGTCATCGTAATCGATGGCGAGACCGTCACGACAACCGACGCGCCAACAGACTGCACGATCAAGTTGTCACTGGATGATCTGGAATCGCTTGTCGCAGGCGATCTCAGCCCGACAACCGCCTTCATGACCGGCAAGATCAAGGTCGAGGGCGACATGTCGGTTGCCATGGCGCTCAGCCAGTTCATCGGCTGAGCACCAGCAACTCATTGTAAGAATACGCTTTTTCAGGCGGCGATCGGAATCCGCCGATGCCGGTTCATGCGGCCGGTGGCCTTCAGGGTACCGGTAGCATCGCCGATGGCACCAGGCACCAGTTCAAGCGCCAGAAAGCGGTCGCGCTCATAGGGACCGGGCATCGCCAGGGCACCGGTCTTGTCCGCCGAAAAGCCGAACCGGGCATAATAGGACGCGTCGCCGACCAGGAGCACGGCCCGGTGGCCAAGCCGCTCGACTTCCGAAATCGCGTGCGCCATCAAGGCCTTGCCGACACCTGCACCCTTCAGGTCAGGCTCGACCGCCAGCGGTCCGAGCAGCAGCGCGGCAGGTCCGCCTGCCCCCATCGAAACATCCCAAAGCCGAACCGTGCCAACCAGGCGACCCGCCTCGTCGCGCGCGGAAAAGGCAAGGCCCTCGGATGGCCGGCGGCCACGGCGCAGCTTGTGCGACGATTTACGCTTCCAGTTCGGGCCCATGGCGCGCGCCAGCAGTGATTCGCGCTCCGCGATGACGGACGACGACTGTTGATCGATTTCGCCGAAGATGTCGAAATTGACCGGGAATTTCTCAACGACTTCAATAGCTTCCATGATTCATACCCGTTGCGAGCAGCAGAATTTGTTCACAAGGCACGAATGCCGGTGGCGATCACCGGCATTCGGTTGATTTGACGTCCCTGGCCCGATGGTTTGCGAAAACCGCTCGTGCGGTTTTCGCGGATCGTGGCTAGGCCGTCAGATCACGTAGGATCGGAGTGGTTCGAATCCGTTGAAGGCGACCGACGCATAGGTCGTCGTGTAGGCGCCCGTGCCTTCGATCAGCACCTCGTCGCCGATGGTCAGCGACAGCGGCAGCGGATAGGGCGTCGTCTCGTACATGACGTCGGCCGAATCGCAGGTCGGGCCGGCCAGCACGCAAGGCGCCTTCTCGTCATGGTCGCGCCCCGTCACGATCGGGTAGCGGATGGCCTCGTCCATGGTCTCGGCGAGACCGCCGAACTTGCCGATGTCGAGGAACACCCAGCGCACATTGTCATTGTCCGACTTCTTCGAGATCAGAACGACTTCCGACTTGATGACACCGGCATTGCCGACCATGCCGCGGCCCGGCTCGATGATCGTCTCGGGGATCTGGTTGCCGAAATGCTTGCGCAGTGCGCCGAAGATTGCCTGGCCATAGGCCTGGGCCACCGGCACGTCACGCAGATAGCGGGTCGGGAAACCACCGCCCATGTTGACCATCTTGAGCACGATGCCTTCCTCGGCCAGCGTCGCGAAAACCTGCTTGGCATCGCCGAGCGCACGGTCCCATGCGGTCAGGTCGCACTGCTGCGAACCGACATGGAACGACACGCCATGCGCTTCGAGGCCGAGGTTGCGGGCATGCCGCAGAACGTCGACGGCCATCGCTGGCACGCAGCCAAACTTGCGCGACAGCGGCCACTCGGCGCCCTCGCCATCGGTCAGGACGCGGCAGAACACGCGCGCTCCCTTGGCGACGCGGGCCAGCTTCTCGACTTCCTCGACGCAATCGACGGCGAACAGCCGGATGCCGAGCTCGTAGGCGCGCGCAATGTCGCGCTCTTTCTTGATCGTGTTGCCGAACGAGATGCGGTCTGCCGAAGCGCCGGCATCCATGGCCATCTCGACCTCGGCAACCGATGCGCAGTCGAAGGACGATCCCATCGATGCGAGCAGCCGCAGGATTTCAGGCGCCGGGTTTGCCTTCACGGCATAGTAGATCCTGGAGTCAGGCAATGCCTTCTCAAAGGCGCGGAAATTGTCGCCGACGACGTCGAGGTCAACGACGAGGCAAGGTCCGGCAGGACGGCGGGTGGCGAGGAAATCGAGGACGCGCTGTGTGGCCATAAGTCTCTCCATCGCAGGGATTTCTCCATGCGCAATCAGGCTGCGGCGGCGTGCCTTCTGGCTACGCCTGACCGCGGTGGACAAAGGCACGGTCGCTTCTCATGAAACCAGCCGGTGGAGACCCCGGATTCACGAGCGCGTATCGCGCGGCGATGAACCTCGGCCTGCCCGGCTCCGGTCCGCTTTGTCTGCCTTGGCTTGGATTGGGAGACCCGTTCCGCACTGCCGGCAATGATGGTGCGCCTCTTTAGTAACCCCGGCTTTTGGACAGCCGGAAGAGAACCAGAAAGGCCCTCACCGTCGTTGCTTCAAGGTGTCCTCGCTTCTGCGGTTGGCCGCTGAACCGACTGGAGGGGTTAGCTCCAGTTACCTTACCGATTGCCCTCACCATTAGAGGATCGGCGGACACCCACAGGCACGTGCGACTTTGGGCAAGGCGGATATAGAGTCGCTCGCATTCACAATCAATTAAAAACCGCGCTCACGCTTGAAAAAAATGGAGCGTCGAACAATGGTGCCCCCATCGTATCCGGATGATGAACAATGGCTGGACTGAAGACTCGCGACACGCTCAACGCATTTCTCGATCATCCGCAAAGGCCGGTGGAGAATGCAGCCAACGGACCGCTCGGCGGCCTGACACTTGGCGTGAAGGACATCTTCGATGTTGCCGGCTATGTCACAGGTTGCGGCAATCCCGACAGGTTCGCCGAGGGCATCCCGGCGACGATCACGGCGCCGGCGGTGCAGAAGATGCTCGACGCCGGTGCGCGCTTCGCCGGCAAGACCCAGACCGAGGAGCTTGCCTTCTCGATGCTCGGCCAGAACGTCCATTTTCCACACCCGGTAAACCCGGCAGCGCCCGATCGCGTGACCGGCGGCTCTTCGTCGGGATCGGTTGCCGCCGTGGCTGGCGGGCTGGTGGACATCGCGACGGGCTCGGACACGGGCGGCTCGGTGCGGATACCGGCGGCCTTCTGCGGCCTGATCGGGCTGCGCACGACGCAGGGGCGCATACCGCTCGATGGTACAATGCCGTTGGCACCGTCCTTCGACACGTTCGGCTGGTTCGCAAAGGATAGCGCGACCTACGCGGCCGTCGGCGACGTCTTGCTGGAAACCGACCGGCACAGGACACCGCTCACCCGACCGTTATCCGTCGCGATGCTCGACGATCTGGTCCAGGGACCGGACGAGGCCACCGAACACCGGCGGATAGCTGGCCTGGTTGCCGAGGTCACCGGCGGCGCAAAGGCCGCCACCCTTGCCGGACATTCGACTGACGAGCTCTACTGGTGCATTCGCAAGCTTCAGGCGAAGGAAGCCTGGGCGGCGCATGGCGACTGGATTTCGGGCCGCGAAAGCCGTCTCGGCAAGGCAACGCTCGACCGGTTCGCTTTCGGCAAGACGGTCTCGGACGCCGACGTGGAGTCCGAGACAAGGCGGCGCGACGACTTTCGCCTGGCGCTGCGCGGCCTGCTTGGCGATGACGGGTTCATTGTCATGCCGACCGCCCCTTGCGCGGCGCCGAAGAGCAACGGAAAGGCGGAGCAGTTCCAGACCTTTCGCGAACGGGCAATCTGCATGCTCTGCTGGTCGGGCCTATCGGGCTTTCCGCAGATCACGCTGCCGCTTGGCGAAGTGGAGGGAGCGCCGTTCGGCATTTCGCTGCTCGGACCGCCCGACAGCGACCGGGCGCTGATCGGGCTTGGCACGAAAATCCTGCATGCGGCCGGGAGGACCTGACGGGAATGGACACGCTTACACGCATGCGCGCCTTCATCGACGTCGTCGACGCTGAAGGTTTTTCAGCCGCCGCCAGGAAGATCGGACGTTCCAAGGCGCTGCTTTCCAAATATGTGCGCGAGCTTGAGGACGACCTCGGCGCCTTGCTGCTCAACCGCACGACGCGTCAGTTCTCGTTGACCGAGACCGGCCACACCTACTACCAGCGCGCCGTCGAGATCATTCGCGAGGTCGACAGCCTGGCCGAGACGGTGCGCGACTCGTCCGGTGACGTCCGCGGCCGCATCAAGTTGTCGGCGCCGCGCACATTCGGCGATGCGGCGATCGGCCAGTCGCTGATCGACTTTGCCGTCGCGCATCCCGACATCGTCCTCGACATTCAACTGGATGACCGGTTTGTCGACCTGGTGGAGGAAGGCTTCGATCTGGCAATCCGCATTTCGCGGCTCGAGAACTCGTCGCTGATCGCGCGGCGTCTGGCGCCGTTTTCGGTTGTCGTCGTCGGCTCGCCCGAACTGATCGCCAGGCGGGGCAAGCCGACACGGCCGCAGGATCTGGCCCACCTGCCGTGCATCGTCGATACGAACGGGCGCTGGATGGCCAACTGGCCTTTCCTTGGAGACGATGGCGAACAGGTAAGCGTCAGCGTGTCGGGACCCATCGAAGTGAACAGTCCGATGGCGGCCCGCGCCGCGGCGGTCGCGGGGCTCGGCTTTTCGATCCTGCCCGACTTCATTGCCGCTCCCGACATCGCGTCGGGCCGGCTGGTTCCCCTGCTGACCGAGCGGATGCTGAAGGGTGGCGGCATCTTCGCCGTCTATCCGCACCGGCGCTATCTGCCGGCCAAGGTAAGGGTATTCGTCGATTTTCTCGTCCAGTGGTTCAAGGACAACGAGAAGGCCTAACCCAGACAGGCTGCCTTTGAAACTGCGCGCGCTCGAAGCGGCTGTCGCTTCCCGTCCCTGTTTGGTGTATGCTGATGTGAGGAGAACCGTGCCAATGACATATGACGATCAGATCACCAAACGCCTCGCCGCGATTCACAAAAGACTGGATCAGATAGCGAAGGAAGAGGCGGAACCGGATCTGCTTGGCGGCGCAGCATCGCGCCGCGTCTATGATACCCAACGCGACCTTCTGATCGCCGAGACGGAAGACCTCCTGGATCGATGGGAGAAACTTCGGGATGCCCACCGGGCCTGAAAGCCTGGAACGCCCGCTGCCGACCCCTCCGGCGATGCGAGACACCGTGCGCAATCGCCGTGTCCCAATTTTGCCGGGTTTCTGGTAACTGTCAGGGAACGTCACCCGATTGAATCGCGAACCGTCATGCCTGTGAAACAGAACGCCATCGTCTGCATCGCAGCCCTTGCGACCGGGCTTGCCCTTTCCGCAAGCGCCAACGCCCATCCGCATGTCTTCGCCGAAGCGCGACTCGATGTCGTGGTCGGCGGCGACAAGAACGTGAAGGCGCTAAGGCATCTGTGGCGCTTCGACGATCTGTTCTCGAGCACGGTGCTGGTCGAATTCGACCAGAATGGCGACCTCAAGCTCGACGACAGCGAACTGGCGGAAGTGTCCAGGACCGTCTTTGAATCGCTGGCCGATTACAACTATTTCCAGCTCGTATCGGTCGACGGCAAGGACGTGACCATGAACGCGCCGGCCCAATTGATGGCCAATTACGAGAACGACCAGCTGATCATCCTGTTCGAGTCCGAACCGAAAGAACCCCTGAAGCTGAAGGGCAAGGTCGATTTCGGCGTTTACGATCCGACTTTCTACACGGCAATCGACTTCACCGAGGATGCCAACATGGCGGTGGACAATTTGCCGTCGGACTGTGCGCGCAGCGTGATCAGGCCCGACCCGGACGAGGCCATTGCGCAGAACCAGGCCAACCTCACGGATGCCTTCTTCAACGATCCGGCCGGCACCGATCTGAGCAAGATTTTCGCCACGCGCCTCGAACTGAACTGCCAGGCGACGGGATAGGCCGATGAAAAAGTCGGCAATCCGCGTGGTGTTCGGCCTGCTGGCCGCAACCTACGTATTGGTTCATCTGGTCGGTCATGCCCACGCGGCCAGTTCGCTCGGCATCGGCAACAATGACGCGATGGCGGCGCCGACCGGGCCGTTCGCTCACTGGATGCAGTGGATCAATGTCCAGCAGCAGACCTTCTATCGTTCACTGACCGGTGCGCTGAAGGCGATGCGCGACGACGGCAGCAAGCTGTGGCTGATCGTCGGCCTGTCCTTCGCCTATGGCATATTCCATGCCGCCGGGCCCGGTCACGGCAAGGCGGTGATCTCTTCCTACATGCTGGCCAACGAAGTGGCACTGAGGCGCGGCGTGATGCTGTCCTTCGTCTCGGCCTTCCTGCAGGCGGTGACAGCCATCGTCGTGATGTCCCTGGCCTTCTTCGTGCTGCGCGGCACATCGGTATCGATCACCGACGCGACAACCTTCCTGGAAATCGCGAGCTACGCCATGATCATGCTGTTCGGCGCATGGTTGCTGTGGCGCAAGGCCCGACCGCTTGTTGCGGGACTGTTTGGCAAAGGGGCCGCGCACAGCCTCTCGGCCGCGCACGCACACGCGCATTCAGGCCACGCGCATGCGCACAGCCACGCCCACAGCCATGATCACGCCCACGGCCATGCGCACGACAATCATGCGCACAGCCATGCGTCGGCCGAAATCTGCGACACCTGCGGACACAGCCACGCGCCCGATCCGGCCCTGCTGTCGGGCGACCGCTTCAGCTGGAAGTCCGCCTGGTCGGCGGTCACGGCGGTTGGCCTGCGGCCTTGCTCCGGCGCGCTGATCGTGCTGAGCTTCGCCTTCCTGAACGGCCTTTGGCTTGGCGGCATTCTTTCGGTTTTCGCCATGGCGCTGGGCACGGCAATCACCGTGTCGGCGCTTGCCATCTTGGCGGTCACGGCCAAGAACTGGGCTGTCGCCTTTGCCGGCGACGGACACGCCGGAAACCGCGTGCACACTGCCATCGAGATTGCCGGCGCTGGTTTTGTCTTCCTGATCGGCCTGTTGCTGCTCACCGCGAGTTTGAGCGCTTAGCCGTCGCCGTCCCGCTTGTTCTGGCTCCGGCCGCGCAGCCAGAAGACCACGAAAAACGCCGCGACGAAGAGCACCCCGACGACGCCTGCGGCAACCGTTGACAGGTTGCCGACCGCCAGCATGACGGTTGGCAGATAGAAGGCGCCGAAGCCGAACACGGCCAGCACGATCGCCGCGGCGATGGCCGAGTTGCGATTTTCAGGGGTCAATTGGAAATTCCCTTCACAGCGCAAAGCCGCCGTCGACATTGATCACGGTGCCGGTCGTGAAGGCGGCCTCGTCGGAGGCCAGATAGATGGCGATCGGCGCAATTTCAGAGGCAGTGGCAACGCGGCCCATAGGCTGGCGCTGCACGAACATGTCGAGCGCCTTTTCCTTGCTGCCCCACTCCTTGCCCAGCGTCTCGACCCGCTCTTCCCAGGAGGGCGACTTGAAGGTGCCGGGCGCCACCGCATTGCAGCGCAATCCATCGCGGATGAAGTCTGCGGCAACGGCCTTGGTCAGCCCGATCACCGCCGCCTTGCTGGCGCCATAGGCATAGCGGTTCGGGATGCCGCGCACAGACGACGCACCCGAGGCGATGTTGACGATCGAACTGGTTCCACCACTTTCCTTGGCGCGCTCCAGCATGCCGGGCAGGAATGCCTTGATCGTGCGGTGCATGGATTTGACGTTGAGGTCGAACGAAAAGTCCCAATCCTTTTCGCTGGTGGTGAGCACCGTGCCGTGGTGCACGAAGCCTGCGACATTGACGAGAATGTCGACCGGCCCGATCTTGGCCGCATAGGCTTCGACCGCCCTGGTCGACAAGACGTCGAGCTTGGCCTTCTTGGCGCGCGCCAGGCCGTCGAGCTTGTCGCGCGACACGTCGGAGGCATAGACCGTCGCACCCTCTGCCACGAAGGCCTCGGCAATCGCGCGGCCAATGCCCTGCCCGGCGGCTGTGACTACCGCAATCTTACCCTTCAACCTGCCTGCCATTCTGTCCTCTTTCAATTTTCAGCCATGCTTGTGGTCGGATGAGGCGTCAGCGCATGCGCCGAATTCGGGTTCGACAGTCGCATGCTCGATGCCGTGCTGTTTGGCAAGCCTGAGCTTGATCGCCTTGACCGCCTGCTCGCTATCGGCGCCCTCGGACAGACAGGCATGCAGCGTGGCCATGTTCTTCGAACCATCCATCGACCAGACATGCATGTGATGCACGTTCGTGACGCCTTTGACGTGGCCTTCAATGTCGCGTGCAATGCCGTCGCGGTCGAGGCTGTCCGGCACCCCTTCGAGCAGCAGATGCCCCGATTCACGGGTCAGCGCCCAGGCGCTGCGGAACAGCAGCACGGCGACCAGCGCCGACAGCAGCGGATCGATCAGCACCCAGCCGGTGGTGATGATGACGAGGGCCGCGACGAGTGCTGCGACCGAACCGAGCAGGTCGCCCAGCACATGCAGGATGGCGCCGCGCATGTTGAGGCTTTCTCGGTCGCCGCCATGCAACACGAAGAACGCCGCGATGTTGACGCAAAGGCCGATGATGGCGATCACCATCATCGGCCCGCCAAGCACAGGCGACGGCTCGTTGAGGCGATGGAATGCCTCGACCACGATCCAGATGCCGATGGCGAAGACGGCGATGCCGTTGGTGTAGGCGACCAGCGTTTTGACGCGGTGGAAGCCGTAGGTCATGCGCGACGTGGCAGCCCGGTCGGCCAGATGAAACGCATACCAGGCAAGCATCAGCGACACCGAATCGGTCAGCATGTGCCCGGCATCGGCAAGCAGCGCCAGCGATCCGGTGATCAGGCCTCCGGCTGCTTCGGCAAACATGAAGCCGCCGGTGAGCAGTGCTGCGATCAGGACCCGTTTCTTGTCCGTCGACCCGTGATCGTGCCCGGCATGGCCGTGCCCGGCGTGACCCTGCGCGCCGTGATCGTGCCCGCCGTGATCGTGGGAGTGGTCATGTGCCAATCGTCAAATACCCTTCAGCCTGATCGGGCGCGAAAATCTTCGAGCCGCTTCTTCTGATGGCCCGCATCATCGAAATTTGCCGGATCAAGCCAGGCCTCGCAGGCCTGCCGCAATGCCGGCCATTCACTGTCGATGATCGAATACCATGCCGTGTCGCGGTTTTCGCCCTTGACCACAAGATGCTGGCGAAAAATCCCTTCGAAGGTG
>JBBSOT010000003.1:0-42514 GCA_038259455.1 Hyphomicrobiales bacterium | reverse complement strand
GAGCCTGCGGAAGCAGCTCCCGCCGCACCGGAGGCCACGATGCCGGAATTGCCGGCAGGGTCGGCTGACATAGCCAATACGCCGCCGGCGATGGAGGCTGCGCCCGCGGAGCCAGCACCTGCCCCGATGGAGGCTGCGCCCGCGAAGCCAGCACCGGCAGAAGCTGCACCCGCACCAGCCGAAGCCGCACCCGCGGAAGCGGCGCCGGAGAAGATGGCCGAGGGCAGCCATGTCGTTGCTCCCGGCGACTCGCTGTGGACAATCGCGTTGAAATATTACGGCGCCGGGGCAAAGTGGACGATGATCGCGGACGCCAACCCCGGCATAAATGTGAACGATCTCGAGATCGGTTCGACGCTGAAGATTCCGCCGGCGAACTGACCACGGTCAATTCAGGCTGGAAAAGGCCCGCATTGAAACGGCGGGCCTTTTTTCGTATTCGGCTCCTGCGTCCACACGCTGCATTGAAAACCCTACCCGCATCGCTAGTTTGAGCGCTGCGAGAGAGACCAGTCATGAATTCTGAACCCAGGCGCATAGCAGCCAAGGCAATCGGGCCATTGCCGGACGGCCACCCAGCCGTGACGACCGGCAAGATCGGCGTCCTGTTGGTCAACCTCGGCACCCCTGACGGCACCGAATACAAGCCGATGTGGCGCTATCTGCGCGAGTTCCTGTCCGACCAGCGCGTCATCGAACTGCCGCGCGCCATCTGGTATCCGATCCTCTACGGCATCGTCCTCGTGACACGACCGAAGCGGTCGGGGGCAAACTACGCCCGCATCTGGAACCGAGAGCGCGATGAATCGCCACTTCGCACCTACACGCGCTCGCAGGCCGAAAAGCTTGCCGTTATGCTCGACGACCTGCCCCAGGTCGCGGTCGAATGGGGCATGCGCTATGGCAATCCCTCCATCGAGAGCGCCGTCGAGCTGCTGAAGGACCAGGGGTGCGAGCGCATTCTCTCGGTGCCGCTCTATCCGCAATATTCGGCGACAACGACGGCAACGGCCAACGACCAGCTGTTTCGCGCGTTGATGAAGATGCGCCATGCGCCGGCGATACGCACCGTGCCGCCCTATCATGACGAGCCCGCCTATATCGACGCGCTGGCGGCCTCGGTGACGCAGCATCTGGCGACACTCGACTTCGAACCCGAGCTTGTCATTGCTTCCTTCCACGGCATCCCGAAAGCCTATTTCGAGAAGGGCGACCCCTATCATTGTCACTGCCTGAAGACGACGCGACTGCTGCGTGAAAAGCTTGGCTGGGACGACAAACGGCTGATCGCCACATTCCAGTCGCGCTTTGGCGCGCAGGAATGGCTGCAGCCCTATACCGAGCCGACACTCGAGAAGCTGGCCCATGATGGCGTCAGGTCGGTGGCAGTGTTGAACCCGGGCTTTTCTGTCGATTGCATCGAAACACTGGACGAGATCGGCCGCGAGGCGGCGGAGACATTTCACGAGGCGGGCGGCAAGAATTTCTCCCACATTCCCTGCCTCAACGACAGCCCGGAGGGCATGGCGGTGATCGAGAGCCTTGTGCGGCGGGAATTGCAAGGCTGGCTGTAGAGATTTGAATCCGGCGGCCGGCGGAACTTCCCGATAAGGTTGACGTTGAGCGGCGCCCTCCGGAGTTTTCCATGTCCCGCAAACTCGACCTCAGAACCGGCCGACCCGTCTGGTTCGCCTATCGCTCGCCGCAAGTTCCGACAGGCGCGCTGACTCGCGATATCAAGACCGACGTGCTGATCGTCGGCATGGGCATCAGCGGCGCCATGATGGCCGAAGCCCTCACCGCAGACGGGCATGATGTCGTCAGCATCGACCGGCGCGGTCCGTTGCTGGGCTCGACGCCTGCAACCACGGCGCTGGTTCAGTTCGAGATCGACCAGCCGCTGATCAAGCTGTCGAAAATGATCGGACGCAGCAATGCCGAGCAGGCCTGGCGGCGTTCGCGGCTGGCCGTGCAGAATCTCGGCTACCGCATCGACAATCTTGGCATCGACTGCCGGCCGGCGCCGCGCCAGTCGCTTTATCTGGCCGGAAATGTGCTTGGGCCCGGCGAATTGCGCGAGGAGGCAGGGCTGCGCCGCCAGGCCGGAATCCGCGCCGCGTATCTCTCACCGAAACCCTTGGCCGAGGAATTCGGCGTCGACCGCGACGGTGGTGTGGTCTGCGACGGCAACATCGCGCTCGATCCGCGCCGGCTGACATCGGGCCTGTTGAACAAGGCGCTGGAGCGAAAGGCTCGCTTCTATGCGCCGGTCGAGGCGACCGACATCGAGGATTCGAAGGACGAGGTGGTGGTGCGGACAAAGGACGGCCCGACCATTACGGCAAAGCACCTCGTTCTGGCGACCGGCTACGAACTGACCGACATGGTGCCGCAGGCGGCCCACCAGGTGATATCCACCTGGGCCATCGCAACGAAACCGCAGCCGTCAAATCTGTGGCCCGGGGAAGCGTTTATCTGGGAAGCCTCTGACCCATATCTCTATATGCGCGCGACGGCCGACGGGCGGGTGATCTGCGGCGGCGAGGACGAGGAGTTCACCGACGAAGACCTGCGCGACAGCCTGATTGCCGACAAGACGGCGAGGATTGCCGAAAAGCTCGGCAAGCTGATGCCGCAGATCGACACGAAGCCCGAATTCGCCTGGGCCGGGTCCTTCGGCACGACGACCACCGGCCTGCCCTATATTGGCGCAATCCCGCAGCATCCGCGCATCCATGCCGTCATGGGCTATGGCGGCAACGGCATCACCTTCTCGCAGATCGCCTCCGAACTGGTGTCGGCGGCGCTTAACGGCCTGGACGACGCCGACGCCGGACTGTTCGCTTTCAACCGTTAAGAACGATCAATAACCAAACCACCACACTCTGATTGTATTGGCGTGGTTTGGTTCATAAGTGATTCGCAGGCGGCCTGTGCCGCGCCAACGGGGGAAAGCGCAATGTTCACGGGTCTCGACATCATCATACCGGTACTGGTGGTACTGGTGCTGCTGATCATCTTCACCGGCATCAAGACCATTCCTCAGGGCTTCAACTATACGGTTGAGCGCTTCGGCCGATACACAAAAACGCTGGCTCCCGGCCTTAACATCATCATTCCCTTCGTCGATCGCATCGGCGCCAAGATGAACATGATGGAGCAGGTGCTGGACGTGCCGACCCAGGAGATCATCACCAAGGACAACGCCATCGTGGCGGTCGACGGTGTCGCCTTCTACCAGGTGCTGAACGCGCCGCAGGCGGCCTATCAGGTGTCGGGGCTGCAGAACGCCATCCTCAACCTGACAATGACCAACATCCGCACCGTCATGGGCTCGATGGACCTCGACGAATTGCTCTCCAACCGCGACACCATCAATGAGCGGTTGCTGCGCGTCGTCGACGAGGCAGCGCATCCCTGGGGCATCAAGGTGACGCGCGTCGAGATCAAGGACATCAACCCGCCCGCCAACCTCGTCGAATCGATGGGCCGCCAGATGATGGCGGAGCGGAACAAGCGCGCCCAGATTCTCGAGGCCGAGGGCCTGAAGCAATCGCAGATTCTCGAGGCCGAGGGTCGCCGCGAGGCAGCCTTCCGCGACGCCGAGGCGCGCGAACGTTCCGCCGAGGCAGAAGCGCGCGCCACGACGGTGGTGTCGGAAGCCATAGCCAAGGGCGATGTCCAGGCGATCAACTACTTCGTGGCGCTCAAATACACCGAGGCGCTGGCCAAGGTAGGCACATCGAGCAACAGCAAGGTCGTGCTGATGCCGATGGAGGCCTCGTCGCTGATCGGCTCACTCGGCGGCATCGGCGCCATCGCCAAGGAAGTGTTCCGCGAAGGCGGCACGGCGGCGGCGCAGCGGCAGACTTCGCGCCCGCCGGTAATCCGATCGGACGAAAACTAGGAACGACCGGCCATGCTGGAACGCATCTTCGGAGAACTGGGCCCCTGGAACTGGATGGTTCTGGGTTTCGTGCTGCTGGCGCTGGAGATCCTGGTGCCGGGCGTCTTCCTGCTTTGGATCGGACTTGCGGCGCTTGTCGTCGGCACCCTGTCACTGATGATCTGGGAGGCAGGTTTCTGGGTCTGGGAATTCCAGGTCGTGGTATTTCTGGCGCTGTCGCTGGTCTCGGCCTTTGCCGGCAGGAAACTGATGTCAGGACGCGGCAATGATTCCGACCAGCCGCTGCTCAACAGGCGCGGCGCACAGCTGATCGGCCGCACTGCAACGCTGGCCGAGCCCATCACCAATGGCCGCGGACGCATCAGGATCGGCGATACGACGTGGCGCGTCGCCGGGCCGGACCTGCCGGCAGGCGCCACTGTGCGCGTGACGTCGGCGGCAGACTCGGATCTGGAATTGACGGTCGAGCCGGCCTGAAGGCAGGCCCTCAGGCGGCGCCGATCCGCAGCAGATCGTGGAAATGGACGATACCGACCGGACGACCGTCCTCGACCACGACGAGAGCACTGATGTCGCTCTCGTTGAGAATGGCCAGGGCGGCACTCGCCATGATCTGCGGCCGGACTGTCTTGGGTGATCGCGTCATGATCTCTTCGATGGCGGTTTCGGCGAGGTTGCGCTCAAGATTGCGGGCAAGATCCCCATCGGTGACGATGCCGGCAAGCAGGCCATCTGAATCAACCACGCAAACGCAGCCAAAACGCTTGCGCGAGAGTTCCCTCACCGCCTCGGGCATGCGGGTACCGAGCGCAACCACCGGAAGCGCGTCGCCCTGGTGCATGATTTCGGCCAAACGTGTGAGGTTGGCACCGAGCTGGCCGCCCGGATGCAGATCGCGGAAATGATCGGGCGTGAAGCCCCTCGCTTCGAGCAAGGCGACGGCGAGCGCATCGCCGACAACCAGTTGCAGCAGCGTGGACGTCGTTGGCGCCAGTCCGTGCGGGCAGGCTTCCGGCGTTCTGGGCAATTGCAGAACGACGTCCGATTCGCGCGCCAGGGCCGACGTTTCGCCGGCGGTGATGGCCACAAGCGGTATCGAGAAACGGCGCGAATAGGCAATGATGCCTTTCA
Organism: Hyphomicrobiales bacterium; assembly: GCA_038259455.1. Classification (GTDB taxonomy): domain Bacteria; phylum Pseudomonadota; class Alphaproteobacteria; order Rhizobiales; family Rhizobiaceae; genus CAMYMG01. Next base: position 37,476 of record JBBSOT010000003.1, on the reverse strand, counting down.
GCTCCTGGGTCTCGCCCGACCATGACATCGCCAGGATCGCGTCGTCACGGCCAACCATGCCGAGGTCGCCATGATTGGCCTCGGCGGGATGCACGAAGAAGGCCGGCGTGCCGGTCGATGCGAACGTCGCCGCGATCTTGGCACCGACATGGCCGCTTTTGCCGACCCCGGTAACGATGATGCGGCCGCGGACATCGGCAATAAGTTCGACTGCGCGCGCGAAGCTTTCGGCCATGTCGCCCTGCAGGGCATCGGCGAGCGCCGCGACCCCGGCCTGTTCGGTGGTGACAGTTCGGAGTGCCGAGGCGATAGACGCCTGTCGGTCCGGCTTTTGTTTCAACGATACCGATTGCATGGGGGATGCGATTACCGTGTCGCGGGCCGGCTGTCCATCAGTATCGCAGCCTGAGAAAGCCGCCGTTTCAACCATACATTAACCATCCCGATTTACGGTTCGGTAAAGGTTGGCGCGCCGCGTCTTCATTCCAGTCAGGTTACGATGTCCCGGGTACGTCCTGAACAACCAAAACGCGCCCGCCTGCGGGCGCTGCACATCCTGCTGCTGGCAGCAGGTGCGGCGGGCATCGCGTGGCCGGCACAGGCACAGTTGCGTGGCTCGGTGCAATCAGATGGCACCTCCGATTCGGCGCTGCGCGGAAACGACGACACGGCCCCTGCCGATGCCACATCGAGCCTTCCTCAAGCGGCCTATGTGCCGTCAAGCGCCGGCGCCGTTCCCGACGACCAGCCAGCCGGAGCTGAAAACCCGGCAGCTACAGACACGAATCCCGAGGCATCGCCGGCCACGCCTGCACGACCGGTAAACACGGCGTCAGACACCGACGCGACGACCACGGGGACCGTACGCCAGGGGACCGTCGATTCGGAGGTCGACCTGACGCTGGACCCGGGCGCCGCACGCGTCGAGGCGATCGAGGGCCTGAATGTCGAGCCTGAGGACCAACCCTTCGAAGCGCCCGGCATCAGGATGGGCAGCTTCATCCTGCGGCCGACTGTAGAGCAGGGCGTGACGGCGACGTCGAACGCCGACAACAGCACGACCGGCTCGTCCGCCATCCTCTCGGAAACGGCACTGCGGCTCAACGCGCAATCGGATTGGTCGAGCCATTCCTTGACCATCGACGCCTATGGCACCTATCGCAAGACACTGTCCGGTGACGAGGTCGAAGACACCGCCGGCGGCATCGACGCCGCGCTGCAACTGGATCTCGGCAATGAATACCGGGCGACGGCCACCCTTGGCTATGCGGTGGCGCCTGAATCGGCAGCGTCACCGGTCGACATCGTCGGAGCCACATCCGAGCCACTACGTCAGACATTGAGCGGCAGCCTTGGCCTCGAAAAGGATGTCGGCAAGGCGCGCTTTGCCGTCACCGGCAGTATGAGCGACGAAAACTATGGTGACGCCGATCTGGAAGGCGGCGGCACCCTCTCCCAGAAGGATCGCGACTCGACGCTTTACGCGCTTGCGCTGCGTGCCGGCTACGAAATCTCGCCGGCGCTAACGCCGTTCATCGAAACCGAGATCGGTCGCAATCTCTACGCTCTCGAATATGACAGCGCCGGCTATGCCCGCTCCTCGGACCGTCTTGCCGTGCGCGGGGGCCTGGCCTTTGACTTCGGCGAGAAGCTCACCGGCGAGGTCTCGGCAGGCTGGGTCTCTGAACAATTCGACGACCCGCGACTGGAATCGCTTTCGAGCCCGACATTCGCCGGCGAAGTCGCCTGGTCGCCGATGCGCGGCACGATTGTCGGGCTGTCAGGTGCAACAACACTGGAGGGCACGACATCGCCGGGCGAAAGCGGATCGGTGCTTTATTCGGCCGGGCTTTCAGTTGAGCGCCAGATGCGCGCCAACCTGACAGGCAACGCCAATCTGGGCGCCGCCTGGCGCGATTATTCCGGCTCCGACGGGCACGACCTGATCCTGAATGCGGAAGCGGGCCTGACCTGGTGGATGAACCGCTATGCCGGCCTGACAACACGCGTCAGGCACGAAACCGTAGCCAGCAACCTGCCCGACCGCGATTCCAAGACCAACAGCATCTTCCTGGGCCTAAAGCTGCAGCGTTAGAGTGCTTCACGGTCAGATTTAGGCGATTCTGTTTCCCCGATGGCGTGACGATCCGCCAGGAAGGGGACGCCGTCTTGATGTGCTGCATCGGTCAAGTCGCCTGACGACGCGGGCGTTCGCCAGCGAGAAACCCTTCGGATCGGGCCAGTTCGGCAGAATGATTCAATCTGACCGTGAAGCACTCTAGCGGACAGCTCCGCGGCGTTCGACAGGGCGGGCTTCTTCAAGCAGCTTGCCGATCATCTTCGACATCGGCCCATACATATCCGGTCTTGCCAGCGCAAAGGCGACATTGGCCTCCACGAAGCCTTCCGGCGAACCGCAATCGAAGGTGCGGCCCTGGTAGTGGTAGCCGTGAAACTTCTGCTCCTTCTCAAGCTTCAGCATGGCATCCGTCAGCTGGATCTCGTTGCCGGCGCCACGCTCCTGCCCTTCCAGGACCTGGAATATTTCGGGCTGCAGGATATAGCGCCCGTTGATGAAGAGGTTCGACTGCGCGGTACCCTTTTCAGGCTTTTCGACCATGCTGGTGATCTCGAAACCGGTATGCGCTGCCTGCCCCTTGCCGACGATGCCATATTTATGCGCCTCTGCCGGGTCACATTCCTGCACCGCGATGATGTTGGAGCCGGTCTTTTCGTAAAGCTCGACCATCTCCTTCATGCAGCTTTTCTCCGACTGCATGATCATGTCGGGCAAAAGCAGCGCAAACGGCTCGTCGCCGACCAGATCGCGCGCGCACCAAACGGCATGACCAAGACCCAGGGGCACCTGCTGACGCGTGAAACTGGTCTGTCCGGGCTGCGGCTGCAACCGCTGCAGATGCGCCAGCTGGTCGTCCTTACCCCTCTGCGCCAGCGTATGGTTGAGTTCGAACTGTATGTCGAAATGATCCTCGATGACTGCCTTGTTGCGGCCTGTCACGAAGATGAAATGCTCGATGCCCGCCTCGCGCGCCTCGTCGACCACATATTGGATCACAGGCCTGTCGACGACCGTCAGCATCTCCTTGGGTATCGACTTGGTAGCCGGGAGGAAGCGCGTGCCAAGGCCGGCGACGGGGAATACGGCTTTGCGGACTCTTTTCATGAGGCGATCCATCTGCTTGTGGACAGTTTGACGAATAGCATAACCAGGTCATGTTAACGCCGAAATCGATCCTTAACGAAAAACGGTAGCGATTCGGTGCGTGCCACAAAGTCTCTACTCGGGTTTTTGTTCCCGGTTGCCGGCATGGTAAACGGATTGCTAACCGGCATAGGCGATGAATTGTCTTCCTGAGATTGAAAAGGAGGAAAGAATGCGACTTTACCGAAGCGCGATGCGTCTCGCCGGCGCGGCGGCTGTGGCCGGCCTGAGCGTCGGACTTTTTTTGACGCCAGCGTCGGCTGATGCAGGCTTCCAGAACTGGGTCGCCGGCTTCCGCGCTACCGCAGCGCAGAGCGGCATATCCAAAACGACCTATAACCGCGCGTTTCGCGGCGTCACCGAGATTGACCCCGAGGTGCTCGAAAAAGCCCGCTACCAGCCCGAATTCACGGCGCCGGTGTGGGACTATTTCGACAACCGGGTGCACGAGGATTCGATCGAAACCGGGCGCGCCATGGCGCGCAAGTACAAGTCGACGCTGGACGGCATCGAGGCGCGCTTTGGCGTCGATCGCCACATTTTGCTCGCCATCTGGTCGATGGAATCCAACTACGGCGAGATCCTGAAAAACGACAAGGTGATGCGCAACGTGGTGCGCTCGCTGGCAACCCTTGCCTATGCCGACAAGCGGCGCGCAAAATTTGCCCGCACGCAGCTGATCGCAGCGCTGAAAATCCTGCAGAGCGGCGACATTGACGAAAGTCATTTGACCGGCTCGTGGGCCGGCGCCATGGGACACACGCAGTTCATTCCGACCAGCTATCAGGCCTATGCGGTCGACGCTGACGGAAATGGCCGCCGCGACATCTGGAACTCGATACCCGATGCACTGGCAACCGCTGCAAACCTGCTGCACAAGAACGGCTGGCGTTCCGGCGAAACCTGGGGCTACGAAGTCTCCTTGCCGGGTGGCCGGAAATTCCCCGGCGGTTCAATGTCGCTGGGCAAGTGGCAGGGCATCGGCGTGGTGCGGGCCAATGGCAAGCGGTTCAGCCGCCCCTCCGACAATGCCGAGCTCAAGGTTCTCGACGGTCGCAGCGGACCGGCTTTCCTCATGACGAAGAACTTCTTCGTGCTGAAGCGCTACAACAACGCCGACAAGTATGCGTTGGCCGTCGGCCTTCTTGCCGACGAAATCGCCGGATACGGAGGACTTGTCCAGGACTGGAACCGGCCGTTTACCAAGCTGAGCTTCGCCGAAAAGGAAGAGTTGCAGAAGCGGCTTCTTGGCTACGGCTACTACGATGGCAAGATCGACGGCAAGATTGGCCAGGGTTCACGAACGGCAATCATGGCTTTTCAGTCAAAGGCGGGATTGACGCCGGACGGCCATCCGAGCATGGAAGTGCTCAGCAAGCTGAGGCAGCGTTAGGAGCTGGAATTGACGTCGAATGCGGGTCGCGGGTTTTTCTCTCACCGAATCCCGACCCGGATTCTGACGTCTGCCATCTTCGCCGCCTGTCTGTCCGGCACCGCACTGTCCCCGGCCTACGCGCAGGAGGACGAGGCACCAGCCTGGTCGCTGAAGCGGCTGTTTACATCCCGCAAGATCGAGCCTGCGACGCCAGAGCCCGAGCCTCAGGCAGCCGCGCCAGCGGCGGCCAGGAAAAAGGCCCGGGTATCGCGCGAGCCTGTCGAGACACCTTCGGCCATCGTCGCCAAAAGGCCTGACGCCAAGGGGGTCCTGGTGATCGGCGACTTCCTCGGCAGCGGACTGGCCGAGGGCCTCTCAACGGCATTCGTCGAAAATCCACACGTCAAGGTCATCGACCGTACGAATGGGTCGTCCGGCTTCGTGCGCGACGATTTTTACGATTGGCCAGCCAGGGTCGGCGCTCTCATAGACGCCGAGAACCCGGCCGCAATCGTCATCATGCTTGGCGCCAATGACAGGCAACAGATGCTTGTCGACGGAACGCGCGAACAGGTGCGCTCCGAAACCTGGCTCAAGGAATATACCGAGCGCACCCAGTCGCTGGCCAAGGCAATCGCTGACCGCAAGGTGCCGTTCATATGGGTCGGCGTGCCGTCGTTCAAATCGTCCAAGATGCTGCTCGACATGCTTGCCTTCAACGAGATCTTCAAGAGCGCTGCAACCGCAGCGGGCGGCGAGTTCGTCGACATCTGGGACGGTTTTGTCGACGAGGACGGCGCCTATGTAGCGAACGGACCCGACCTGAACGGTCAGCCGGCACGCCTGCGCGCTGCCGACGGCATCAATCTGGCCCGACCCGGCAAGCGCAAGTTGGCCTTTTACACTGAAAAGCCACTCGGAAAGCTGCTCGGGGACGCTGTCAACGCCCCAGAAGCCGTCGATGACGTGCTGGCCGGTGCGCAGCCTGAAGGTCTGTTCATCGGACCGGTCCTGGCGCCGCCGGCCGAGGAAGCCGAACGGGTCATCGGGCCATCGGACATGGGTCCGATCGAGCCTGGATTGGCGATTTCATTGCGCAGCCCGGCGCTCGACGGCGGCACCGAGTTGCTGGGACTGGTGGCCGAACCACGCCACGACGCGCGGACGCCGGCCGAAAAACTGGTGATCGAAGGCATTGCATCGGCTGCCAAGCCGGGCCGGGCCGACGATTTCTCGTGGTCACCCTTTGGCGAGACAATGTTCGCCTCCTCCATCGCACCCGCGCAGCCGACAACCGGCAAGGGTATTGTGCCGGTCACTCTGGCCTCGTTGGTTGTATCGGCACCGCCGACCGCGCCCGCTGCCGTTTTAGGAACAATAGATTTCACCGAAACTCCTGCCATCGCAGTGCCCACGACGGCCATGCCCGACCGCCAGGAAATCGTGGCGCCCGAAACAAGGATGCCTGTTACAGCGCTTGCCCCGGCTGGACCGCCGGAGGAAGACCGCACGGTCGCATTCAAGGGACGCGTGTTTGTCGCGCCGCCCGGCAGCACGGGCGACAAATCGCCTTCGCGGGCAAGTCCGACAGCATCGCCCGTGGTGCCGGCTTCCTCTGGACCGGCAGCCGAAGGCGCGCCAACTGAGCTGCCGCCGGCGATCATCGAGTTGCCGCCAGCAGAGGTCGAGATTCCGGTTGCCGCCCAAGCGGCGCCAACCATCCTCGCGTTGACCTCGACAGCGGACGCGCCAGCCGGTGACCGGGCGCCCGCTCCACGCATCTTGCGCACCGCAAGGGGCGACGCCGCGCCTAGCCCCTCGATCACACCGCAAGCCGTGCCAGCGGCCACAACCTCTGGCCCGGCGGCAAGCGCGGCGCCCATGGCCCCTGATATGCCGGCACAAGACCTTGCTCCGGAAAGGGCCGAGATCGGGCGCATCGCATCAGCCGGCGCAGCACCGAGCAGCCGCAGCGCGCCAACGGACCATACAGCACTGACCGCCGGCGATATCTCGCCTAACCGCGCAGCCCCCGCGATGGCTTCAGCGCCGCAGCCCGACCGTCTTCACGGCAAGAGCCTGAAGGCGCCGCCAGCGCTGGACAGCCGGACCGACGACGGCGCACCGGCGGCGCCGGCCGTCGCGATTGCGAGCCCGCCAGCAATTGATGGCAATTTTTCGTCTGTGCCGGCAATCCTGACACCGGACGTTGTGGCATCAGCGCCTGGCCCTGTGCCAGCACCGAGCACCCTGCCGGACAGCGAGGCGCAACTTGCCTCATTGCAGGAATCACCAGCATTGGCCGTGCCGCCCGCCACGAATTTCGGCCAGCCGGTCGAGGAGCCGGTTGCTGCACCAGCCGCGAATACGGAACCGGCAGTGCCTGTCGTCGAGCCTGCACCGTCATCGCCGACCATCGAGGCCGAGCCGACAGGCAAGCTCAATCCGGTCTTGGCAGTGGTTGCTCCACCACAACCCGCCGAGGCTGCGCCATTGGCACCAACGGTCGCGCCGGACACCGGGACAGTGGCGCCGGCAGAAACATTCAATCCGGCCACTAGAGCGAAGACTGCCGCCGCAGCAGGTGTGCCGGCGAGCGACTTTGCGTCGCTAAAGCCCGTGCCCCCTGATCTGTCCGTTGCGGTCTCAACGGCCAAAGAGACCGTTGCTGTATCTGTCGAGGCCCAAGCGCGTCCCGACGTGCCAGACTCTCAACCAGAGACGACGGGCGAGGCTATCGCGGCACTGGGCACCAAGGAGGCCGACGGGGCGTCTTCCGTGGCCCCGGCCACTGATGATGACGCTGTAGTCGCCCAGCCCCGACCAGTCGTCAATGAGCCCGGCAAAACCGAGCAGCCGGTCGGCGCGGCCGATGTAGAAACCCCAACACGCGATGCCCCGACAGCCGCAAAACCGGAACCGGTCGAGAGGTCACAGCCAGTCGTCGAAGCCTCTCCCGTCTTGCCGGCAGAGCCCCCTGTTGCGACCGCCAAGCCCGCACACGCCGTACCCGAGATCGATGTTGCGCTGCTCGAGGCCGTGCCGCCAGACCTGACACCGGCTACCGTCGAGCCCACTGTGGCTCAGGAGGCCATGGCCCCCGCCGGGAAGGAGGCGCAGGAAAAGATCATTTCTGCCCCGGGCCCGGAGGCAGACGCGCCCGATTTGGCGGCGCTGGCACCGGAGGCCCCCAAGGAAAAAACGCCAGCACTCTCCATCAAAGCGGCAGACGACGATGCGCTGCCAGCAGCACTGCCCACAGCGCCTGCGCCAAACCAGGTCAGCGATGTGGCAACCGCTGCCAAGTCCGAGCCTGCGGTTCCGGTTTCAGTGCCCGGGATCGATGTTGCGCTGCTAGAAGCCGTACCGCCGGACCTGATCCCGTCAGTCCCAGCAAGGAACGCGCCAGCGCCCAAGGCGGCGGTTGGCAACGATGGGGTGCCTCCTGGTTCACTCACTCCGGCAGATAAGCCGAAGGCGTCGGTCGAAGAGCCGGCGGCTGCCTCCACCGATCAAGCTGAACAGGCTGTTGCCGCGGTCCAGCCGAAGGAACCCGTGTCGCCTGTTGCCGAACCGGCGAACGAAGGACCGGCCGGCCTGCCAATCGCCGATCCGCAGAAGCTGATCTCGGTACCCGAGACGGACATTTCGATGCTGCAGGCAGTACCGCCCGATCTTTTGCCAGCTTCTGCGCCGGCGGCGGTACAACCACCAGCCGACAAGACGAGCGAAAAGGTCATCCCGGTGCAGTCAGGCCAGAAACCGGCCTTTGTGCCATTCGACAGCGTCGATGATATCCCACCGCCGCTCATAGCCGTCCCGCAGTAACAGGGGCGGCTATCGGCAGCTTCGCTGCGCCTCAGTACACCTTGAACAGGACGGGAATGAAACCTGTCTCCTGCAGGCGTTCAAGCAATTCGATGAGCGGGAAGATCGCCAGGAAATAAAGCCCGTCGAAAAACGTCCGCCTGAGAGCGAGCGTTGAGAACGTGACGTCCGCGGCGTCGCGGTAGTGGTGCAGGCTCGGCCAGAAAATCGGCGTATCGCGCGCATAGTCGGCATAGGCGACGGTGAATTTCTGGGACAGGAAAGCCGCCTCTTTTTGAGCCGTGATCCGGAATATCTGGTACGTCAGAAGTCCGAGCGCCATTGCAACCAGAACCGACCCGAACATCAGCCCGATGCCAACCGCACCGACTGTCGAGAAGAAGTAGAGCGGGTTGCGGGTCATCGAGAAAGGGCCGTCGGTCACCAGAACCCCGTTCTTCCTGCCACCAATATAGAGCGTGCTCCACAACCGACCCATCATGCAGACAATGACGAGCCCGGCACCGACGAACTCGATGAAGTCATGGAGGGCGAGTTCGTCGCCCCATACAGGCTTCGTAACGATCAACAGGCAGGCAGAGAGTACAGCACCGACCTGAACGACGAGCAGCCTCTTCTTTTGATTGAAGGGAAGGTGTGGGCTGATGAGGACCATGGTCAGTTTGCCCCTGAAAGCATCGCATTGTCGGTCGACACCGACAGATTGCCGGTACCGTGCGCCGCTTTGTCCGTCAGGAGGGACACTTGGCCGACGCGTGTCGGTACCCGACGCGATATGTCGCGCCAATGCGAGGCGTATTGATAGACCGCGACAGTGTCGTCGATCGTCGCCCGGTCTTGATCGGTTGGCGCAACAGGCTCGCCATCCTTCATCTGGACGATCATCTTTCTCGGTTCGAGGATCGTCGTGCGACCGCCGAAAACCATGGCGACCTTCTCGTAGTTGGAGATATAGACCGGCCTTTCCGGCTCATCGAGCGTGATCAGATCGTCGCCGAAAAAGCGACTGCGATAGGAGGTATGCAGGAGGTCGAAAAGGGTCGGCGCGAGATCAATCTGACTGGCCAGACGGTCGACCTTGCGGGGCTCCAGGAAGCCCGGCGACCAGATGATGCACGGAATGTGGTATTTCCTCACATCCAGTTCGATCTTGCCCGCAACGCTGTCGGTGTGATCGGCGATGAACACGAAGACCGTGTCCTTGAACCACGGCTTGGTCGCTGCCTTCTTCACCAGTTGACCAATGGCATAGTCGGCATACTTGACGGCACCGTCGCGCCCGCCTGGCGAAGCAATGTCGATAGTTCCATCGGGATAGGTGAAAGGCCGATGGTTCGACGTGTTCATGACAAAGCTGAAGAAGTTCCTGTTGGCCGCGGTTGAGGCATCCGCGCGCCGAATAACTTCGTCGTAGAGATCCTCATCGCTGACGCCCCAGGCATTCGAGAAATGGATGTTGGCCGAGTCGATGTCTGCGCGGTCGACAATGCCGAATCCATTGCCCGAAAAGAACCCGTTCATGTTGTCGAAATAGCCGTAACCGCCATACATGAAACGCGTATCATAGCCGGCGTCCTGGAAAACCGATCCTATGGTGAAGAGGCCGTCGCTGCCGGGGCGCCGCAGGATCGACTGGCCAGGCGTCGGCGGAATGGACAGGGCTATGGCCTCAAGGCCGCGCACTGTTCTGGTGCCAGTGGCGCGCATTTCAGTGAATGACAGGCCTTGCGACATCAGCCTGTCGAGATTGGGTGTCAGCCCCTTCGGGTTGCCGAATGCGCCCATGAAGCCGGCGCTCATGCTCTCCATCGTCACGAGGATGACGTTCTTGCGCAGCATTGGACCGTCTGCCTGGATGAGACGGGTCAGGCCTTCGGAATTCTCATAGGGCTCGTGTTCTTCCGCCAGAAGGCTGCGCGTCCGCGAAGCAGCCTGTTTTTCCGGCATCGTGCGGTAGAAACTGGCAAAATCGATCTCGTTGGAAAAAAATGCACCAACCAGCCCGTAGACTCCATTGCCGCCCAGTTCCCGCGCAATCGCATTAGGCATGACATCCGCTGCGTTGCGTGGGGTGCCGGCAACCACAGCGGCGGCGACGACGCCAACCGCCGCAAAGAGAAAAAGCCGCTTCGCAAATGGCGGATGGCTGGCAAATCCCGCGGTGACAGGTCGCCGCATGACCCAGGTAAAGCCAATGGCGGCCACCGCAATAGCCGCCAGAAGCGGATAGACAGGGTAGCTTTCGACGATGTTTTGCAGGACCTCCTGCGTATAGACGAGGTAATCGACGGCAATGAAATTGAAACGGGACGTGAACTCGTCCCAGAATAGCAATTCGCCGACCGCCTGAAACGCCATCAGAAACGCAAGCACGCAGAAGGCCGACAGGCCGACCGCACGGTCGAGACGCTTTCCCGCGAAGGAGACCGGCAGGAAGAGCGGAAATACCATCATGACGGCGATGATGGGAAGCATCGCAACGATGTCGAACCAGAAGCCGGTGACAAACGGCAACAGCCAGTCCTGCGGAGCAAGCGACAGATCCTTCATCGACACCACGGTCAGCATGGCCCTGATCAGGAACTGGGCGATGAGGAAAAGAAGGATGTAGGGTTTGAAGCGATGCAACGTGGCGATCGCGGCTTGGACAATGGTCATTTTGGTCCCTCAAAATGTCCGGCTGCCCCGGAGCCTATCCCGGGTGGTCCGTCATTGGGCCTATTGTAAGGCAGCCGCGGCCCAGCACGGCGACGCGGGCGACATGTCGCAGCACGGATTATCGGGCGTTCGGACGCGCCCGGCAGGCCCGGGATGAGGAGAATTCAGCCCGGCAGCACGCTTTGGCCCATCAGCGCTATGTCGATCGCACGCGCCGCCTGACGGCCTTCACGGATCGCCCAGACGACCAGCGACTGGCCGCGACGCACGTCTCCCGCCGCAAACAGCCCGTCGATGCTGGTACGGTAGTCGCGGTCATTGGCAACGACATTGGTCGAGCGGCGCGCATCCGTGACCGTTGTCAACTTGTCACCGAGATGCTCGACGAAGCCGCCGGCGATCGGTCCGGCAAAGCCAATGGCAATGAAGGCGAGATCAGCACGGATGACGAATTCGGTGCCGGCGATCGGCTTGCGCTTCTCGTCAACCTCGCAGCACTTGACGCCGGTCAGTTGGCCTTCCTCGCCGATGAACTCCAGCGTCGCGACCTGGAACTCGCGCTCGGCCCCTTCCGCCTGGGAGGAGGAGGTGCGCATCTTGGTTGCCCAGTAGGGCCAGACCGACAGCTTGTCTTCCTTTTCGGGCGGCTGCGGGCGGATGTCGAGTTGCGTGACGCGCACCGCGCCCTGCCGGAATGCCGTGCCGACGCAGTCGGAGGCGGTGTCGCCACCACCGACCACGACGACATGCTTGCCGCCGGCAAGGATGGGCGCGGAAGCCCATGCAACGGACTGGATGCCCTCGCCGCCGACCCGCTTGTTCTGCTGGACGAGATAGGGCATCGCATCGTGCACGCCCTCAAGGTCGTCACCTGGAATGCCGGCTGGTCGCGGCGACTCCGAACCACCGCAATAGAGCACGGCATCGTGCTCGGCGAGCAGTTCGGCCACCGGCTTGTCGACGCCGACGTTCACGCCACAATGGAAGGTTACGCCCTCGCCCTTCATCTGTTCGGCGCGGCGGTCGATATAGTGCTTCTCGATCTTGAAATCGGGGATGCCGAAGCGCATCAGCCCGCCGGGCTTGGACTCGCGCTCAAAGACATGAACGTCATGGCCGGCGCGACCAAGCTGCTGGGCCGCCGCCATGCCGGCAGGCCCGGAGCCGATGATGGCGACGCGCTTGCCGGTCTTCTGCTCGGGCGGATAGGGCCGGATGTGGCCTGTCTCGTAGGCCTTGTCGGCGATCGCTTGCTCGATCGTCTTGATGGCGACGGGAATGTCCTCAATGTTGAGAACGCAGGCTTCCTCGCAGGGTGCGGGGCAGATGCGGCCTGTCCATTCCGGGAAATTGTTGGTCGAGTGGAGGTTACGGATCGCGTTGTCCCAATCGCCATTGTAGACGAGGTCGTTCCAGTCGGGAATCTGGTTATGGATCGGGCAGCCGGTCGGTCCGTGGCAGAAGGGCACACCGCAATCCATGCAGCGCGCAGCCTGCTTCTCGACCTCCTTGTTGGACATCGGCAGCGTGAATTCGCGGAAATGCCGGATGCGGTCGGAAGCCGGCTGGTACTTGTGCACCTGACGGTCGATTTCGAGAAAACCTGTTACCTTGCCCATACTTTCACTCTCGTCAGTTCGGTTCCCGCGCATGCTCGCCGGGACCATGTCAGTGCAGCACTTTCACCATAGACCAGTCCTCCATCCAAGTGATCGAACCGCAACGGAAAAGGAACGGGCGGACTACTCCGCCGCAACGCCCATGCGCATGCGCTCCATCTCGATCAGGGCGCGGCGGTATTCGACCGGCATCACCTTGCGGAATTTCGGCCGGTAGGTGGCCCAGTCATCGAGGATCGCCTTGCCGCGCGTCGAACCGGTGTAGTGCACATGGTTGGCGATGAGCTGGTAGAGCCGCTCCTCGTCATGGCTGGTCATGTCGCCCGACACGTCAACGCGACCCTTGTGGTCGATGTCGCCGCCATGGTGGTGCAGCTTCTCGAGCAGGTAGTCCTCCTCGGGCACAGGCTCGAGTTCGACCATCGCCATGTTGCAGCGCTCGGCGAAATCGCCGTCCTCGTCGAGGACATACGCGACGCCGCCCGACATGCCAGCCGCGAAGTTGCGGCCGGTACGCCCGATGACGACGACCACGCCGCCGGTCATGTATTCGCAGCCATGATCGCCGACACCCTCGACGACAACCGCCGCACCCGAATTGCGGACAGCAAAGCGCTCGCCGGCGACACCGCGGAAGTAGCACTCGCCCTCAACCGCGCCGTAGAGCACCGTGTTGCCGACAATGATCGACTCCTCGGCGACGATCCTGGCGTTTTCAGGCGGGCGAATGACGATGCGACCACCCGACAGGCCCTTGCCAACATAGTCGTTGCCGTCGCCGACCAGTTCAAACGAAATGCCGCGCGCCAGGAAGGCTCCGAAGGACTGGCCGGCCGTGCCGGTCAGCTTGACCGAGATCGTATCGTGCTTCAGACCCTTGTGCCTGAAGCGCTTGGCGACCTCGCCCGACAGCATGGCGCCGGCCGAGCGGTCGACGTTGCGGATGTCGACCTCGATCTTGACCGGGAGCCGCGATTCAAGCGCCGGCATGGCCAATTCGATCAGCTTGCGGTCCAGCACGTCGTCGATGGGGTGCTTCTGACGCTCGGTCCAGTGGGTATCCCTGCCACCTGCGTCGGGCTTGTAGAAGATGCGGCTGAAGTCGAGCCCCTTGGCCTTCCAGTGCTCGATCAACTCCTTCTTCTCGAGCAGGTCGGCGTTGCCGATGATCTGGTCGAGATGGGTATAGCCCATTTCCGCAAGCAGTTCGCGTACCTCTTCTGCCACGTAGAAGAAGAAGTTGATGACGTGCTCGGGCGTGCCCTTGAAGCGCTTGCGCAGAACCGGATCCTGCGTTGCGACCCCGACCGGGCAGGTGTTGAGATGACATTTGCGCATCATGATGCACCCGGCGGCAATCAGCGGCGCCGTCGAGAAGCCGAACTCATCGGCGCCAAGAAGCGCGCCGATGATGACGTCGCGGCCTGTCCTCAGACCGCCGTCGACCTGCAGGGCGACCCGGCTCCTGAGACCGTTGAGCACCAAAGTCTGGTGCGTCTCGGCAAGACCCATCTCCCATGGGCTGCCGGCATGCTTGAGCGACGTCAGCGGCGAGGCGCCGGTACCGCCATCATAGCCCGAGATGGTGATATGATCGGCGCGCGCCTTGGCGACCCCTGCCGCGACAGTGCCGACGCCGACTTCAGACACCAGCTTGACCGAAACGTCGGCCGCAGGATTGACGTTCTTCAGATCGAAGATCAGCTGTGCCAGATCTTCAATCGAATAGATGTCATGATGCGGCGGCGGCGAGATCAGGCCGACCCCCGGCGTTGAATGGCGCGTCTTGGCAATGGTGGCGTCGACCTTGTGGCCAGGCAACTGTCCGCCCTCGCCGGGCTTGGCACCCTGCGCGACCTTGATCTGCATCATGTCCGAATTGACCAGATATTCCGCCGTTACGCCGAAGCGGCCCGATGCGATCTGCTTGATGGCCGAACGCTCCGGGTTCGCGCCGCCGCCAGGTAGCGGCAGATAGCGATCCGGCTCCTCGCCGCCCTCGCCGGTGTTGGATTTGCCGCCGATCTGGTTCATGGCGCGCGCCAAGGTGGTGTGCGCCTCCCTGGAGATCGACCCGAACGACATTGCGCCGGTCGAGAACCGCTTGACGATTTCAGCTGCCGGCATGACCTCGTCAAGCGCCACCTTCTTGCGGCCGGTCCTGTCGGCCTTGCGGATGCGGAAAAGGCCACGGATGGTCTTGGCCTGGGTCGCCTCGCTGTCGATCTCGCTGGAGAACTGCTTGAAGGTCTCCCAAGATCCCTTGCGCACCGCGTGCTGCAGTGTCGCAACGGCATCGGGCGACCACATATGCGCCTCGCCGCGCATCCGGTAGAGATAGTCTCCGCCGACTTCCAGCGCGTTGCGCAGGACCGGATCAGGCCCGAACGCGTCGACGTGGCGGTCGACGGTTTCGGCCGCGACTTCCTCGAGACCGACGCCCTCGATCATGGTTGCGGTGCCGGTGAAATAGTTCTGCACGAAATCCGACTTCAGCCCGACAGCATCGAAAATCTGCGCGCCGCAATAGGACTGATAGGTCGAGATGCCCATCTTGGACATCACCTTGAGAATGCCCTTGCCGATCGACTTGATATAGCGCGAGACGACCTCGCGGGCGTCGACCTCGTCAGGCAATTCGCCACGCGCATGCATGTCGAGAAGCGTGTCGAAGGCGAGATACGGATTGATCGCCTCGGCACCGTAGCCGGCCAGACAGCAGAAATGGTGGATTTCACGCGGCTCGCCCGATTCGACAACCAGCCCGACGGAAGTGCGCAGGCCCTTGCGGATCAGGTGATGATGCACTGCCGCCGTTGCGAGCAGGGCGGGAATGGCGATGCGATCCGGTCCGACCTGGCGGTCCGACAGGATGATGATGTTGTAGCCGCCAGCCACCGCCGCTTCGGCGCGGTCGCACAGCCGCTCGATGGCGCCGGCCATGCCGGCAGCGTTCTCCGCCGCCGAATAGGTGACGTCGATGGTCTTGGTGTCGAAGCGGTCCTCGGTGTGGCCGATCGAGCGGATCTTCTCAAGGTCGCCATTGGTCAGGATCGGCTGGCGTACCTCGAGCCGCTTCTTGCGCGACGATCCCACCAGATCGAAGATATTGGGCCGCGGGCCGATGAAGGAAACCAGACTCATCACCAGTTCCTCGCGGATCGGATCGATCGGCGGGTTGGTGACCTGGGCGAAGTTCTGCTTGAAATAGGTGTAAAGCAGCTTGGAGCGGTCCGACATCGCGGAAATCGGCGTGTCGGTGCCCATCGATCCGACGGCTTCCTGGCCGGTCGTTGCCATCGGCGCCATCAGGAGCTTGGTGTCTTCCTGCGTATAGCCGAACGACTGCTGGCGATCGAGCAGCGACACGTCCTTGCGCAGCGCGCGCGGCTCGACCGGCTTCAAGTCTTCCAGGATAAGCTGGGTGTTGGCGAGCCAGGTCTTGTAGGGATGGCCTGTGGCGATCTCCGACTTAACCTCCTCGTCGGAAACGATGCGGCCCTTCTCAAGGTCGATCAGAAGCATGCGGCCCGGCTGCAGCCGCCACTTCCTGATGATCTTTTCCTCCGGAACCTTGAGCACGCCGGCTTCCGAGGCCATGATGACCCGGTCGTCATCGGTGACGATGTAGCGTGCGGGCCTGAGCCCGTTGCGGTCCAGCGTTGCGCCGATCTGGCGGCCATCCGTGAACGCGACGGCCGCCGGTCCGTCCCACGGCTCCATCAGGGCCGCGTGGTATTCGTAAAACGCCTTGCGGTCGGCATCCATCGACTTGTTGCCGGCCCACGCCTCCGGGATCAGCATCATCATCGCGTGGGCCAGCGAATACCCACCCTGTGTCAGGAACTCGAGCGCATTGTCGAAGCAGGCGGTGTCCGACTGCCCCTCATAGGAAATTGGCCACAGCTTCGAGATGTCGTTGCCGAACAGTTCCGAATCGACCGAGGCCTGACGCGCCGCCATCCAGTTCACGTTGCCACGCAGCGTGTTGATCTCGCCGTTATGGGCGACCATGCGGTAGGGATGGGCCAGCTTCCACGACGGGAAGGTGTTGGTCGAAAAGCGCTGGTGGACGAGGACAAGCGCCGATTCGAAGCGCGGGTCGGTGAGGTCCTTGTAGTAGGCGCCGACCTGATAGGCGAGGAACATGCCCTTGTAGACCATAGTGCGCGACGACAAGGAGACAATGTAAAAGCCATTGTCCCTGCCACCTGTCTCCTCATGGATCCGTGCGGAAATGACCTTGCGCAGGATGTAGAGGCGGCGCTCGTAGTCGTCGTCGTTTTCGATATCGGCACTGCGGCCGAAAAACACCTGGCGGTGCACCGGTTCCGATGCCGCGATGTCGGGAGCCGTGGACAGCGACGAATTGTCGACCGGCACGTCCCGGAATCCGAGCAGCGGCTGCCCTTCCGAGACGGCGACCTCGGCAATCAGTTCCTCAAAATGCAGGCGCATGTCCGCATCGCGTGGCATGAAGACATGGCCGACAGCGTAATGTCCGACTTTTGGCAGTTCGATGCCCAGCGTAGACATCTCCTCGCGGAAGAATCGATCGGGAATCTGCACCAGGACCCCGGCGCCGTCGCCCATCAGTGGATCTGCCCCGACAGCGCCGCGATGTGTCAGGTTTTCAAGCATGGCAAGGCCATCGCTGACGATCTGATGCGACTTGATCCCCTTCATCTGCGCGATGAAGCCGACGCCGCAGGCATCGTGCTCCTTGCGTGGATCGTAGAGGCCCTGAGCGACCGGCGCACCGGCGTTTTTGACGGCCGCAACGTCCGCAGATCCGTGCAGGGTTGCCACAGATGGCGTCATTTCCGTCATCGCAAGTCCTCCGTTCCGTGCCCTTTCGGGCGTTGCGTCCGAGCCGATACCGTTCGCACAGAAACGGCGGAGAGGCGCCACAAACTATACGCCACAATCCACCGTGTATCGCCAGATAAATACGACAGCACTGCTGTCCTAAAATTCTTATCGCAGAATTTGGTCGGCGACACAAGATGGATTCGCAACGATGGAGCCCCTTGGAGGCAGCAAAATTACGCCGGGCGGCGTCGAGGCGTAATTTTATGTCCAAGGCGCGCGGAATCGAAGTTGTGCGCCAACCGATTTCGCCGTTGCGACACTTGATCCGCAAGCAACAATCCGGCCAAGGTCGACCCCATTCCAACCATAGGATAAAGCCCCGCGTGATTTTCTCATCCGACAACTGGGCCGGCGCCCATCCCAAGATCGCAGCGGCGCTTGCCACCCATTCCTCAGGCTATGAGCCAGCCTATGGCAATGGCGCCCTCGATAAGGCCGTGAACCGAAAATTCTCCGAAATCTTCGACCGCGAAGTCGCAGTTTTCTTCGTCGGTACGGGTACGGCTGCCAACGCCCTGTCGCTGGTCTCCGTCGACAAGCCGGGAGGACTGTCCTTCTGCCATCGCGAGTCACATGTGATGGAAGACGAATGCGGCGCACCGGAATATTTCATGGGTGGCTCCCGTCTGCACGCCGTGGATGGCGCACTCGGAAGGATCGATCCAGGCAATCTACAGCGCGCAATCGGGCGTTTTGCGGACGAAGTCGTGCACAGCGGCAGGCCAGCTGCGATTTCGATAACGCAGGCGACCGAGATCGGTACTCTCTACAGCCTCGAGCACATCGACGCGATCGCTGCTATCGCCAGGAAGCATGGCCTGCCGCTGCACATGGACGGGGCCCGTTTCGCCAACGCGCTGGTGGCGCTCGATACAACGCCGGCCGAAATGACCTGGAAACGCGGCGTCGACATCGTGTCTTTTGGCGGCACCAAGAATGGCTGCTGGTGCGCCGAAGCAGTCATCCTGTTCGATCTCGACCGAGCCAAGGAGTTCGAGTTCATCCGCAAGCGGGCGGCACAGCTTTTTTCGAAGTCGCGTTTCATCGCCGCGCAATTCGACGCCTATTTCGACAATGGGCTCTGGCTGGAGAACGCGGCGCATGCAAACGCGATGGCGGCGCGCCTCGCCGCCGCGATGCGCGACTCAGCATCGCTGCGCCTTGCCTGGGAACCCGAGGCAAACGAGGTGTTCGCCGTCATGGCGAAACGCAAAATGACAGAACTGCAGGACGCCGGCGCGCGATTCTATGAATGGCCGGCCCCGCATGGCAGTGAAAACCCTGTCGGCGCCGACAAAACGCTGTGCCGCTTCGTCACCAGCTTCGCCACTACAACGGCGGATGTCGACGGGTTCGGCGCGCTGATCGGCTGAACGAGAAAGGGCGGCGCCGGAGCGCCGCCCTGATGCCAGACGGAGAGACTTAGGCGGCGGCCTTGGCCTCGATCTGTTTGGCGTCTTTGGAGCCTGACGAAATCTCGATCTTGCGCGGCTTCAGTTCCTCGGGAACCGAACGCTTGAGATCGATGTGCAGGAGGCCGTTCTTAAGCGCGGCCCCGACGACCTCGACATGGTCAGCCATCTGGAAACGACGCTCGAAGGTGCGAGCGGCGATGCCGCGGTAAAGCACTTCGGAGCCTTCGCCAGTGGCGTCATCCTGACGCTCGCCCTTGACGCTCAACACGTTGCGGTGAGCCTCGATGGCGATGTCCTTGTCGGAGAAGCCGGCGACCGCCATCGAGATGCGATAAGCGTCTTCACCGGTACGCTCGATGTTGTAGGGCGGATAGGTCTGGGCGTTTTCGGGCTGGCCCAGGGAATCGAGCATCGTGAAGAGCCGGTCGAAGCCGACGGTCGAACGGTATAGTGGCGAAAAATCAACGTGACGCATGGGTCTGTTCTCCATTTGAGCAACGGTTTGCGTTTGATGGTCCGGTTACGAAACCCGTAATGGCGTTCCGTCTGAACCAGCGGCCCCTGATATGGCGACCGCACCCAAGATTTGGGTGCGGGTTTTGGGCATTTCAAGAGCTTTTCACGCTGAAATCGGTGCGGCTTTCGATGAACCCGAGGTGAACCGCGCCTTCGGACAGCATTCAGGTGGGACGGGCTAGGGTGTTTCCAGGATCACAGACAGGCGATGCCCTGACAGGCGCCGCTACCGAGGCCGAGCCGGGTGTAACGTCCCTTCCTCCCGTCTCGACACAGGCCGGAAGTCCGCTTGAGGCGGCTTCCGGCCTAGCTTTTGTCCGTTGGCCAGTGGCCCGGAATTTCTTGCTTTTGCCGGCCACGCTTTCTATCACCGTGCTGGCGTTCCGCCCTGGCGCGCACAAACCCTCGACTGCGTTGCATGACAGATTTCTTCCACCAGACTGCCGGCAATCCGATGCCGGAAAAGGCGAGCGGCGGATATTTTACCGCACGCGACGGCATAAAGTTGCGCTACGGCATATTCGGCGCCGTTGCGCGGCCGCTGAAGGGCACTGTCGTCCTGCTGCCCGGTCGCAACGAGTGCATCGAGAAATATTTCGAAACTGCGAGAAACCTGTCCGAACGGGGATTTGCGACCGCCATCATGGACTGGCGCGGCCAAGGCGGCTCGGACCGGCTGATGCGCGACAGGCAACGTGGACACGTCACGAGCTTTCAGGACTATGTGCGCGATCTCGACCAGTACTTCGAGGACGTTGTCTTGCCCGATTGCCGCGGCCCCTATTACATCCTTGCCCATTCGACGGGTGCACTGATTGCGCTGCTTGCGACACCGTCGCTCATCAACCGGGTACAGCGCATGGTGCTGGCGGCACCCTTCCTGAGCTACAAGGGGGTGCCGTTCTCGATCAGGACCGTGTACCGGCTGACCACGTTCCTGTGCTATCTGGGCCTTGGCAAGATGTACGGCGCCTGGGGCCCGAGGCCGCGCCGCACGCCGCCTTTTGCAACCAATCGGCTGACCACCGATATCGTGCGCTACCAGCGCAATACGGGGATCTACGAGACCTTCCCGCACCTTGCGCTGGGGGGCCCGACCATCGGCTGGATCCGGGCTGCCGCGCAGGCCGCACTTCGGGTCAAGGAACCTGAATTCATTACGAGAATCCAGATCCCTGTGATGTTCGTCGGCGCCGGAGCAGACGATATCGTGTCCAACCACGAGATTTCCGATTACGCCCGCCGCCTGAGAGGCGGCTCGATCCTGACGATCATCGGCGCGCGCCATGAACTGCTCCAGGAAGCAGACATTTTTCGCGAGCAATTGCTCGCTGCCTTCGACGCCTTTGTTCCGGGCACCGAGCAGGAACGGTGACTATCGGGTCGGGCGCCTAGAGCGCTTCACGGGTCAGATTGAAGCGCTCTAAGACGCGTGGAGCAACTGCATGGCAGCGTCATGCAGTTCGGCTGTCGCCGCAGCGACGATTTCGCCGCCCGCCTCGGCCGGCCCGCCATTCCAGTCAGTGATTCTGCCGCCAGCCGCCTCGATGATCGGGATCAGCGCCACGATGTCGTAGGATTGCAGACCGACTTCCACGACCAGATCGACATGGCCCGCCGCAAGCATGGCATAGGCGTAGCAATCGGTGCCGTAACGCGGCAAGCGAACCGCGCGCTCAAGCCCGTCATAGGCTTGGCGACGCCCATCCAGGAAGAGCGCCGGCGTCGTCGTGCACAAGGTCGCATCAACCAGCGAGACCGTGCCGCTTGTCAATAAACGGCGATTGCCACCCGGCCCCTCGTAGTGAGCTTGCCCCGCGATCGCATAGAAAAGTTCACCTATGAAGGGCTGTGCCATCATGCCGGCAATGGCATCGCCATTTTCCGTCAACCCGACGAGCGTCCCCCATAGCGGTATGCCGGATATGAAAGACCGAGTACCGTCGATGGGATCGATGACCCAGATATGGTTGCTGTCCGTGTTCTCGGCGCCGAATTCCTCACCGAGAATCCCATGATCCGGATACTCGCTGCGGATCAGCCCGCGCAGCGCCTGTTCCGCCTCACGATCTGCCTCGGTTACCGGATCGAAGCCGCCCTGCAGCTTGTTGGAGACATCGCCCGCGGCGCGAAACCGAGGCAATGTCTCATCTGCTGCGGCGCGCGCCATACGCCGCAGAAAGTCTGCCGAAATTACCAAATGGATCTCCTACCGTTGCTAAAAAGCAACATTGTTGCCCGTTCGCGGCCTTTTACACACAGAAATGATTGTTGTCCGCCGGAAACAGTTGACATTTGTGCGCTGCACAATAATTTTTCAGCCAGGCAGGTTTTTCTGCCTATGCCCTCCTTGGGCGTTTCCTCCCTAGACTCGACCGCGTCGGTAACCCGATGCGGTCTTTTTTTGCCGCCCGAGATTGCCAGACTGGTCGGTTCTACTCGGCGGCAAGCGGCATGTCCTGAAAGTAATAGTCGGGCATGGACATCAGGTCCGACGAAAATCTGGCGAGATCGTCGGCCAGAGCGTCGAAGCCCGACGATTTCTGCAAGGTGCGTTCATTCATGTAAAGACCGCGGTTGATCTCGACCTGGATCGCATGGAGGCCGCGCGCAGGACGACCGTAATGTTCGGTGATGAAGCCACCGGCATAGGGCTTGTTATGGGCAACCTCATAGCCCATCGAACGCAGAAGGCCGATGGCATTTTCGGTGAGCCCGCGTGCTGCCGATGCACCAAAGCGATCGCCAACGATGAAATCGGGCCTCAGGCCGGATTCGCCGAGCCGGATGCTGGCCGGCATCGAATGGCAATCGACCAGCACGGCGTAGCCGAAGGCAGCATGGGTGCGGGTTACCAGGCGCTTCAGCGTGTCATGATAAGGTCTGTAAACAACATCGATCCGGTCCAGCGCCTCTGCTAGCGGCAGCCGCCCGGCATAGATGTCGAGCCCCTCCCCGACCAGTTTCGGCACGGTGCCAAGTCCACCGGCAACCCGCGCCGAACGGATATTGGCGAACGACGGCACCGGTTCGGTGAACATGCGCGGGTCGAGTTCCCAAGGCTCGCGATTGACGTCGAGATAGGCGCGCGGGAAATTTGCCACCAGCATCGGCGCGCCGAGCGCCACCGCCGAACCGAACAATTCATCGACATGGCTGTCCTCCGAGCGCCGGATGGCCAGCCGGCCGAGCTGCGACATCGCCAGGAAGCGGTCGGGATAGTGATTGCCGCTATGCGGCGAGTTGAAGACAAACGGAACACGCTGCTCGACGCTCGCGCGAATTTCGAACGGTGGGACATCCCGGAAATCATCGGCAGCAGTCATCGGCTGCACACCATCAACAACCACTGGTTCATCTGACGAAACTGCCACCGGACAGGCCGCGTGTCCAGCTATTCGCAGCGCTGCTGCCTTATGGCCTGCCTGCAACATTCACTTGATGTTTACCGTCCCTCATTCATATACATAATGGTTAACGGGGCTCCCGATAGGGGCGCACCCTTGGGGCGATTCGGACGGGATCACATGGCACGCATTCTTCTGGCAGAAGACGACAATGATATGCGCCGGTTTCTGGTCAAGGCGCTGGAGCGCGCCGGCTACGACGTCAGCGACTTCGACAATGGCGCGAGCGCCTATGAACGGCTCCGCGAGGAGCCTTTTTCGCTGCTGCTGACGGACATCGTCATGCCGGAAATGGACGGTATCGAGTTGGCCCGCCGCGCCACCGAGATCGATCCCGACCTGAAGGTCATGTTCATCACCGGCTTTGCTGCTGTCGCGCTGAACCCTGATTCGGGCGCCCCCAAGGATGCCAAGATCCTGTCTAAACCCTTCCATCTGCGCGACCTGGTCAGCCAGGTCGAAAAGATGCTGCAAGCCGCCTGAGCCATCTTTCGGCGGCAGCCGTACGGTCGCCGGAAAGACGGCGCCGACACCTTCAGCTTGCTATTGACGCGCCAGCCCAAAAGTGGTGTATGCGCGGCTTCGGATGGGTGTGTAGCTCAGCGGGAGAGCACTTCGGTGACATCGAAGGGGTCGTAGGTTCAATCCCTACCACACCCACCATCCATCACCCTGAATAGACGCCTTTTTCGATCCAGCCGCTTGACCGTGGACAGGATGGATCTGCCGCTGTCATCCTCTCGTGAGAGCGAGCGATCGACATGGCTGTTCTCAGGAAACGCGGCAACGACTGGCAGGTGATTCAGACTGGCAGGCAATCAGCCGTCGAAACCCGTCAGGAAACTTCCGTCCCAGTTGGCAAAGCGCTTCGTCGACATCGTCGATGTCGAGTCGCTCGAATTCACTCGCCGTCGCGGTCTTTTTCGACAGCATGATCTGCCGGATCATAGTCATAGTGCCAGGGCTCGTCAGGAGAGAGCAGAGGCCCCCTGAACGAAGGCCCCGCAATCGCCATGCTCTCCTTGAGCTTCACGTCCCATCCTTGCGCGCGCCAAACTGACTCAATCTCTCTCGAATCGGCCCCGGCGATGATCACTCCATCCTGCATCACCTGGAAATCGATGGCCTGCGCCCGGCCATGCAGCGTGAGACCCGGCGCTGCAAGATTGGCGCGATTGCTGCCGGTGAATCCCGATAGCTATCGTCGAACGTCGCCTTGATCGAGTTTGCCAACGTCTTCCTTGTCGGTGCCAAATTCTGCTGTCCAAGCCGCCAAGATCGCCGCCCCTTCGATCCCAACGGATTCGTTGCGGTTCCAACTCCCTATCTGGACATCGAGACTGCGAACTCTGGTGTTGGCGTAGAGTTCATAGCCAGGATTAGCTTCGGCAAAATGGGCACTGACTGCAGCTACCTCGGCAAGAAGCGCCTGTTGCTCGGTTGATCCCTGGAAAGCCTTGATCTTCTCCTCAGTCCAACTCCATCGGTCTGCCAGTCCGGATCCAGCCCGGACATAACTTCGAAGTGCAAGGAGCTTCCGGCCGAGATCGGGAATTTGCTCAAGAGCCTCATTCGCCGGTGGTGGAGCAAGCTCATTGAACAGGTCTGATATCGTATCGACATCCTCCCCCCAGGCGGCGGACGTTGGAGCGGCAAAGGAAACCGCCAGCACGATCAGCGCGACCAGCCTTCGATTACACGAGGCAGCGCCACGATTCTTCGTGCCTGATCCATTTCGCATTGCAACTTCGCCTCTCGATTTCGACCCAAGATAGCGAAACAGGCTCCGTTTGGAAGCAACGTAGAGAACCGGCGCGAGCGAATGCAGTTTCAGCGGAAGAGCGCTTCGATGACACCGAAGGGGGCGCAGGTTCAATACCTACGCCCCCTCTCATCGATCAGCTTGAAGACACAGCTTTGACCTTAAGAAGCCGCGTTCAGGGATTTCACGATCTCATCGGCCGAACTGTTGGTCAGTGTTTTTGCCAGGTCAAAGACCAACTTGTCCTGAACTTCCTTGTGCAGAAGCGGCCGGACTTCACCCAAGGTATCGGGATCGAGAATCAGCACCAGATCGTCGTATTTTCCCGCATGCGCCATTGCATAGAGATGGTTGGCCAGAATCTTGGAGAATGTAGCCTCCATGGATTCCTGGCCGGACTGCTCGGGAGGGCTTTTTCCGGCCGGCCCTTGATCAGCCATATTGCCTTGATCGAGGTGGCCATCCGGTTGCAGCTTGATTTCAGTGACGTTGCCGACATTCCGAAAAAACCGGGCGCCTTCGCCTGTCCCAACGACCACGAATGCATCTTTCGGTACCTGATTTTTCGACATGGAAACTCCTTTGCGTGTCGCAATGACACTCTCGTTGAGCTTAACCAACGCGCCAAAAGTGGAATGGTTCGGAAGAGCCTTCAGCCAGGCTACCTGTAACTGTCAGCGCTGCGACAGATCGGCATGTCCCGCGCGCGCTTCCAGGTCGATATCGACGAAAAGCGGATGGTGATCCGAGGCGACCTCTTCATTGCCTACACGCAGCCCGCGGACGCGCGACGCCATCGTGGAACTGACAAAACAATGGTCGAGCTGGCGCTTTCTTGTCTCTCCGGCGATCAGCTTGACATGGGTATGCAGCGACCCGGGCTTGTAGCCGGCGAGCAAAGTCGCGTCAGAGAAACCGCCGGCATAGGCAGCACCTGGATGGTAGGGATTGTCGCCGGCGATGCGGCGATATTCCGCGCTGCCCGGCTCGCTGTTGAAATCACCCATCCAGATCGCTGCTTGCGGGCATTCTGGCTCGCGGCCGCCATTCGTCCAGTTGCGCGACGGCTCGTCGTCGATGCCACTCCAGGGCCCGCCCTCAACCGGCACGCGGCGGTGACGCTCCAGCAGATAGTCGATCTGTTCGAGACGTTCCTCCACCCCGATATGGGCGAGGTGGATCGAGAAGAACCGGATCGGGCCGCAGGGCGTCCGGATGAGGCACTCCAGCGCGGCGTTCTGCGTGTTCAACGGGGTG
The DNA here is from genome assembly GCA_038259455.1 of Hyphomicrobiales bacterium. Classification (GTDB taxonomy): domain Bacteria; phylum Pseudomonadota; class Alphaproteobacteria; order Rhizobiales; family Rhizobiaceae; genus CAMYMG01. The sequence goes on along the minus strand of JBBSOT010000003.1, from coordinate 11,544 downwards.
ACCGTGCGGCGCATCGGCAGCAGATGAAGGCGCGACCAGACAATCGGCTGGCGCGACAGGATCATCGTGCCGAACTGCCGGCGGCGGTTGACAAGGCGGCCTTCGCCGTCGCGAGAGCTTGCGTCCATGTCGAAGGCCGGGCCGTAGACCCAGTAGTGGTTGGGCAGCAGGCGGCTCAATAGCTCGGGCTGGTCGTCCTCGTTGCTGCGCTGCCAGAAACGCTCGACTTCCTGCAGGGCGATGATATCGGCATCGGCGACGACGCGCACGGCGCGCGCCAGATCGTAGCGCCCGTCACTGCCGAAGCCATACTGGATATTGTAGCTGACGAGCTTCACGCGAAATCCCCCGCCCTATCTGACTAGCCTTCCTTCGCCGGCTGACAATCGGTTGTGTCAGGTCGTGTCAGCCTCGCCTATGGCCAGGCACCGGGTGCATGGCGGAAGAAAGCGCATAAAACCTAGTCAAGCACGAGCAGGTCAGCGGACGAAAAGCTGATCTTGGTCTTCTCGCCGACTTCGGGCGGCGGCTTGGCGGGATTGTTGAACGTATCGAGCGATACGGAATTGCTGCCTGTCCCGGCGCTGATGCGGATGACAGAACCAAGGAAGTTGACCGAATGAATCGTGCAGTCGAGTTCGGCGGGACGGCCGGGATGGCTGCCGAGCGACACCGATTCGGGACGCAGCGCCAGCGAGATCGTGTCGCCATTGGCTCCATCGAGCTTGCGTCCAAACGTCACCCGGATACCCTCGATATCGACGGCGCCGGTTTCTGCATCGCTGATCCTGCCCTCCAGCACATTGAGCGTACCGACGAAGCTGGCGACAAAACGGGTCGTTGGACGGTTGTAAATCTCGAATGGAGTGCCGACCTGCTCCACCTTGCCGCCATTCATCACGACGATGCGGTCGGACATCGACATCGCCTCCTCCTGGTCGTGCGTGACGAAGATGGTGGTGATGCCCAGTTCCTTCTGGATTGTCCGGATTTCCTCGCGCAACGAGACCCTTACCTTCGCGTCGAGTGCCGACAGCGGTTCGTCGAGCAGCAGTACCTCCGGCTTGCCGGCCATGGCGCGCGCGAGGGCGACGCGCTGTTGCTGGCCACCGGAGAGTTGGTAGGGATAGCGGCCCGCGAAATCCGACAGCTTGATGAGTTGTAGCATCTGGTCGACGCGGGCGGCGGCCTCGCCTTTTGGCATGCGTTCGACCTTGAGGCCGAAGCCGATATTCTGCGCTACCGTCATGTTGGGAAACAGCGCATAGGCCTGGAAAACCATGCCTATCCTGCGCTGGTTGGGCTTGAGACCGGTGACATCCTTGCCGCCGATCATGATGCGCCCGGCGCTCGGCTCCTCGAAACCGGCGACGATCCTCAGCATCGTGGTCTTGCCGCAGCCGGACGGTCCCAGGAACGAGACGAACTCGCCCTGCCTGACATCGAGATCGAAATCCTGCACGACGGTGGTCTGGCCAAAGGCCTTGCGGACACCTTCGATGGAAAGAAACGAGTCGGACATTCTGCTGTTTTCCATGTCAGTGCGGCAGGGCTGGCGCCTTGGGCGCGAAGCGAGAAACGATCTGGATCAGCGCCATGCAGCCCCAGGTGATGGCGAATGCGATGACGGCGAGCGCTGCCGGTTCATAGGCACGGTTGGCGCCGATCAGTTGCAAATAAGGGCCGAAGGCCGGTCGATTGAGCAGCGCCGCCAGCACGAATTCGCCGATGACGATCGCAAATGTCAGGAACGCGCCTGAAAGCACCGCCACCAGCACATTAGGCAGGATCACCCGCCACATGATCGTCAGCCATCCCGCGCCAAGGCTTTCTGCTGCCTCGGTCAAGGTGCGCACGTCGATGGCGCGCAGCCCTGTGTCGATGGCGCGGTACATGTAAGGCAGGGAAAGCGTCATGTAGCCAAACATCAGCAGGACGTTGGTGCCCATCGCCGTGCCGGTCAGCGGCAGCCAGGACGAGGTGTTGTAGAGCCGGATATAGCCGAACACGATGACGATCGGCGGGATGACGAGTGGCAGCAATGTGATGAACTCGATCACCGGCCGCCAGTGCGGAAGCTTCAGCCGCACCCAATAGGCGGTTGGCACGACGAGGAGGACGCCGAACACAATGGTGGCAAGCGCCATCAGCACGGAATAGGTGAACGTCGCCTGGAAGCGCGGATCGGCGAGCACCGTCCAGTAGGCGTCGAGACTATAAACGCCGCGCCGCATCTTCATCGAGAACTCGAAGGTGCCGACCAGAGGCAGGATGAAATACATCAGGCCAAGGGCCAGGAACAGCCAGGACCAGAAGCGATTGACCTTCATTTCATCCACCGTTCGCTTCGGGACCGGAACCAGATGTAGATGAAATTGGCAATGCCCGTGATGACGATCATGCCGAAGGCCAGCGCATAGCCGAGATGGGGATCCTGCAGGACGTCGCCGCGAATCTGCGCGAACAGCAGGATAGGCACGATCGACAGCGAACTGCCGGTCAGCGCATAGGCGGTCGCCACCGCGCCGAAGGCATTGGCGAAAAGCAAGGCGAACGTACCGAGCAGCGTCGGCCAGAGGATGGGCAGCGCCACCATGCGCCAGTACTGGAGATTGGTTGCGCCGAGGATAGACGCCGCCTCGCGCCACTCGCGGCGCATACTGTCCAGCGCCGGCGTCACGATCAGCACCATCAGGGGAATCTGGAAGAACAGATAGGTGAGCGTAAGGCCACCGAAAGACAGTATGTTGAAGCCCATGCCGTAGATATTGATTCCGAACCAGTCGCGCAGGATGAGCGTGACGAGTCCGAGCCGGCCAAACGTGGCAAGGAAGGCGAAGGCAAGCGGCACGCCGGCAAAGTTGGAGGCGACGCCGGAGAAAGTCAGCAGAGGCGAGCGTATCCACCCCGGCAACCGGCCAAGCACCACCGCCCAGGCCAGCATGAAGCCGACCACGCAGCCAAGAAAGGCCGAGGCCAGGCTGATGCGGATGGAAATCCAGTAGGCGGCAACGATCGACGGCTGGAAGAGGTTCGCGATGTTTTGGAGCGTGAACTCGCCGGCCGGATTGCGAAAGGCGCCGGTGACGATGTTCAGCGTCGGAAGGATGAGGAACAGGAAGGCGAAAACCGCGAACGGAATGAGTCCGACCCAGGCCAGCGACATGCGCGGCGCGCGTCGCACCGCACTCTTGACCCCCGCGTCAGCCATCACGCTTTCTTTCCCCTCAAAGGTGCGGCCCCCGCGTTAACGGGAGCCGCGTCGATGCGACTGGCGTCAGTTACTGGACGTTTGCGCCGACGACGCTATCCCAGTTCTTGGTGATGACTTCTTTGGCCGCCGCCTGCTGGTCGAGCGTCGGGAAGAGTGCCTTCTCGTAGGATTCCGCAGGCGGCAGCTTGTCGAGCAGGTCCTGCGGAATCTTGCCGTTCTTGGCCATGTCGTTGAAGCGGATCGGGTGGCAATAGCCCTTCAGCCAGCCGGTCTGGCCTTCATCCGAATAGAGATACTCCATCCACAGCTTGGCGGCATTCGGGTGCGGCGCGTAGGCGCTGATCGCCTGCACATAGACGCCTGCCACGACGCCCGATGCCGGAACGACGACCTCGACCGGGGGGTTGCCGTTAAGCGTATCGCGGCCGGACAGGGCATTGTAGTCCCAGTTGATGACGATCGGCGTGGCGCCCTGCGCGATGGTACCGGTCTTGCCGATGACGGGAACAAAGTTGCCCGCCTTGTTGAGATCGGCGAAGAACTTCAGGCCGGCCTCGCCGGCGGCGGCGCCTGGCTCGGCGCCCATCGCAATGCCAGCAGCCTGGACAGCCAGGATCGCCTGGTTGGAGGCACGCGGATCGCCGGCGAGCGCCACCGAGTTCGCGTATTCGGGCTTGAGCAGATCGGCCCAATCCTTGGGCACGTTCTTGACGATGTCCGTGTTCACCTGGAACGAGAGCACGCCATAGTAGTCGCCATACCAGTGGCCGTCGGCATCCTTGACATCTGCCGGGATGGTCTCCCAGGTCGCCACCTTGTGCGGCAGGGTCAGGCCTTCCGACTTGGCTTGCGGTCCAAACGCAAATCCGACGTCGAGCACGTCCGGCGCCTGCGGACCCTTGTTGTCCTTGTTGGCCTTGACGGCTTCCAATTCGTCGGCCGAGCCGGCATCCGGGTTAAGCTCGTTGACGGTGATTTCGGGATACTTGGCCTTGAAGCCTGCGATCACGTCGCCATAGCCGCACCAGTCGTGCGGCAGTGCGATCGTCGTCAGCTGGCCTTCCGCCTTCGCGGCTGCACCCAGTTCGTCCATGGACTGCGCCGAAGCAAAAACCGTCGTCACCATGAGCGACGCCGCCGAAAGGGAAAGCAGCTTTCCCGTGAACTTGAACATGTGATCTCTCCGTTAAACTGACGCCAGTTGACGCCTGCGATGCGGTTACCGCTATCGTGTGACAGTTCGATGAATAGCCGACTGCCGGAACCCCCGAGGCCTGAAAAGTTAACTCCTTTTAACGGCGTGTAGCAATCGCCCTCGGGTTGTTTTTCCGGCTAATGAGTTTTGCGTTCAGACAGTCCCCGAGATTGAACTTTCAAGCAGCCCGAGAGCAGCCTTTTTGGTGAGCTTTACGGGATTGCCGCCAGTGCTGGGGTCCGCGACGGCCATCTCGGCAATCAGTTGCTTGCGCTTCTTGTCCATGTCCAGGCCCTTGATGAGGTCGGGCAAAGCATGCGGCACCTTGAGATCGCGCCGCAACTTGATGATGGCCTTGGCGAAACCGTCGAAGCCGCCCTTGATGCCGAGATAGGCGGCGGCGCGCGCGATGCGCTCCTCCACGGCCGGCCGGTTGAAGGCCAGAACGTAAGGCATGAAGACGCCATTGGTCATGCCGTGATGCGTGTCATAGAGCGCGCCGATCGGATGCGACAGCGAATGGATGGCGCCCAGCCCCTTCTGGAACGCTGTGGCGCCCATGGCGGCGGCAGCCATCATGTTGGCGCGCGCGGTGATGTCCTTGCCGTTGGCTGCCGCCTTGGGCAGGTTTTCCAGCACCAGCCGCATCCCTTCGAGCGCGATGCCGTCGGCCATAGGATGGAATCCCGGCGCACAATAGGCTTCAAGGCAATGCGCCAGTGCATCCATGCCTGTGCCGATGGTGATGAAGGCCGGCATGCCGGTCGTCAGTTCCGGGTCGGCGATGACGATCGCGGGAAGCAACTTGGGGTGGAAGATGATTTTCTTGGTGTGCGTCTCCTCATTGGTGAGCACGCCGGCGCGACCAACTTCCGACCCGGTTCCAGCCGTGGTTGGGACGGCGACGATCGGCGCAATCGCGTCGGCATCGGCGCGCGTCCACCAGTCGCCGATATCCTCGAAATCCCAGATTGGCCGAGTCTGGCCGGCCTGAAAGGCGATGAGCTTGCCGAGGTCGAGCGCCGAGCCGCCGCCGAAGGCGATAACGCCGTCATGTTTGCCCTTTTTGAAGACAGTGACACCGGCGTCGAGATTGGAGCCGACCGGGTTGGCCTTGACGTCGGAAAACACGCCATACGGGATTTTTGCGTCATCGAGGATCTTCAGCGTCAAGGCGACGACCGGCAGCTTGGCCAGCCCCGGATCGGTGACGAAGAGCGGCCGCTTGATGCCGGCAAAGTCCAGCGCATCGGGCAGTTCGGATATGCGCCCGGCGCCGAAGCGGACAGTGGTGGGGTAGTTCCATTTGGAAACGAGTTTCGACATCGGATGCTCTTTCGGGAGGGTCAGATTGTTTCGCGCAGATGGTAACTCTTAGGCCGCGTCAGATTCTCGTAGCCGACGATGGACATGGCGCCGCCCTTGCCTGTGTCCTTGACGCCGGTCCACACGAGACCCGGATCGACATAGTCGCAGCGGTTCATGAACACGGTGCCGGTTTCGATGCGGTCGCCGAGGGCTGCTGCATGATCAGTGTCGGTGGTCCAGATCGAGGCGGTAAGGCCGTAGGGGCTGTCGTTCATCAGCGCTATAGCCTCCTCGTCATTGCGCACCTTCATGATGCCCACAATGGGGCCAAAACTCTCGTCGCGCATGACGCTCATCTGGTGGTCGACATTGGTCAGCACTTCGACCGGCAGGTAGGGCGAGCCTTCCCTGTTGCGATCGTCCTTGGCGTCGATGTGGGCGACCGCGCCCTTGCGCAGCGCTTCGGCCTTCTGCTCGCGGATCGCATCGGCAAAACGCGCCTGCGCCATCGGACCGATCACAGTTTCCTTTTCCAGTGGATTGCCAAGCGACCAGTTGCGGCTTTCGGCAATGAAGCCCTCGACGAACGCGTCATAGACCTTCTCGTGCACATAGACCCGCTCGATGCCGCAGCAGCACTGGCCGGAATTGAAGAACGCGCCTTCGACCAGATTGGTGACGGCATGGTCCATTTTCACATCCGGCAAAACATAGGCCGGATCCTTGCCGCCGAGCTCGAGACCCAGCGTCATGAAGGTGCCGGCAGCTGCCTTCTCGATGGCGCGACCGCCGCCCACCGAACCGGTGAAATTGCAATGATCGACCTTGCCCGAGCCAAGCAGCTTTTCCGTCTGCGCGTGGCTCATGACCAGATTCTGGAACAGACCCTTGGGCAGACCAGCCTTGTCGAAGGCGGACTGAAAACGCTCGCCGACAAGCAGCGTCTGAGCGGCATGCTTCAGGATCACGGCATTGCCGGCCATCAACGCCGGCACGATGGAATTGACGGCGGTCAGGAACGGGTAGTTCCAAGGCGCGATCACGAAGACAATGCCGAGCGGCTCCTTCTTCAGGTATCGGCGAAAGCCTGGCCGGTCTTCCGGAATGAACGGCGCCAGCGCCTTTTCGGCCAACGCCACCATGTAGCGCGTACGCTCCTCGACGCCGCCCTTCTCGCCGCCATAGCGTGTTGGACGGCCCATCTGCCAGGCGAGTTCGGTGACGATCTCGTCATTCATGGCGATCAGCGCTTCAAGCATGGCGAGAAGATATTGGCCGCGCTCGGCAATCGACGTTTGCGCCCAGGCAGCCTGCGCGGTTCTGGCGCGCTCGACGGCGGCATTGATGGCCTGGTCAGTGGCGACCGGGCGCTCGACATAGATCGAGCCATCGATGGGCGAAGTGAGTTTGACCGTTTCGGTCATGTCGTTTTCCTCGTCAGTTCTTCTACTAGTACCGCTCGAAACCGCGGTGCAGTTCCCAGTCGGTGATGCGGCGGTCGTATTCCAGCTGCTCCCAGCGCGCGGTGTGCAGGTAGTGCTCGATGACGTCCTCGCCGAGAGCGGTCTTGAGCATCTTCGACTTGGCCATGGCGTCGGTCGCATCGCGAAGGGTTTTCGGCACCTCCGGCAGCTTGGCTGCCTGGTAGGCATCGCCCACGAACGGCTTCTGCAGTTCCAGCTTCTCGTCTATGCCGGCAAGTCCCGCCGCGATCAGTGCGGCAAAGGCCAGATAGGGGTTGAGGTCGGCGCCGCCAATGCGGCACTCCATTCGGATGCCCTTGGTGCCCTCGCCGCAGAGCCGGAAGCCGGCAGTGCGGTTGTCCTCGCTCCACATGATCTTGGTTGGCGCGAACGTGCCTGACTGGAACCGCTTGTAGGAGTTGATATAGGGCGCCAGGAACCAGGTGAATTCCCTGGCGTATTTCAGCTGGCCGGCCGACCATTGCTGGCCGAGCGTCGACAGCGTCCATTCGGCTTTCTTGTCGAAGAACAGCGGGGTCTTGCCGTCGGCGCTCCACAGCGAATTGTGGATGTGGCTGGAGTTGCCCGCCAGGCCGTAATTGTATTTCGACATGAACGAAATCGCCTTGCCTTCCTGTTCGGCGATCTCCTTTGCACCGTTCTTCAGGAAGACGTGCCGGTCGGCCATTTCGAGCACTTCGGCGTAGCGGACGTTGATCTCTTCCTGACCAGGACCCCATTCGCCCTTGGAGTTCTCGATCGGAATGCCCGCGGCTTCCATCTCGTTGCGAAGGCGGCGCATCACGCCTTCTTCCTTGGTGGTGATGCCGATCAGATAGTCGCCGATATAGGGCGAGGCGGTTTGGAGATTTTGCCAGTGCTTGGCGCGTGCCGACGCATAGGTCTCGCTGAACAGGTAGAATTCGAGCTCGGAGGCGAAATAGGCGAGGTAGCCGCGATCCTGTAGCCGCTTGACCTGCTTCTTGAGGATACCGCGCGGCGAATGCGGCAGGTCCTCATGCGTGTGGTGGTCCTGCAGATCGCAAAGCAGCAGTGCGGTCTTCTCAAGCCATGGAACGACCCGGATGGTGGAAAGGTCCGGCTTCATGACGAAATCGCCATAGCCCTTCGACCAGCTTGCAGCCTTGTAACCGGGCACCGGCTCCATATCGATGTCATTGGCCAGCAGATAGTTGCAGCCATGCGTCTCGTCATAGGCGGACTCGACGAAATATCTGGCCAGGAAGCGCTTGCCGATCAGCCGCCCCTGCATGTCTACGGCACTCGACAGAACCGTGTCGATTTCGCCCGCTGCGACGGCCTTCTTCAACTGGTCGAACGTCATATTTCCAGCCATGCTTTTCTCTCCGTCGCGCCGCTTGGCGCCTCATACTGTAACCGGCTACCTGTCTGGCAACCGTGCTTGTGTGTCACCGCGCTTCAGACCGCCGACTGTCCGTTGGCCTTGGCGCCCGACAATAGCGGTTCGAGGCGCAAAAACATCCCCCAGAGGATTTCGGCCCATTTGTTCTGCACCACCTCATCGACGATCTCGTCATTGCGGATCTCGATCATGGCGCAGGGAAGCTCGCGCGAGCGGGCATGGCGCTCCAGCGTGAAGTATACCCGGTCTGCAGGGGAGTAAGGTTCGTTGATGCCAACGGTAAGGCCGGGCACCTGCCGCAACGACGCGATCAGAGGATCGGCGATTCGCCTGTCTTCGTCGTGAATGATGCCAATCTCCCAAGGCCGGCTCACGCCCCGATAGACCGGCGTGAAGGAATGGATCGAGACGAGCATGGTCGGCTGGCGCTGCGCCAGGCGCTCCTCGATCACGGCCTCGACGGCGTCATGGAAAGGCTGCCAGGACAGCGCGATCCGTTCTTGCCTCTCTTCGGGAGAAACAGCGCTGTTGGCAGGGATGGACGTGGTCTCGCTGACTGTCGGAATGAGATCGTGAGCATCAAGTGGACGATTGCAGTCGATCAGGAGCCGCGAAACACAAGACTGGACCAGTGTGGCGTCGAGCCGTTCGGCCAGCATCGTCGCCACCGGCAGCGCCCCCGGATCCCACGCGATATGGCGGGTCATCTCCGACGGGTCGAGACCAAGCGTGCCAAATTGTTCCGGCAGCCGATTCGACGCATGGTCACAGAGCACGACAAAGGCAGAGCGGCCGCTGCGGTTCGTCACCCGAACCGGCTCCGTCCGACTATCTTTGCCTGACCGCTTGACGTTCATGCCTACCGTTCGGGGATTGCCGTACCGTATGATACGAATTCTGTTTCAAATGACCCCCATGAATGATTTCATACACCTTCATCGGCGTTGTCAAACACCTTCTTTATGGGCCCTCGACAACATCGGAAGAATTGGGCGTCCGGCAGCGGAGACAATGTCATGACAACAAGCATTGCGGCACAGATAGCCGATCGCATGGACGCCATGCCCACGGGGGAACGGCGCGCAGCACAGGCGCTGATTGCGAACTATCCGCTCATCGGACTGAAGACAGTGGCGGAATTCTCCCAAGCGGCCGGGGTCAGCTCTCCGACAATCTTGCGCTTTGTCGCCAGGATCGGGTTCGGCAACTACCCGGAGTTCCAGTCAGCGTTGCAGGAAGAGCTGGCAGCGCAACTCCAGTCACCGGCATCGCGCAGCGCAGTTTCAGCGGCGCGCGGCAGCGAGCCCTCGGCAACGGTTGAATCGGCACTTGAAAACATCCGCGAGACATTCCGGCATGTCTCGGAACGCCAGATCGCCGACATTGTAACACTACTCTCCCATCCGAAGTCGAAGACGTTGCTGGTCGGCGGGAGATTCACCGATCCGGTGGCGCGCTACATGGCGGCGCATATGACGATAATTAAGCCAAACGTAATGCACCTGTCCGATCAGGAGAACAACTGGCGCGACCGGCTCATCGACATGGGGCGGCGCGACGTCCTGCTGATCTTCGACATCAGGCGTTACCAGGATGGTCTTCTTCGTTTTGCCGAGACGGCGCATCTGCGTGGCGTGCAGATTGTGCTTTTCACGGACCAATGGCTTTCGCCCATAGCGCGCTTCGCGCGCCATACGATTGCCGGTCGGACGGCAGCGCCGTCACCATGGGATTCGTCCGCTGCCTTGTTCGTCGTTGCCGAGACGATCACCGGCGAACTCACCCGCAAACTCGACAAGGCCAGTGCCCGGCGGATCCGTGAAATGGAAAGCCTGCGCTGAACAACAACTTAGCACCTGATTTTCCGACCAACCTTAACTAGATTTAATGATAAACCATGTGCACTTGGGCCTCACAATTGTCATAAGTTCCGCATAGGGATTTTTGCGGCGAAGGCTTATCGCGCCCATGCCGATCAGGTGCCAAGAGCGCCTCGACATCTGGAGTGTGAATGGCTGCCTGGAAACAATTCCTCGTCGTGCTGGTGATTTTGCTTGTCGCGGCAGCGGCCTGGGTAAAGTTCTTTCCTGGCGCTCCAGCCATTCTGGCAAGTTGGGGCATCGACTGGGTCCAAGCACACTCTTCAGCGCAACAAGCCGGACCGAGCGAGGGCGGCCCAAGACGACAGCGTGGCCCGCAGACCGCAGTCGTCGTCGCCGAAGTTGCGACTGCCACCATCAACGACAAGCTCTCGGCCATTGGCACTGGCCGCGCCAACAGTTCGGTAACCGTCAATCCTTATGCGTCAGGCCGATTGACCCACATCCTCGTGCAATCCGGCGAAACGATCAAGAAGGGCGACGTCATCGCGCGTCTCGACTCGGAAGCAGAGGAGATTGCCGTCGACAGGGCACGGATCGCGCTGGAAGACGCCGAGGCACGCATGGAGCGGATCACGTCTCTGAGAAAGTCAAATACTGCCACCGCCGTTCAGGTGACCGAAGCTGAACTTGCGCTGAGCAATGCAAGACTTGCGTTGCGCGATTCGCAACTGACCCTCGAACGGCGCTCTATCGCCTCGCCAATTGCGGGCATTGTGGGTATCCTTCCTGTCGAGGCTGGCAATTACGTGACAACCGAGACAGCCATTGTCACCATTGAGGATCGATCCCAGATCATCGTCGATTTCTGGGTTCCGGAGCGTTACGCCAACGGCATTGCGGTAGGCGCGCCGCTCCAGGCGACGCCAATCGCACGGCCCATCGAAATGTTGCCTGGAACAGTCAGCGCCGTCGACAACCGCCTCGACGAACAGAGCCGCACGCTGCTGGTACAGGCCAGGCTCGACAATTCGAACGATACCTTGCGGCCAGGCATGTCGTTCCAGGTAGCAATGAAATTTCCTGGCGACGTCTACCCCTCTGTCGATCCTCTCGCCATCCAGTGGGGCACAGATGGCGCATTTGTCTGGGCCGTGCGT
>JBBSOT010000002.1:0-49438 GCA_038259455.1 Hyphomicrobiales bacterium | reverse complement strand
TAATGACCAGCGTCGGGATCATCAAGAGGACACGGCGGAAGATGTAATAAAGCATGGGCCTAGACCAGGTCTTCTTGATGCAGAGGCATCACGGCGGCACCGGTCCGTGTGCCGCCGCCCGTCTGTCGAGCGCGCGCCAAGTCACGTCCTCGCCCTGCACGGGCAAGGGTTTCGGGATGCAATGGATGCGTGACGTGCAGCGACCTGATCATCGGTTAGTTGCCGCCCTCGCCGGCATTCTGCATCCAGAAGGAATCCATCTCGTAAACGCCGAAATAGCCGTATGGATCGAAGCTCGAAATGCCCTCGAGTGGAACGTTCATCAGGTTGTTGGACACGACGACAGGCACAAGCGTTGCCGTCACAATGCCGATCGAAAAAACTTCCTGGGCATTGATATCGAGTATCTCACCCCAGATTTTGCGCTTTTCGGCATTGTCTCCCGCGGCCAGCCACTCTCCATAAAGCTCGACCAGCCTTTCAGCCGGCGGATAGTCGATCTTCTCACCCGCGCTGCCCTGAGTGCTGACATAGGTTCCCCACATGGGCCACTGCAACTGATAGGGATCGGTCGGAACGAACTCCTGAGGGCTGAAATCTGCAGTCGGAGCGCCATTGTCTACACCGGCCCATACCGACATCAGCGTTGATCCGGCAGCCACCCGGCTGCGGAAGATGTCTCGCTGGCTGGTGCGGGTGAATACCTTGACCCCTAGTTTGGCCCAGTCCGTCGTCAACAGTTCCAGCATGTCTGCTTCCATGGAACTCTCGCCAGTGCTTTCGATAATTAGCTCCATTGGCCGGCCGTCCGGGAGTAGTCTCGTTCCATCTGGCGAGCGCTTCAGCCCGATCTCGTCAAGCAGGGCATTGGCGGCCTCGACGTCGAACTGCGCGTAAGCCTCTCCCAGTTCATCGCGATAGAGCGGGCTACCGGGAAGAACAGTGCTGGCGCTTTCCTTGGCCAGCCCGGCAAACAACACCTGATTGATCTGGGACCGGTCGACACCCAACGACAGCGCCCGCCTGAACCGGACATCGCGAAACAGATCTCTCCAGGTCGCATCGGTCGCATTGAGATTTGGAAACAGCGAAACAGCCGAACCCTTGCCCACCGTCCATAGACGGACCTGGTAGTTGTTGCGCTCCTCGCCCTCCTTGAGGAAGGTATAGTCGGCAAAACTGAGATAGCGCTCCTGAAGGTCGCTTTCCCCCGACCCGGTCTTGGCCGGTATGATCGAGCTTTCGGCCATGTTCAATATCAGCTCGTCCACGTAGGGCAGTTGGACACCGTTCTGGTCGACCTTGTGATAGTAAGGGTTGCGCTGGAAGACAAAGCGGTTGGAGGGCGGCGCAGTCATGTTGACCCAGGGCTGCAGCGTCGGAAGGTCGGGGTTTTCCGGTCGATAGCTACGCGCCATGCGGATCTGCAGAGACATCCAGTCCTTGACTTTCTCCTTGGCGACTGCGGCTGCCAGCTTTTCCGGGTCGGCATATTTGGCATGGAATTGCTTCAGGTAGGCAGATGCCGAGTAGATATCCAGCGGTCGTGCACCTGCCAGAGCCGGCAGAAACAGCGGGTTTGGCGCATCCCATGTGTAGCGGACGGTCAGCGGATCGATCACCTCGAATTTCGGTGGCTTGCCGTCCGCCAGAAACACCGCGTCGAGACCGCCGCGGTCCATGTCCTTGTCGGTCAGAATATCTTCCCACTGGTAGCGGAAATCCTCGGCCGTGAACGGCGACCCGTCCGACCATTTGTGGCCAGGCCGCAAGTGGAGTGTGAAGACACGGTATTTTTCGTTCTCATAGCTCAGAAGAATGTCGGGCTGCAGTTCCAGCGAACGGTCATAGCCTACCAGTCGTGCGTAGCCGTAGACGGTGACCATGCGAACATCCTTGGGGTCCGCCATAAGCATGCGGATGGCACCGCCCTGTTTGCCGGGCGTTCGCTGTGTGGATTCATCGATCTGCATGGCACGCGGCACTTCGGGCAGGCGTTCAGCAACCGGAGGCAGCGCGCCGGAGGCAACCCGCTCAGCGAGCAGAGGCGCCTCTGCGGCATTGGCCGACGAGACAAATGCCATCAGCGCGATGGCCAGGGTAGCAAGGAACCTCATGCGTGCAACTCCTTCATGTTGGCTGTCTGGCGCGCCAGAACCTGGTGGCCTTGGCCCAGATCGAGCACGGCCAGGTCGGTCATGTCTCCGCGGAAAGCGTCGGGCCAGTTGCTCGGGTTCGAAGAACCCTTGAGCACCAACTCGTCGAGAACAAGCGGTCTATCAAGATCTGCAAATGGCACGGCCTTGAGCAAGGCCCGCGTGTAGGGATGGGCGGGAGCATCAAAAATTGCCTGGCAGGGCCCGATTTCAACAATGCGCCCTGCCGCCATGACGGCCACGCGTTCGGCCATGTATTTCACGACTGCCAGGTTGTGAGCGATGAACAGGTAGGTCAGACCCATCTCTGCCTGCAGGTCCTTCAAGAGGTTGAGAACCTGAGCCTGAACCGAGACATCCAGCGCTGATACAGGCTCGTCCAGAATCAACAGGTCCGGGTTCATGGCCAGAGCGCGCGCAATGCCGACCCGTTGCCGCTGCCCCCCAGAAAAGCTGTGCGGATACCTGTTCAGCGCATTTTCGCCGAGTTCCACTGACTTCAGCAGGTCCTTGGCCCGTTCCATCTGCTCGGACCTGCTGCCGGTGCCGTGGATTTGCATGGGTTCACGCAGTATGTCGCCAATCGTCATGCGCGGAGACAGTGAACTGACAGGGTCCTGAAATACCATCTGCAAGCGCGGACGGAATGCCTTCAGTTCCCGCTCGCTCAGTCCCAGAACATCGATCTTCTGCTCCCCGTCGTCAAAGATCACCGATCCGGAATCGGGCGTTATCGCCCGTGTCAGTATCTTGCTGACGGTGGTCTTTCCGCTGCCGCTCTCTCCGACGAGGCCAAGACATTCACCGCGGCGGATGGTGAAACTGACATTGTCGACCGCCCGGATCTCCCTGGCTTCGCCAGAAAATATCGAGCTGCGCCGAAGGTGATAGATCTTGCTCAGTCCGGAGACCGTAAGCAGCGGCCGGTCATCGGGCTGCGAGCGCTTGGCTTTGCCCTTGGTCATCTCGACGACGCCGCGCTTGCCGCCACGCAATGCAGCCAACCGGTGGTCGGGTGCCATGTCGAAATGCGGTGCCGCGTTCAGCAGAGCCTTCAGGTAATCATGCTGCGGATCGCGGAAAATATCCTCGACAGGTCCGGCTTCAACGACCCTGCCATCGTAAACAACCACCACCTCGTCTGCCATGTTGGCGACGACCCCAAGATCGTGGGTGATCAACAGGACTGCCATGCCAAGCTTGTCCTGCAAATCCTTGAGAAGCTTGATGATCTGCGCCTGAACCGTCACGTCGAGTGCCGTCGTCGGTTCGTCGGCGATCAAAAGCGCAGGCCGACAGATCAGTGCCATGGCAATCATGGCACGTTGCCGCAAGCCACCGGACATCTCGAACGGGTACATGTCATAGGCGCGGTGCGGGTTCGGAAAGCCAGCCAGACCAAGCGTTTCCTCGGTCGCGGCCCTCAGTTCCTTTCGCGACATTCCAGCGCCGAGCGCATGGATGCGCAAGCTCTCCTCAACCTGGTTGCCTACCGAATGAACCGGCGACAGCGAGGACATGGGCTCCTGAAAAATCATCGATACGGCCGAACCACGCAACGCACGCATGGTGGGACCATTCGCAGAATGCTGCACAACGTCGACGGTTTCGCCGGTTTGCGGCCGAAACTCTATGGATCCCGAGGTGATCGATCCATTGCGGGGCAAAATGCGCATGATGGCCTGGGCGGTAACCGATTTGCCTGACCCTGATTCACCCACAACAGCCGTCACCGCGCCGGAGCAGACCCGGAAGCTTATACCCTTGACAACCTCGACAGGTGAACCGTTGACATCAAAAGCCACCTTGAGATCGCTTACGCGAAGAACCTCACCCTCTTCCAACTCGCCGTTCCCCAATCCCCAACGCCAGTCTGGCTCATTATGGCTAGCCTGCCACCCAATCGAACCTCCCCTATGTTCGACAGAATGGCCGCTCCATGCAATCCGATCAGTCCTTCATATTCTCCGCCGCCTGCGCATAGCCCCCGCCTGCTCCATCTAGGAAATGGAAATGTGAATCTGATGTCACTGAAGGAACATAGCACGTCAAGATTGCACTATCTTGAACGCAAATGCCGTATCGAAGCATCTTTGTCCTTCGTTCTTCCTCAAGAAATTCGGTCAATTTCTCCAGTTTGGCATCACCCAGCGAAACGGTTATGCGCAGCCCATCCTGAAATTTTCTATAGTCCGTATTGAGTGACGTAAATTCCTTGTAACGTTTCGGATCGAACCCCGCAACCGAGACACCTGTGCGAAACAAAAGCCAGGCAAACAGCGTGCCCAGGTAGAGAGATGCAATGCGCCAGACGAAAGAGCGATCGCTGGACATGGCGCGGGCTTCGAGGTCCAGATCCTTCGGCGGCCAGCCAATCGGAGGTCCATTCCTTGGCATTGGCGACCCGGCGCCTGGAAGGGCCATACCCGCAAGACTGAGCAAATGGGTCGCCTTCCCGGGGAACTGATTACCAGCCCCTTCGCCAGCCTCGATGATGATCGAAACGATCCGTTCGCCGTCGGGCTTTATCGGCGACCACCGGCATGAAAGCCCGCTCAGGTCGGGCTTGCTCCCTTCAGGCGCTGGCGCGATTGCAAACTTGCCTTCCTTCATGAGCGTCTCGGCGCGCGATATCCCGCCACCCCGGAAAGCAAAATTGTTGACCGCCTCGGATATGCGGGTCGCTTGGACAAGGACGTCTAACCCTTCTGCGCGAACGACAGACACCGGAACCATCGCCGCTCTCAGCGTCAGCCCCAGATCGGCCTTCACCCAGGTAACAGTCTCGGCAATGGTCGCCGCAACGAGGTCCCGATCGGAGGGCGCACAAATGATTGCCGCGCCGTCGCCGCCAAAGATGAAGGGTATCTGCTGCGTTTCGAGCGCATTCATCAACGCGCTGATCATCGCCACGCCGGCCATGTTGACGGCCTTGTAGTGGCCATCCGCGATTGCCTTGCGAGAGCCAACGACGTCAGTGACCGCAATCAACCAGTCCTCAGGAGCGCGCTGATATGAACTGTCTTGAAGAACCGTCAGGAACTGCTCACGGACCGGGAGGTCCCTGGTGAACCGGGCTGTCTCGGCTTCCACGTGGATTCTTCCTTCAGGTCGACGGTTTCGGCAAATCAAGCTTTAACGGCTTTGCCTTGGCGAGAGTTGCCGTCCAGCGAAGACAAATGTGACGGAAAATGCAAATCTGCACTTAAAATTGAGGGCGCGCCACTCCAAATAGTGTCGACCGCCCACCAGGCGATTGTACGACGAGAGCGCCCCCATGACAGACCGCACGCTGGTTACCGGAATCAATGAATGGCTGGTCGATCAAGCGCTGTCGGAGCCTGATATCGTCGAGATGTTCCAAGGTCTGTGTAACCGCATCCATGCCATTGGCATCCCGCTCGCCAGGGCCAGGCTCACATGGCCGACCCTGCATCCGCTTTTCCAGGCGGAGACAATCTTGTGGGCGCGTGGGCGGGAAACAGAGTTCGAACAATTCGTGCATCAGGAGAGGAGTTCGGATGCGTGGTTGCGCAGTCCGATGAAATATATGCTCGACAACGATGTGCTGGTGTTACGCCGAAACCTCGATGGACCCAGCAAGCTTCTCGACTTTCCGATCCTCGAAGAGGTGGTCGCACAAGGCATGACCGATTATTTCGTCATAAAAACCGCCCTGTCGGCCAAGGACGAAACGGGTATCAAAGACAAGCTCGGCATCATCACGACTTGGTCCGCTGATCGCGAGGGCGGCTTCTCGAATGAGGAATTGGAAGCACTGCAAAAGATCCAGCGGCGTTTCGCAGTTGCCTGCAAAACCGTCATTCAGACTCGTATCGCCCGCAACATCTCGGAAACATATCTCGGCAAGGAAGCCGGCGGACGGGTACTTGCAGGTTCGATCCGCCGCGGCGACGGTCGCGAAACCAAGGCAGTCGTCTGGTATAATGACATGCGCGACTCGACGGCGCTGGCCGACACAATGCCAGGCGAAGACTATATCCAGTTGCTGAACACCTATTTCGACTGTACGGCCACCCCGGTGATCGATGCAGGCGGCGAGGTTCTCGACTTCATAGGAGACGCCGTCCTGGCGATCTTTCCGTATCAGGATGCTGCGGGCCAAAAGGCAGCCATCAAATCCGCGACAACAGCCCTGCGCAACGTCATCAAGGCGCGCGATGCTCTCAATAGCGAGCGGCGAGCCCAAGGCTTGTTCCCAATCCGGTTTGGTATCGGCCTGAACACCGGCACCGTGATGTTCGGCAATATCGGGGTTTCCCAACGCTTGACGTTCTCCGTGATCGGTCCAACGGTCAACGAAGTGTCCAGAATAGAAGCGATGACCAAGGCCACCGGCATTGAGGCGCTCGTCACCAAGGATATCGTTTCGCTGGACCCCGGCAACTGGATCAGCATTGGCAAGCAGCGGCTGCCCGGCGTTTCAGAAGAAATCGAGCTGTTCACCTTTGCCCAGAACGTCGTTCCGCTGCCGGTCGGAATCGACCGGATCGAGCTGAAACCTGCGGCAAAAAACTGACAGGGCGTTGGACCGGGCGAGCCAAAGTTGCCACGCCCATGACTTCAGATAGCCAGGCGCTCGACCTCGTCTTTCCTGAATTGCAGGTCGTAATCCAGGAAGAACTCGTCCAGTTGCGGCGGCGCGACCGAACTGCCTGAAAGCATGGCGTGAACCTGCCCTCGATGGTGGATGTCATGCACGAAAAGGTGGGTTAGCAGGTCGCCGATCCGCTCCGGGATTATCCCTTGTTGGCCACGATCGGTTGCGACGCAACGCTCCAGGTCATCCTCCGCCAGGCCATCGCAGAACTCGACCAACTTCCTGTCGAATTCTGCCTGGGCCGAGGCAAGCCTTCGGGCGTCTTCAAATTCGACGAAAACAGTTTGCGACCGCTTTTCCTCCAGAAAGTCGAGATAGAACAGGTCGACGTCGAGCAAATGGTTCAGCGTAGCCTTGATCGACGGAAAGAAACTGGTGCGGGCTGCCTCGAATTCGCCCGCCCCAAGTGACAGCACGGCGCGATAGAGGCGGTCATTCGACCAAAGACTGTTGCGCGCCATGCGCCGGTGGTGATCAAGCAGGCGCATCGGTTACGCTCACGGGCATGCCCATCGCCCAGATGGCTGCCCACAAAAGAATAAAGCCGATCAGATTGAGCAACAACATGAGAAGCATGCGCCTTCTGAGTGCCTGAGTCTCCGGATCGCGCGCCACCTTCCAGTTGAAAGCGGTATGGACCATGGCGGCCTTTTGAGGCACGCCGAGCGTATTGCGCAGGCCGTCTGACCGGGCCTCGATCCGATAGGAAAGCCGAATTGCCTGTATGAAAATCGCCAACATGACGACTGCCCAGACCCCGGTCACCAGAAAGAAGTAAAATCGCACGCCTTCGCCTCAGCCCTTGTATTGTTCAACGGTCTGCTCGATCGCGCCGAAGATGGAATGTCCGCTCCTGTCCTTCATCTCGATGCGTACCGTGTCCCCGAAATGCAGGAACGGCGTTGTTGCAGAGCCATTCTCGATGTTTTCGACCGATCGCAACTCGGCAAGGCAGGAATAGCCGACGCCGTTTGCCGCGATCGACCGGCCCGCACCGCCTTCGAAGCGATTGGAAACGGTTCCCGACCCGACTATCGTACCGGCGGCCAGCCGTCTGGTCCTTGCCGCATGGGCGATCAACTGGCCAAAATCAAACGTCATGTCGATGCCGGCATTGGCCCGGCCGAGCGGCTTGCTGTTGACATCGACACATAGCGGCAAGTGCAGCTTTCCACCCTGCCAGGCGTCACCCAACTCATCCGGCGTGACAGCCACCGGCGAGAAGGCCGTCGCAGGCTTCGATTGAAAGAAGCCGAACCCCTTTGCCAGTTCAGGCTGTGCCAGAGCGCGAAAAGATACATCGTTGGCGAGCATGACAAGGCGGATCGCGTCCAGTGCCTGCTCGGCACTAGCGCCCATCGCTACATCGTCCACGATCACGGCCAGTTCGCCTTCCAGATCGATGCCGAAATCTTCACTGCCGGCCAGGATCGCATCGCGTGGTGCAATGAAGCTATCCGAGCCACCCTGGTAGATCAGAGGATCGGAATCGGCATTCGGCGGCATGTCGCTGCCGCGCGCCTTTCGCACCAGTTCCACGTGGTTCATATAGGCCGAACAATCCGCCCACTGATAGGCGCGCGGCAGCGGTGAATGGGCATCATGCTCGTGAAAGCGTTCCGACGGTACCGACCCGGTTTCCAATGATTCCGCCATGGTGGCGAGGTGCGGGGCGACGCGACGCCAGTCGTCGAGCGCCGCTTGCATGGTCGGCGCCAGGAACGAAGCGTCTGTAAAGCGTGTCAGATCGCGGGACACAACGACCAGTTTGCCGTCGCGCGTTCCGTCCTTCAATGTCGCCAGCTTCATGCAGTCCTCCCATTAATCCGGCTTGCTGCCGGCTAATGGCACAACAAGGCCATCGCGCCCGATCGTCAAGGCACCGGCCCAGCTTTTCCGCACGGCATTGATCCAGTCCGCCTCGCCGATCAGAGGGTCGTCCGCCGGAATCAGATGATTGAGCACCAGCCGACCGACCTGTGCAGTCGCCGCTATACGCCCTGCGTCCTCGGCAAATGTATGGCTCGCCAGCAGATGCTGCCGCAACCGCGCACCGTTCCCTGTGCGTGCGACCAGGCGTTCGACGCCGTCCTCCAGCATCGCCTCGTGGACCAGCAGGTCGGCCCGACTGGCAAACGCAGCCAGCGGCGGAAAGTAGGCAGTGTCGGCGGAAAACACGACGCTTGCCGCCTCGTGGTCGAAGCGCAGCGCATAGCATTCCGTGACCGGTGGATGATCAACCTTCAGCGAAGAGACCCGCAGTCCGTCTTCTTGCATCACCTCGCCCTCGTCGAACTCGATGACAGTCACAAGTGCACGCAGATCGGGCCTGCCTTCATCGGCGATGCGGATTTCGATATCGAATTCCAGTGCTTGCAGGAATTTGCGCCAGTATCGATTCACCCCGCGCGGGCCATAGACCGTGACCGAGCTGGCCAACCCCGCCGTCCAGGCCGTGTGTAGCAGGGGTCCCAGTTCCAGTACGTGATCGGAGTGCAGATGAGTTATGAATATGAGATCGAGTTCCTTGAGCGCAATTCCGGCATCGATCAGCCCGCGCGTCACGCCAAGACCGCAATCGACCACGATGCGCCTCCCGGCCATCTCCAGGAGCGCCGATGTCGGCCAGGGACCGCCATGCCGGATCGCAGGCCCCCCCTTCGATCCAAGGACGACCAACCTGTCGGTCAACGCCAAGCTTCACCCCGGCTTGATGCCATAAAACCTCCCCTACCCGGCATCTACCAGTCCATGACGACCTTGCCGGAATTGCCACTCTTCATCGCTTCGAAGCCGTCGATATAGTCGTCGACACCGATGCGGTGCGTGATCAGCCCCGACACATCAAGCGGCCCCTGAACCAGCGCGATCATCTTGTACCAGGTCTCGAACATTTCCCGACCGTAAATACCTTTGAGATGCAGCATCTTGAAGATGACCTTGTTCCAGTCGATCTCGAACCCGGTCGACGCGATACCCAGAATGGCGATCTTGCCACCATTGTTCATGGCGTCGATCATGTCCCGGAAGGCAGGCGCTGCACCCGACATTTCGAGACCTACATCGAACCCCTCCGTCATGCCGATTTCGCGCATGACCTCAGGCAATTTCTGGCGGGAAGCGTCCACCACGTGCTGGACCCCAAGCTTCTTTGCCAGGTCCAGCCGAACGGGGTTGATGTCGGTTATGACCACCTTGCGCGCCCCGACGCATTGGGCGACCAGCGCGCCCATGATGCCGATCGGCCCGCCGCCGGTCACCAGAACGTCCTCACCAACCAGGTCGAATGACAAGGCTGTATGCACAGCATTGCCGAGCGGATCGAAGATCGCGGCGATCTCGTCGGGAATGTCGTCGGGTATCAGCACGACGTTGTGCTGCGGCAAGGCGATGTATTCGCCGAACGCGCCAGGCCGGTTGACGCCCACGCCCATCGTGTTGCGGCACAGATGTCCGCGGCCGGCACGGCAGTTTCGGCAGTGGCCACAAACGATATGGCCCTCGCCCGATACCCGCTGACCGATCGTGTACTCCGTCACGGCAGCACCAAAATCGGCCACCGTGCCGACGAATTCATGACCCGTCACCATCGGCACCGGAACCGTCTTCTGCGCCCACTGGTCCCAATTGTAGATGTGCACGTCAGTGCCGCAGATCGCAGTCTTGCTGACCTTGATGAGCACGTCGTTGGGACCGATTTCCGGCACCGGCACCTGTTCCATCCAGATGCCCGGTTCGGCCTTCGCCTTCACCAGGGCCCGCATCATGTTCGACATTGTGGTGTCCTTTGAATCGCTTGATCCAGAATCGTTTTTCCGTCGAAGCTGTCAGGCAATGACGCCCAGTTCCCGGCCGGTCTCGGCAAACGCCTCTATCGCCCTGTCGATGTCCTCTGCCGAATGCGCCGCCGACATTTGCGTCCTGATGCGTGCCTGGCCCTTCGGCACGACCGGAAACGAAAAGCCTATTACATAAATGCCGCGTTCGAGCATCTTTTGAGCCATGTCCTGCGCCAGTTTGGCATCGCCCAGCATCACGGGGATGATGGGATGGTCGGCGCCGGCCAGCGTGAAGCCGTGTCCCGTCATGCCCGTCCGAAACCGCTCCGCGTTAGCGGTCAACCTGGCGCGCAGATCGTCGCCATCGTCGACCATATCGAATACCTCCAGCGATGCGCCGGCGATCGCGGGCATCAGCGTGTTGGAAAACAGATAGGGCCGCGAACGCTGGCGAAGCCAATCGATGACTTCGCGCTTGCCGCTTGTGTAACCGCCGGATGCGCCGCCGAGCGCCTTGCCGAGTGTCCCCGTCATGATATCGACCCTGCCCTCGACGCCGCAATACTCGGCCGAACCGCGACCGTGCTTGCCGACGAAGCCGACGGCGTGGCTGTCGTCAACCATCACCATGGCACCGTATTTTTCAGCAAGATCGCAGATCCCGCGGAGGTCGGCAATGATGCCGTCCATCGAGAACACGCCGTCTGTTGCGATAAGCTTGAAGCGGCTACCTTCGGCCCGCTTCAGTTCCTGTTCGAGGGCAGACATGTCATTGTTGGCATAGCGGAAGCGTTTCGCCTTGGAGAGGCGCACGCCGTCGATGATCGAAGCATGGTTCAAGGCGTCCGAAATGATGGCGTCCTCTTCGCCCAGCAATGTCTCGAAGAGCCCGCCATTGGCGTCGAAGCAGGAACCGTAGAGAATCGTGTCCTGCATGCCCAGAAATCCCGAGATGCGGGCTTCAAGTTGCTTGTGCTCTTCCTGCGTGCCGCAGATGAAGCGGACGGAAGCCATCCCGTAGCCGTAGCGGTCGATGGTCGCCTTGGCGGCGTCACGCAGCCGGTCATTGTCGGCGAGGCCGAGGTAATTGTTGGCGCAAAAATTGAGCAACCGCTTTCCCGACACCTCAATCTCGGCCGATTGCGACGTCGTGATGATCCGTTCGGACTTGTACAGCCCGGCTTCCTTCAGCCCATCGAGCTCGGATGATAAATGGGTAAGGAATGCGCTGCTCATCGGATCTGTGCCCCGGATTGGAATTGGCCGACTGTCGCGCGGCACGAGGCAAAAATCCATGACAAATGCGACACCGGAGCCAAGCCGGTCCGGCATCTCACCCCTTTGGCACTCCTTGAGGAGTCAGGAAAGGGGTTCGCCGACTATATCGATCCCGTTGAGGGCGCAGGACTTCGCCAGCGCGGCAGAAATCGGTGAGCCCGACTCCGCGATCGGCGGCAGCGCAATCCTGTCTGTTGGCTGGCCGTTCTCGCGTATCATGCGCTCCAGGTCGCCGCCCGATGTGATGGTAAGGCAGCGGGCCCCTTCCGGCGATTCGACGCGAAAACTATGTGGCACACCCTTTGGCGCAATCACTGTCTGCCCGGCGTGGGCAACGGATTCGACGCCATCGATCCTGATGCGCACTGATCCTTCCAGGATATGGAGCACCTCGTCCTCGTTGCGATGGACATGCAGGGGCGGCGACATTCCATGAGGCATGAGGTGTTCGACGACGCTCACACGGTCCTCGCCTGCGTTCCAGGAGACCCGGATGTTGATCAGCGCTCCCCTGAACCAGAACAGCTCACCTGCGTCTTCCAGCATCGTGTGCATGGACATTGACTAATCTCCCTTGGAACGCTCGCCGTGTGGCGAGGCCCCCGCACCGTCAGGTCTAGCGAGACGCTGTATCCAGACGGATGCGGTGGAGATCGATAGTGTATCACCAGGGAAACGGGTCTTGGCCAGCGAGTGCCCTGGCTTGACCTAGCCGTTCGTCAAAAGAACGCCTGCAGGCCGGTTTGAGCGCGCCCGAGTATCAGAGCGTGCACGTCGTGCGTGCCCTCGTAGGTGTTTACGGTTTCAAGGTTCTGCGCGTGGCGCATTACGTGGTAACCGATCTGGATCCCGTTGCCGCCATGCATGTCGCGGGCCTGCCGGGCGATATCGAGCGCCTTGCCGCAATTGTTGCGCTTGACCAGCGAGATCATCTCGGGCGCGAATTTATGCTCGTCCATCAACCGGCCGACCCTCAGCGATGCCTGTAATCCGAGCGCAATTTCCGTCTGCATGTCAGCAAGCTTCTTCTGAAACAGTTGGGTCGCGGCGAGCGGCCGGCCGAACTGCTTGCGGTCGAGCCCATACTGCCTTGCGCGCTGCCAGCAATCCTCCGCCGCACCCATGGCGCCCCAGGAAATGCCGTAGCGGGCGCGGTTCAGACAGCCGAATGGACCCTTGAGGCCGGATACGTTTGGCAAAAGCGCATCCTCCCCGACCTCGACGCCCTCCATCACCACCTCGCCGGTAATCGAGGCACGAAGCGAAAGCTTTCCACCAATTTTCGGCGCCGAAAGCCCTTTCATCCCCTTTTCAAGAACGAATCCGCGAATCTGGTCGCCATGCGCGGCAGACTTGGCCCAGATGACGAAAACATCGGCAATCGGCGCGTTCGAAATCCACATTTTCGAACCTGAAATGCGATAGCCGTTTGAGGTCTTTTCCGCACGGGTCTTCATGCCGCCAGGATCGGAGCCGGCGTCCGGCTCAGTGAGGCCGAAGCAGCCGATCCACTCGCCTGATGCAAGCTTAGGCAGGTATTTCGTGCGCTGTTCCTCCGAACCATAGGCATGGATGGGGTACATCACCAAAGACGATTGCACGCTCATCATCGAGCGATAGCCCGAGTCGACCCGCTCGACCTCCCGCGCCACCAGTCCCTAGGTCACGTAGCCGGCACCGAGACCTCCATATTCTTCCGGGATCGTAATGCCGAGCAGACCCGCCTCGCCCATCTCCCGAAAAATCCCGGGATCTGTGGTCTCGGCCATGTAGGCATCCTCGACCCGCGGCGCGAGCTTGTCCGCGGCGAACGCTGCAGCAGCGTCTCTCATCATCCGCTCGTCTTCGCTCAGTTGATCCTCGATAAGGAAAGGATCGTTCCAAACGAAATCGCTGTTGTTCTTCGTCGAGGGCTTGCTTTCAATATTCATGGTGGTCCGATCTCGTTGTCGCCCTGACCCTAAACGCAAAGTGGTGCGGCTGAAACTCGTTTCGGTTGCTCCAGCCAAACCCAATTCGCTCAGATTGCCGCGACAACGCGAACGATTTGATAACTATCGGTCAGGATTTGGAGGCCGAGTGGCCGGTTGCGCCACAATGCTGGGCAAGGCGTTAAGGCTTGTAGCGCTAATAATCGGGCAAAAAGTCCAAAACGCGCCTGAAAGCGATATGAAATGCAGCAGCAGTCAACGTCCAGTTCGGCAAAACTGATCCTTCTGATCAAGAGCGCCTACTGGATTGCGCTTCTCATCATCGCAGCCATGGTAATGGGTTCATTCGTCCTTCTGCAGCAGATGATGGCCGCGCAGCAGCGTGACAAGGCATTGCTGACGCTGGCCAGTACACAAAAGGCACTGTCGCAGCGCGTCGTGTTTCTGGCAAATGCAGCGAGTACTGCCGCGCCCAAGGATCAACCAGTGTTGGTCGCATTACTCCGGCAGACCAACACCGAGTTCGAAAAGAACTACGACCTGTTGCTGGCCCGAACCGGTGCCAGTGCTTCGCACGGCGCTGCCCCTGGCCAGAATCCGATCGAAAGAGTTTTGTTCGGCAAGCCGCACCATCTCGATTATTTCTCGACCGGGCTGGCGGCCAATGGGTGGCGGCTTGTTGCGGCTCTCGAATCCGAACTCGATATCAACGGTTCGTCTCGTGGCTACCTCGCAGGCAAGGAGCGGGCTCAGCTTGACGCGTCCGTTGCCACGGCCACGCTTGACGGCTTCACCGCATTGGGCAATGCCATTGATGCCTCGGCTAATGCAAGGCTTTCCGGCACGCTGAAGCTGCATGGGAAACTGTTCCTTGCGACTATTGCGACCATCATCCTGGTCGCCATGTTCATCTTCAGGCCGATGTCGGAAGTCATACGACGCAAGACACGCGAACTTGTCGACGCCAGGAATTCCATGGCCTTCATCGC
Organism: Hyphomicrobiales bacterium; assembly: GCA_038259455.1. GTDB lineage: Bacteria > Pseudomonadota > Alphaproteobacteria > Rhizobiales > Rhizobiaceae > CAMYMG01. The sequence continues at coordinate 34,684 of JBBSOT010000002.1, read as the reverse complement.
TGTGCATGACGGCCTGACCGGGCTGCACAACCGGACCTTTCTGACCGACCACTTCGACACACTCCTCAAGGGCGCGCAGCGTCGAAACGAACGCATGGCGGTTGTCCAGATTGACCTCGACAGGTTCAAGCAGATCAACGATACGCTCGGCCACTCCGCTGGCGACTACGTCCTGGTGGCAACGGCGCAACGCATGCGCGAAACCTCCCGGGCGTCAGACCTGTGTGTAAGACTTGGCGGCGACGAATTTGTCATGGTTCTTCAGGGGGCGGGCAACACCGAAGACATCAACATGGTTGCAAGCCGGATCATGGGCCGGATCAACGAGCCGATCAGCTACCGTGGCGGGACGATCATGCCCGGAGCCAGCGCCGGTATAGCCGTCTACCCCGTCGACGCCGACAACTCCAACGACCTGATGGTCCATGCCGACCTGGCGCTTTACGCTGCCAAGAAGCAGGGCGGCGGAAGCTTTTCCTTCTTCTCCGAGGAACTGCGTCGCGAACTCGAGCACCGTACCCAGCTAGAGAACGATCTTCGTCTCGCCATCGCCGAAAAATCGTTCCAGGTCTACTTCCAGCCTCAGATATCCATGTCGGATGGTACGATTGCCGGCATCGAGGCGCTCGTCAGGTGGAATCACCCGACACGAGGGCTGATCGCGCCAGGCGACTTCATTCCGGTCGCTGAAAAGTCCGGGCTGATGCCCCGGATCGGCCGGATTGTGATCGAAAAGGCAGTACACGAAGCTGCGGACTGGTATCGCTCCGGCGTCTATTTCTGCCGTCTGGCGGTCAACGTGTCGGGATCGGAACTGCGGGAAGCAGACTTCGACGAATTCCTGTTTGCTACGTTGGAAAAGGCTGGCCTGCCTGCGCAAAAGCTGTCGCTTGAAATAGTCGAGTCCGTTATTCTGGACGACGAGAAAACCGGCATCGCCGCAAAGCTGCGCCATATTCGTGCCGCGGGCGTCCATCTGGAGCTTGATGATTTCGGGACGGGTTATGCGTCGCTCAGTCACGTCAACCCGAACGAGATAGATCGGCTCAAGATCGATCGCCGGTTCGTTCAAAACATCAACAAGAACGGCGATAACAGCAAGATCGTGCGAGCCATCACGGAGCTGGCGCGCGGCCTGGGGATATCGATCATCGCAGAGGGCGCCGAAACCGAGGCAGAGCTTTCGTCGCTGATGTCGCTCGGTTGCGATCAGGTTCAGGGCTATTCCATTGCCTTCCCGATGCCAGACCACGAGGCTCGCAAATGGCTGATGCTTCGCACGCCGCACAGAAAGCCGGAGCTGACGCTTCTGCAGGGAAGTCGCGCATAGGACCAGAACCGGCTTGCTGGTTGCGCGAATTCCATCCGAGATGAGACGACGTCAGTTGTCAATCTGCGCGATGAAATGGGATAACCCTTCTGCGTGATTTACCGGATACTGCCTTGATTTGCCCGACATGACGATCATTACGCCTGTGACGCAAGCTTCGGAGCCTGCGGTTCTTGCTCTCAACAACGAGCATGCCGCGGAGCTGTCATGGCTCGAGCCCCAGCAATTGTCTGAACTCGTCGGCTCCGCCTTTTACGCCCGGCGGATAGGTGACCTGGACGCGTTCATGCTGGCGTTCGATCAGTCGGCATCCTACGAGAGCCCGAATTTTCGTTGGTTCCGCGACCGCTTTGCCCGTTTCGTCTATATCGACCGCATCGTCGTTGCACGATCGTCGCGGGGGCGCGGTCTCGCTCGGCTGCTCTATGAGAACCTGTTTGAGCACGCGGTTCGCGCAGGCCATTCCATGATTGGCTGCGAAGTCAATTCGAACCCGCCCAATCCGACATCGGATGCCTTCCATGCCGCGCTTGGTTTTTCGGATGTCGGCCACGCATCGATACATGACGGCGCCAAGTCGGTGCGCTACTTCCGGCGCAACCTATAGTCCGGTCTAGTCGCAGTCGCCGGCCGCGCGCTCGCCTGAATGCAAAGGTCGTCGCGATGAATTGTCCCGCCGCTCATTGATTTTCGCTACTATAACCGGGTGTTCACGGGAGGCGCGCCATGGAACCGGCACAGCAACAACTCGACGACAACATCACGACCGGCTTCACCACACCTCCGCTACCGTCGACCGCTTCGGAGTTCATCACCGCGCTGGCCCATTTTCACAGGGCCGAGATTGCCCGCATGGCGGGATGGCGCGACCGAATCGACCGGACAAGCAACTGGGCAATCACCGGCGTCGCGGCAATGCTTTCGCTGTCCCTGTCGACGCCTTCCTCGTCGCATGGCGTCTTGCTCTTTGCCATGATCATGATCCTGCTTCTGTTGCTGATCGAGGCCCGACGGTACCGATTTTTCGACGTTTACAGGGCGCGCGTGCGCATCATCGAGCGCAACTATTTCGCGCAGATGTTCGCGCCGGAAAAGAATCCGAAGGAGGATTGGGCCAAGTCTTTGGGCCAGGACCTGCGAAAACCCGAGTTCCTGATGTCGCTCAGATCGGCGATGTCGCGCCGGCTGCGGCGAAACTATTCCTGGATGTTTCTCATCCTGCTGATGGCTTGGGTCCTCAAGATCTCTTCGCCGAAACTGCAGGATATCGACACGCGTCGCGACATGGCGGCCTCGCTGCAGGAGATTGTCGGGAACGCCGCCTTGGGAGCATTTCCCGGCTGGTTCGTGTTGCTGTTGGTAGGCGTACTGTACGGATGGATTGTCTACTCGACATTCCTGTCAAACGCCGCGTCGGAAGAACTCAAACACGGCCACGTCCATGTCTGATTGCGCCTCGACGGTCAGACCCTGAGCGCGAAGCGGATGCCGTCATAGACAGCGGCGTGGATGTTGCGTGCCGCCACTGCGTCGCCTATCCGAAGCAGGGTGAACAGGGCGTCAGGCCGGAGCTGCGGGAAAATGTCGCCGCCCTCGACCAGCCGCTCGTAATCGACCGCGCCGCCATTCTTCGACAACGGCTTCAGCGCCAGATAGAGGTCATCAAGCGGCAGCGTACCATGTTCGACGACCACCTGGTCGACCTGCCTTTCCTCAACCCAGCCATCGGCAAAGTCGGATGACAGGGTCGCAATCAACTTGTTTCCTTCGCGCCTGATCGCTCTCAGCCTCGTGTTGATGGTGATCGTGACGCCTTGCTCGTGGAAGGCGCGCATGTAGGGCACATGGTTCATGCCGCCCATTTCCGGAGCGAAGAAGCGCTCGGGTGAAACGAGTTCGAGCCTGACGCCTGCCGTGGCGATCAGTTCGGCCGCGCTCATGCCCTGATGGCCACCATTGTCGTCGTAGAGCAGCACATTTTCGGCGGGCTTGGCTGCGCCTGCCATGATGTCCCAGCTTGATGTGACGAGATCGCCGCCACACTCTAGGGGTGGGTTTTGCGGCATGCCGCCCGTTGCAACGATCACGACGTCAGGCGACAGTGCGAGTACATCGTCGCGCTCGGCCCACACATTGTAGCGTATCTCTGCTCCAAGCCTCGCCAGCTCCGAAATCCGCCAGTCGATGATGCCGACAAGATCGCGGCGACGCGGGTTCTGGGCCGCCAGCCTGACCTGCCCACCGGCCTGCCCTGACGCTTCAAGCACCGTGACCTTGTGGCCCCGTTCGGCAACGACACGCGCCGCCTCCAGGCCGCCGGCGCCGGCGCCAACCACCACCACATGCTTGCGTGGTCCTTGCGCGCGGGCAATCTCGTGCGGAATGCTCGCCTCGCGCCCGGTCGCCGCATTGTGGATGCAAAGCGCCTCGCCACCCTCATAGATGCGATCCAGGCAATAGGTCGCGCCGACGCAGGGGCGTATTTCATTCTCCCGCCCTTCTACCACTTTCCTGACGATGTGCGGATCAGCCAGGTGAGCGCGCGTCATGCCGACCATGTCGAGCTTGCCCGATGATATGGCGTGCCTGGCCGTTGCCACATCGGCGATGCGCGCCGCATGGAACACCGGGAACTTCGTCGCCGCCCTCACCTCGCCGGCAAAATCGAGGTGAGGCGAAGATCGCATGCCGGCTATCGGAATGACCTTGGTGAGCGCGGCATCGGTCTCAATCGAACCGCGGATGATGTTCAGGAAGTCGAATTTCCCCGATGCCGCCAGACGCCGCGCAACATCGACTCCCTCCTCCTTAGAAAGGCCCTGGGCGAAATCCTCGTCCGCCACCATGCGGATGCCGACGATGAAATCCTTGCCAACAGCATTCCGGACCGCATCGATGACCCGCCAGGTGAAGCGCAATCTGTTGTCGAGCGAACCGCCATACTCATCGTCGCGGAAATTTGTAGCCGGCGACCAGAAGCCGTCCATCAGGTGTCCGTAGGCTTCGAATTCGATGCCATCGAGACCGGCCGCCTGCATGCGCTGCGCCGCGCTTGCATAATCGGCCACGATCCGTTCGATGTCCCAGTCCTCTGCGGTCTTGGGAAACGATCGGTGAGCCGCCTCGCGCACCGGAGAGGCGCTGAGCACCGGCAACCAGTCCGCCTTGTTCCAGCCAGTGCGGCGTCCAAGATGCGTAAGCTGGATCATGACCGCGCACCCGTGCTCGTGACATGAATCAGCGAGTTCCCGCAGCCACGGCACGATCTCGTCGCGGTAAGCCTGCAGATTGCCGAACGCTGCCGGACTGTCACGGCCGACAATGGCCGAGCCTGCGGTCATGGTCAGGGCCATGCCGCCCTTCGCTTTTTCCGCATGGTAAAGGCGGTAACGCGCCTTGGGCATGCCGTCTTCGGAATAGGCCGGCTCGTGGCTGGTCGACATGACGCGGTTCTTGAGCGTCAGGTGCTTCAGCCGATAGGGCTGGAGAAGTGGGTCGCTGCCGGTCAAGTCATTCTGCCAGATGTGCTTCGAAGTGGCGGGACGCCGGCCTTGCCTATTCGCATTGGAATCGGCTCAGCGCCCAGTCCTTGGTCATCGAGACGATGTCGAAGATTTTCCATTGTCCATCGATGGCTTTCAGGCGCCACTGGACCGTTTGGGCGTCCCCGGCCGCCATGAATGTGGCCAGCACGGTCGCTTCCTCCTCCGTCGCCACCTCCTTCAGTGTCAGTGTCTTCGCCACGACGGCGAGGTCGTAGTCGGAATCGTTGAAAGGCAGAGCTGGATCGAGACACCCCTCCTCGCCGCCCTGTCTGATCTCATCGTTCTGGTCCAGCACCCGGCGCGCCGGATCGACAAACTGGTCACGCGCAGACACTTCCAGTTCCAGCCCGGGATTGAGATAGAAAGGGCGCACAACCTCGCTCGCCTCGCCCGCTGCGGCGACCGCTGTCGATGCCAAGATCAGGAAAACAGCCACAAATGCGATCATTGCGATCTCCGGTATGACCCTATCTCAATACCACGCATCATCCATCGACGCTTTCTTTCGCGCAATATAATCCTGCAACGCCTCGTCAATACCCTCGTCGAGAACCGGCGCCACATAGTCGGCAAGCGCCATCTTCCAGCGACGGTTGGCGCGTAGCGCGGCATCTTCCGAGCCAGCCGCCTGCCATTTTTCATAGGGCTCGTTATCGGCAATCTCGCTGTCCCAGAAAGCCGTCTCGTAATTCTGCATCGTATGAGCGCAACCGAAGAAATGGCTACCCGGCCCAACCTCGGTGAAGGCATCGAGCGCCAACTGATTGTCGTCGATCTTCACACCGTCGAGATAGGTATGCAGTGCGCCGCAGAAATCCGCGTCCATCACGAATTTCTCGTAGGACATCGACAGCAGGCCGTCGAGGAATCCCGCCGAATGCAGGATGAAGTTGGCGCCGCAATGCACCGCCGCAAGCATAGACATGGTGCCTTCGGTCGTCGCTTGCGCATCGGGCAGTTTGGACGTGGTGAAGTTGCCCGAGCAGCGCAAAGGCAGGTTCAGGCGCCGTGCCAGTTGCCCGATCACCATCGAGCCGATGGCCGGTTCGGGCGTGCCAAAAGTCGGCGAGCCCGAACGGAGTGACATCGACGAGAGGAAATTGCCGAAGATCACCGGCGCTCCGGGACGCTCCAGTTGCGTTAGAGCGCAGCCGGCCATGGTTTCGGCTAGCGATTGCGCGATGGCGCCGGCATTGGTCACCGGCCCCATTGCGCCGCCAAGAATGAAAGGCACCACGACAGCCGCTTGGTTGGCGCGGGCGTAGGCGCGCAGCGCGGTGGTCATGGTTGCGTCCCAGACCAGCGGCGAGTTGACGTTGACATTGCCGAGAATGACGCAGTTCTCGTCTGTGAATTTCTCGCCGAAAACGATGCGCGCCATGTCGATCGAGTCTTCTGCGCGGCTTTCGGCCGTCACCGACCCCATGAAGCCACGGTCGGAGAACTTGATGTGGCTATAGACCATGTCGAGATGGCGCTTGTTCACGGGCACGTCGACCGGCTCGCAGATTGTGCCGCCGGAATGATGCAACCACGGCGAGGACTGAGCCAGCTTCACGAAGTTGCGGAAATCCTCGAGCGTGCCGTATCGGCGCCCCTTGTCGATATCCATGACGAAGGGCGAGCCATAGGCCGGGGCGAAGACCACGCTCTTTCCGCCAATCTCGACTGACGCAGCCGGATTGCGAGCATGCTGGGTAAACGTGGCTGGCGCAGTCTTCAGGATCTCGCGCAACATACCCGGCTCGAACTTGACGAGTTCTCCTTCGAGGCTGGCCCCTGCCCGTTTCCAGTGGTCGAGCGAAACCGCATCATCGCGGAACTCGATGCCTATTTCGGCGAAGATCCGGTCGGCAGTCGCCTCGATCCGCAGCAGATTTTCTTCGGACAGGATGTCGTATGTCGGGATATTGCGAATGATGTAGGGTCGGCCGAGACCCTCGGATCCATGCGATCGCAACTCGCGGCGTGCAACCCGGCCGCCGGAGCGTTCGCGGCGCTTGCCCGGATCCCCAGCCTTATCGACCGAAACAACCACCATCGTAGGTCCTCCTTGCCGGTCCGTATCAAATCCTATCCGATTGCCGTGCCAGTCGATCTCGTTTTCGCGCCTGCGCCTAACCATTCTACGACGCATTTTCGTTAATCGCGCATTTGCAGGGCCACCGGGAACCCGGCGCCGGATCAGGATGTGCCTCCTGTACCGGCGGCTGCATAATGCGTTATTCTGATCGCCCTGCTTTGCTCGTGCAGTGAGGGTGATATGGATGCGGATGTGCTGATCGTCGGCGCCGGGCCGACAGGTCTGATGCTCGCCAACCAGCTTGTAAGACGTGGCATTTCTGTCGAGATCATAGATCGCCACGCCGGACCTGCAATGCAGTCACGCGCGCTCGGGGTCCAGGCGCGCACATTGGAAATCTATGCACAGATGGGCATCGTAGAGCGTGCTCTCGATCTTGGCAGGCGCGGCAAGGGAGCAACACTTTGGGCGCAGGGGCGCCTCACGGCACAAGTCCCCATTGGCGATGCCGGAGCGGACATAACGCCGTACCCTTTCATCCTCGTACTCGGCCAGGACGACAACGAGTTGATCATGGGTGAGAAACTCGACCAGTCCGGTGTCTCCGTGCGATGGAATACCGAGCTTGTGGACTTTTCCCAGGACGCCGATTGCGTCTCGGCGACCGTCAAGCTTCCCGATGGCGGCAGCCGTACCCTGACAGCGGCCTATATTGCCGGCTGCGACGGCGCCCACAGCGCCGTGCGCAAGCTTTCAGGCATCGATTTTCCTGGCGCGCCCTACGAGCATGTCTTCTTCGTCGCCGATGTCGAGATGACGGGCACAATGGTGCCGGACGAGATCAATGTGTATTTGTGGCGAAAGGGCTTCCATCTGCTCTTCCCGATGCGCGGCCAGGACCACTGGCGCATCGTGGGCATCGTGCCGCCACACCTGCGAGCCGATAAGAATATAGATCTCGATGCAGTGATGCCATCGCTGCGCGAGGAGGCCGGTGCCGACCTGGCAATCACCGGCTGCAGTTGGTTCTCCAGCTATCGCATCCACCACCGTTCAGCGGAGCGCTTCCGCCAGGGTCGCGCGTTTCTGCTCGGCGACGCAGCGCATATTCACAGCCCGGTCGGCGCACAGGGAATGAATACCGGCCTCCAGGACGCCTACAATCTGGCGTGGAAGCTCGCCCTGGTGATTGATGAACGAGCCGGTCCGTCGCTGCTCGACAGTTACAACGAGGAGCGGCGTCCAGTAGCCCAAAGGCTGCTGTCCACCACTGACCGGGCATTCAAGCTGGTTGTTTCGGACAGCTGGCTTGCCGGCCTGCTGCGCACCAAGATCCTGGCCCGCGTCGCCGCCGCCGCGATGTCGGTCAAGCGCATCCAGAAATTCGCGTTCCGAATCGTTTCACAGACCGGCATCAACTATCACGACAGTTCGCTTTCCAAGGTGCTGGACGCGCTGCCCGCCGAGGCGCCGCGCAGCGGCGACCGCTTTCCCTGGCTGCATCTGAGGCTGAGCAGCGAGCGCGCGGTCGAAGATACGTTCCATGCATTCGGGGACCTCTGCTTCAATCTTGTTGCTTTCGGTCAGGCCGCGCCGAAACTCGATGGTTTTGGCGATCAGTTGCGGTGCTGGAGCATTCCTGCAGAGACGCAAAATGACGCCGAGTTGAAGCGGGTCGGCATCACCCAACCGTCGTTTTACCTGATCCGGCCTGACGGTCATGTCGGCCTGTGCGGAAAACTTGCCGACGCTCGGTTGATCGCGCGCTATCTCACCGACACAGTCGGCCTCGCTGGGCCGCTTACGGCTCAAGAGCCAGGCTGATGCGCTCGAAGCATCGGGACACTGCATTGTTCCTGTCGTCTTCCGACAGGCCGATCGTTTGAAAGACGCTCGACTGGAGGACACTTGCGACGCCGTGCAGCGTCGACCATACAAACAGCGCATCGAGTTGCGGGGACACCTCAGCCGCATCCCTTGTCGGGCGCAGGGTCATGTGCGCGAGCCTGTCCCGCAGAATATTAAACGCGTATTGTGCATTCCTCATCATGTCCGGATGCTTCGCCGGGTCTGGCATCGGCGTATTGAACATCAGCCGGTATTTCAGCGGATGCAATTGCGCGTAGCGCATGTACTGGACACCCATCGACCTCAAATCGGCCTCGGGTTCCTTCTCGTCGGGACGGCGCTCGAGGAAGGTAGAAAATTCATCGAAAGACCTGGCGATTATTTCGGCCAGAATGTGGTCGCGGCTTGGAAAGTGCTTGTATGGCGCCTGGTGGGAAACACCAAGACGACGCGCAACGTCGCGGAGACTTAGGCTTTCGACTCCGGTCTCCTCGACAATCCTGAACGCTTCGGCAACGCATGCCTCGCGCACGTCCGACCGCTTGGGACGAATCGTCATGCTCTTCTGGTCATTCCCATCATTATCCGGCTCATGATGGCGACACGACCGCGACGGGGCAATAGGGATAAGGAGCCAACCAGAATTCTGGAGAGCATTCCCGGGAATACCGTCGTTTGCCTGCCCAAAGCGCGCAATGCCTGCCTGGCCACCGTCTGGGGTTCGACGGTCCTGCCGAGCCGCATTCCGGCGCGCGCGGCGAATCCGCTTCGGACTGGTCCCGGCGCGCAGGAGAGCACATCAACGCCGTGTGGCGCCAATTCCGCCTGCAATCCTTCAGCCAGCGTCTGGATGTAGGCTTTGGTGGCGGCATAGTTCGACGCCGTGGCGACGCCCTGGAATGCGACAATCGAACTCATCAGCACGATACCGCCCCGCTCGCGTCGTGCGAAGCGCTCGGTGAAAGTCTTGGTCATGGCCAGGACCGCGCGGCAGTTGACGTCCAGCATGTCGATATCGTCGGCGATGGGCGTTTCATTGAACGCACCACCCAAACCGTAGCCTGCGGCGGCAACGAACAGCCCGACGTCGAGGTCAGCCGTTTCGCGAGATATTCGCCCGACTTCGTCTTTACGCGACAGATCTGCGGCAAGCACCCTGACGTCGACTCCCCGCCGCTCCATCAGGTCTTCTGCAAGACCCTCAAGAACAGCCTGTCGACGCGCGACGAGAACAAGATTCAGCCCATGCGCGGCAAGTTCCACTGCCATTGCCCGTCCGATGCCGTCCGATGCGCCGGTGATCAGCGCCCACGGGCCGTATTGCCGCAAAATTCTTCCGTCAGTCCTGCCCATGGCCCGAACCTCCATCTATGGTTGACGGCGTCAACCATATTGACCTATGTTGACAGTGTCAACTTGGAGTGAAGGCAATGTATGTTTCGATCACGGGCTTGCGGCTCAAGGGCATCCGCCACGCGCCGCGTTTCTGGTGGCATGCCCTTGGATCGATGCGGCAGGCGCTCCAAGCGCCTGGCAACATCTCCGCCGAGGCGAGGACCATCGAGGGCGTCCACCACACGCTGTCGGCCTGGGTCGACGAGGCATCGATGCGGGCCTACCTCGTCAATGAGCGGCATCTGAAGGCCATGAAGATCTTCCGCCAAATTGCGATAGGCAGCACCGTCGGGTTCAGTGCCGAGAGCATGCTTGACTGGGATACGGCGCTCGCTGTGTGGCTCTCCAGGGGAAGGATCGTCTAGCCGGGGTCGGGACTGGCCCGACAGGGATCAAATGTCTCGTGGAAGCGGCTGGGCGCGGCATTGCGAATCCATGTATGGTGCAGCCATGCCGATCCGCCAGCTTTCAGAAACGATGATCAACCAGATCGCCGCCGGCGAGGTCATTGAGCGTCCGGCAAGCGTGGTCAAGGAACTGGTCGAGAATGCGCTTGATGCTGGCGCTTCGCGCGTCGAGATAGCGACCTCTGGCGGCGGACTCTCCCTGATACGCGTGATCGACGATGGATCGGGCGTTCCCAGGGACGAACTCGAACTGGCAGTCTCCCGGCACTGCACGTCGAAACTTGCCGCCGACATCCATGACATCCGCTCGCTTGGCTTTCGCGGCGAGGCGCTCCCCTCGATCGGCTCTGTGTCGCGGCTAACCATGCGCTCGCGAACGTCAGGCAGCGATTCTGCCTATGAAATCTCGATTGAGGGCGGCGAGGTCTTGCCGGCCCGGCCCGCAGCTGCCAATCGCGGCACGGCGGTCGAGGTGCGCGACCTGTTTTATGCCACGCCGGCACGCCTGAAATTCATGAAGGGTGAACGCGCAGAAACCACTGCCATAGGCGACGTCGTCAAGCGCATCGCCATCGCTTTTCCGTCCGTCCGATTTACCCTTTCGGGCAGCGATCGCACGACACTTGACCTGCCTGCGTCAGACGAGACGCCTGAAGGCCAATTGCGTCGTATCGCTCAAGTCATGGGCGCCGAATTCCCGGCCAACTCCATCCGCCTCGACGCCGAGCGCGAGGGCGTGTCGCTTGCCGGCCATGTGTCGATACCGTCCTACACCCGCGCAAACGCCCTGCAGCAATATGCCTACGTCAATGGGCGGCCCGTGCGCGACAAGCTGATTGCCGGTGCGATACGCGGCGCATTCATGGATGTGCTGCCGCGCGACAGGCACGCCGTTACGGTCCTGTTCCTGACGCTCGACCCGGCCCTGGTCGACGTCAATGTGCATCCGGCCAAGGCCGATGTCCGTTTCCGCGATCCGGGTCTCATACGCGGGCTCATCGTCGGCGCGACAAGGCAGGCCCTGGCCGAGGCCGGCATTCGCAACTCAACCGCGGGCGCTGCCGGCATGGTCAGCGCCTTTCGACCGGGTGCTGCGACCTACGGTCATCCGGGCCCCGCCAACGAACATCGCAACTTCGGCGCACATTACCGGGGGTCGGCGCCGGTGCGCCATGATTCTGCATTGTCGCCAAACCGTCCTTTGAACATGGGTTTTGGTGAGACGCTACAAGCCGCCTTCGACGCCGGGCCGATCTCCAGCGCAGACGCCAGGGCAGGTGTCGGCCCGGCTGACGAAACGCTTCTGGCAACGCAGCTCGGCGCGGCCCGCGCTCAGGTGCACGAGAATTATATCGTTGCGCAGACCGACGATTCACTGGTCATCGTCGACCAGCATGCTGCTCACGAGCGACTGGTCTACGAGGCCCTGAAACAGGCGATCCATTCGCGTCCGGTGGCGGCCCAGATGCTCCTCATTCCCGAAATCGTCGATCTGCCGGAAGAAGATGCCGACCGCCTCGCCTCGCATGCCGAAACGCTCGCCCGCTTCGGCCTCGGCATCGAGCGCTTCGGCCCGGGAGCCATCGCAGTGCGCGAAACGCCGTCGATGCTGGGCGAGACCAATGTCGGCCAGCTCATCCGCGACCTTGCCGACGAGATCGCCGACACCGACACCACCGATGGCCTCAAGGACCGTCTCGACCGAATCGCCGCGACCATGGCATGCCACGGTTCGGTACGCTCCGGTCGCATCCTGAAGCCTGAAGAGATGAACGCGCTGTTGCGGCAGATGGAGGCGACGCCAGGCTCAGGCACATGCAACCACGGCCGCCCGACCTATATCGAGCTCAAGCTCGCGGACATTGAGCGCCTGTTTGGCAGGCGGTAGACCGAGCCCGGGCAATGTCGAGCCGCCGCGCGGCAATCTTGCGTGGCATCAGGAGCTTGTACTTGACCTCATCCGAGATATATGGGGGAAAGTATCGACGTTGACGTTTGGGACGCGCCCATGATGAACAGATTTGAAGGCCCCGGCTCCCGGGAGGCCCGCATAAGATACCTCGACGGTGACTTTCAGGTGACCAGTCCGGGCGTTTTCGTGCGTTGTGCCGTGACCGGCGACTCCATCCCGCTCGACGAACTCAAATACTGGAGCGTCGCTCGCCAGGAAGCCTATGTGAACGCTACCGTCTCTTTGAGACGCGAAATCGAAGCAAATCCGGACATTATGCCCTCCGGGCGCTGACTGAACGGCGATCCGGCTCCGCACACGTCACCGATCGAGGCGGCGTTCTCTCCACGCATTCAGCGTGTCGGAGATGATGCGCGCCGCAGATTGCGGTGTTTCGAATACGGCATCGATCTCAAGGACCACCAGTTGCTCTACCAGTTCCTTTGCAGCGGTTGCGTTGTGAAGACGGATGGCGTCCTTGGCAGTGGTTATCAACTCCAGCCCGGCTGCCTTGGCCGTCGCTGACAATTCTGCCAGCTCGTCGTTTGAATAGAGATGATGATCCGGGAATGAGCGCGACATCACGGCGGTCCCGCCCACCTCACCGACGGTGTTGAAAAATTTCTCCGGGTGGCCGATGCCAGCAAATGCCAGAAACCGCCGTCCGATATAACTTTCACCGTCGCGGGGGCGGATCGACGCTTCGAAGATTGGCCGTCCGGCGCGCGCCGCCTGTCGAACGACTGCTTCGCCGGCTGTATCCTCGCCCATCCTGACGATGCCCGTGGCGTAACGGATCTGATGGATGAGGGGCGCGCGCAGCGGCCCTGCGGGGATGACATGGCCATTGCCGACACCGTAACGGCCGTCAACGACGACAAGCGCGTAGTCCATATGCAAATGCGCGCTCTGGAAACCGTCATCCATAATCACGAAATCGCAGCCATTCTCGACTAGCAGCGCCACCCCATCGACGCGCTGTGGCGCGGTCACCGTCAAGGCATGTTCGGCCAGCAAAAGCGGTTCGTCGCCGACCTGCCTCGCGCTGTCGCGATCCCTGTCCACCACATGCGGTTCGCTGATGCTGCCACCGTAGCCACGCGACAGGAAGCCCGGTTTAAGGCGCATTTTCTTGGCCTGTTTGGCCAGGGCGATGGCCAGTGGCGTCTTGCCGGTGCCTCCAACGGTGAAATTGCCGACGCACAAGACCGGAATGTCCATCTTCTCACGCCGCGCATTGATCATTCTGCGGCCAGCGACAAATCCATAGGCGCTCGAAAGAGGATAGAGGGCATAGGCCCGCAGATCGGCCTTTTGCCACCAGAAGGAAGGCGCCTCGCTTGCCATTGTCAGCGGGTACCCGATCCCCTGAGCCGCGACTTGACGATGAGGGGACGCACATAGGGCTCCAGCGCACGCAGGGTCTTTTCCAGAGCGCCGCGCATTTCTTCGACGGCAAACGCGCCGGCCGACGTCATCTCGCGCCGCGCACGGCCATTGGCGAGCAGGTAATTCACTTCTCCAGCGAGGCCGTCACGGTCTTCCACGACCTTGGCGCCGCCTGCCTCGATCAGCCGTTCATAGGATTCGCGGAAGTTCTGTACGTTGGGGCCGGTGAGGACTGCCGTGTTGAGCATGGCCGGTTCGAGCGGATTCTGGCCGCCTTCCGACGTCATCGAGCGGCCGACAAAGGCGATGTCGGTGAGGCGCAGATAAAGCCCCATCTCGCCAATCGTGTCCCCCAGAAGAATGTCGGTATCAGAGCGTACCCGCTCGCCCGAACTGCGCAACACAACGCGCAGACCCATGGCGGCGAACTCGACGGCAAGCGCCAGTGCGCGGTCTGGATGACGCGGCACGATGATCGTCAGCAGGCCAAGATGGTGAGGGCGCAAAATCGAATGCACCTCGGCGGCTATCGTTTCCTCTCCGTCATGGGTCGAGACGGCGGCCCAGCTCGGGCGCAATCCGATCTGGCGGCGAAGAGCATGGAGTTGCGTTTCATCAACAGGCGGCGGATTGGTGTCGACCTTCAAATTGCCGGATACGGTGACAGGTCTTGCACCAAGAGCCTGGAAGCGATCAGCGTCGGTGTCGGACTGGGCAACCACATGCGCCATGTTTTCAAACAGCGCCTCGGCCAGATCGGGCCAGCGTCTCCACATTGCATATGAGCGATCCGACAATCGTCCATTGACCAGAACCTGTGGGACGCGTCGCAACCCGAGCTCGAGGATTGTCATCGGCCAGATTTCCGACTCTGCCATGATCGCCAAATCGGGCTTCCAATGATCGAGGAATCGCGAAATGGCAGGCTTCAGGTCGAGCGGCACGAACTGGTGGATTACCCGATCCCCGAGGCGATCGTCCGCTACCTGTGCCGAACTCATCGTTCCGGTCGTCAGCACGACATTGACGCCAAAATCGAGAATGCTGTCGATCAACGGGATAATGGCGACCGTTTCGCCCACACTGGCGGCATGGGCCCAGATTACCGGACCTTCGGGCCTTGCCCTGCCGGCCAGCCCCGAGCGCTCGCGGCGGCGCGCCCGGTCTTCCTTGCCCTTGGTCGAGCGCCAGACCACATAGGGGCCCACCAGGGGAAAGGCTGCCGAGCCGGCAAGCCGGTAGGTCGACAGCAGCATGCGGGCCCATCTTTGACTCATCGCACACCGTCGACGAGGGCATAGGCCTGGTCGGTGGCAAGGTTGAGCGCCTCGGTGAGTTCCTGCCGCTTGCGCTCCATCTCGGCCTCGTCTGCGTCGGCGGCCACGTGGATCATCGGACTGACAACCACTGCACGTCGGCCGAACGGCAGACTGATGGTGGTTTTGTCCCAGGTCTTTTCAAGCACCTTGCGGCGGCTTGTAGCGATGGCGCTGGCGCGGATCGGACGCCCGGACAGACGAGCCAGCAGAATAATGCCCATTCCTGCGTTGCGCGGTTTGCCATTCGGGATGTCGGCGATCATGGCGACATTACTGCCATGCTCAAGCGCCTTTTTCAGGGCAATCAGGGCTTGGGCGCCACCCTTGCGCCGGGGTCTGCCGCCGTCGCGTCCGCCGGAGCCCCGAACCGCCTCTATTCCGAATTTCTCGACCACCATGGCGTTGATTTCTGCATCGGCACTGCGTGAAACCATCGCAACGAGATTGCGCCCGCCGGGATAAAGTGCTGGAGCGAGAAGATGCTGCCCGTGCCAAAGTGCAATTATGCCGGGCTCGAATCCTTCCTTGGCGCCGCCCAGGTCCGATGACCCTTTGACCGGGGGATTGGTGATCTTGATCAGGCGCAATGACTGGGCAAACAGCGAGGTCAACATTCCCTTGGCCACCCGCGACTTCGCAAGCGGCCCGCGAATGCGTACCCACAGCGACTTTGGCCGCTTCGCCGACTTGCGTCGAGGCGCTGCTCTCTTTACCGGCGATGCCGCCGAGCGATCATCCATCAGTCCTGTCCGGAAACCTTATTGTCCGGCTCCAGCAAACGATGCAGATGGACCACGAAATAGCGCATATGGGCATTGTCGACGCTTGCCTGGGCTTTGGCCTTCCACGCTACCTGAGCCGTCTTGTAATCGGGATAGATGCCCACGATGTCCAACGTATCCAGGTCTCGGAATTCAGTACCGGACAGGTTTTTCAGTTCACCGCCAAATACCAGGTGCAAGAGCTGCTGGCTTTCGTGTTCCTCGGCCATTTCGATTCCTGACTTTGCAAACTGCTCGACTGTCTAGTCGAATTCATCGCTGTTTCAAATCAATTCCAGCCGTATTCAGCCAAAGCGCTGGCCGATGATCGCGGTCATCTCGGCAAGCAGGTCTCCGTGTCCTGCCACAAGCGCGCCATGGCGGATATCCTGGCCTGCATAACGCGGTTCGCTTCCTTGCGCCCCAAGCAGCCCCCCACCGGCCTCGCGCAGGATGAGGTCGGCGGCCGCCAGGTCCCAGTCATGGGCGTTAGGCTTGACGAAACTGGCCCCCAAGGTACCGTCTGCAACCATCGCAATTCGATAGGCAAGCGACGGAATATGGGCAGCACGCCGTGCACCCTCACGCCACTTGCGAGGCAGCGCGTCGATAAACTCCTTGGGTCCACCGATTGCCATCTGGTCCCGAGCCCCGGGTGCCGAGAGCAGATCACCGTTCCTGAAGGCGCCACGGCCCAATGCCGCCTGGAAAGTCTGGCGTTGCGCCGGACATTCAAGCACCCCGGAGATAGGAATGCCGTTTTCGACGACGGCCACCGAAACGCACCAGCGTGAATCGCCGGCCAGAAAACCCCGTGTTCCGTCGATCGGATCGACCACGAAGGTTCGCGGGGCGGCAAGCCGGGCGGCGCCGTCGACGGTTTCTTCCGATAGCCATCCATAGCCCGGTCGCGCAGCCATCAATGTCTCGCGAAGAAAAGTATCGACCGCATAATCGGCTTCACTGACCGGCGACATACCGCCCTTCATCCACACCTCAGGATCGTTCTTGAAGTAGCGCATGGCGATGCGGCCTGCCTCCTCGGCCGCCTCGAGCAGAAGCGTCAGGTCAGCCGATGCTTCCGCAATCTGGACGTCGTCAACTGCCTGCAAGGGTCATGCCTTCGATCATAAGCGTGGGACTCGCGGTGCCAAAGTTGCGATCGAGATCACTGGCCGGCACCATGCGCATGAACATCTCCTTGAGGTTCGATGCGATCGTGACTTCCGATACAGGATATGCAAGCTCGCCATTCTCTATCCAGAAGCCCGAAGCGCCACGGCTGTATTCACCCGTCACCATATCGACGCCCTGGCCGAACACCTCTGTCACGTAGAAACCCGATTTCAGCGAGCCAATGAGATCCTGAGGCGTCTGAACGCCCGCCTCGATGGCGAAATTGGTCGACGTCGGCGAGACAGACGAGCCGCCGCGGGCGCCGCGGCCATTGGTAACGAGACCGAGTTCGCGTGCCGTCGAGCTCGACAGGAACCAGTGCTTGAGCACTCCGTTCTCGACCATCAGCAGCTTTTCACCGGACACGCCTTCCCCGTCGAAGGGACGCGATGCCTGGCCGCGCATGCGCTGCGGCTCATCGGTCACGGTAATGGCGCCAGACGCGATCTGCTTGCCCATCATCTCGCGCAGAAAGCTGGTCTTGCGGGCAACGGATGCGCCATTTATCGCTCCGGCCAGATGGCCGGCCACGCCGCGGGCGACTCGCGGGTCGAACACGACATCCACAGCTCCGGTCTTGGCCTTGCGAGCGTTGAGGCGCTTTACTGCCCGTTCGCCAGCCTTGCGGCCGATCGTGGCAGGATCGTCGAGATCGGAAAAATGCAGCCGTGAGGAGTAATCGTAATCGCGCTCCATGCCGGTGCCCTCACCGGCGATGACGCTTGCCGACCGGCCGAAGCGGGTGCCGAAATAATGGCCGAGAAAGCCCTGTGACGTCGCCAGAACCATGCCGCCAAGTCCAGCACTGGCGCCACTGCCGCCGGAGTTGCTGACGCCCGGCACGGCAAGTGCCGCCTCTTCTGCTGCAAGTGCGCTCTCGCGCAACTGTTCGGCACTTACCTCCGTAGGGTCAAAAAGATCGAGGTCACGTACGACGGTAGCAAGAAGCGCCTGGTCGGCGAGCCCCTGAACAGCATCCTCGGGCGATACCTTGGCCATGGCCACGGCTCGCGCGGCAAGAGCTTTGGGATCGGACGAGGCCGTCGCCGAAACACTGGCGACCCGCTTTCCGACAAAAACCCGGAGCGATACATCATCGCCTTCCGAAGCCTCGGTGCTCTCGACCTTGCCAAGACGAACCGAAACGCTGGTCGAGCGTCCGCGAACCGCCACGGCATCGGCCGCGTCGGCGCCGGCTTTCTTTGCGGCCTCTACCAGTGCTGCGACACGGTCGGTCAATTGTGCGGCGTCAGGTCCGGCCTTCATTGAAGTATCCTGATTTTCTGGTGCGGTGGCGGGATTGTCTCTGGCACCATCTATTGTTCCACGCCGGCTTGTGCAATGCCCGCGGCCTGTCGATATTGTCGCCCGGGCTGCCTCGGCAACCCGCGAACTGCTGAACGGCCTGTACTAAACCGAAAGATTTGACATGACCCCATTCCACCTTGCCTTCCCGGTTCGCGACCTTGAAGAAACGAGACTTTTCTATCAGGAGACGCTCGGCTGCCAGATCGGCCGCTCATCCGATAGCTGGGTCGACTTCAGTCTTTTCGGCCACCAGATGTCGGCGCATTTGAGACCGGATGCTGGTACGTCGGCAAGCCATGGCGCTGTCGACGGGGTCAGCGTACCGATCCCGCATTTCGGCGTGGTTCTTCTGATCGACGACTGGAAGGCCTTGGCTGCAAGGCTGGAGAGCCGCAGCGACATCGACTGGGTCGAGCGCCCGATGGTCCGCTTCAAGGGAGAGCCGGGCGAACAGGCAACCCTGTTCATCCGCGACCCGTCAGGCAATGCGCTTGAATTCAAGGGCTTTGCATCGATGGACCAGGTATTTGCCCACTAAAAGATCGTTCTCAAGCCGGGTGCGAGACCTGCGGTCAGCGGTCAGGCAGAAATCTCTTTCGCCTTGAGCAATTTCTCGACCGCGCGTTTGGTCTCATCCTTGATCGACGCAGTCTGGGCCATCACCGCCTCGACCTTCAGGAAATCGAGCGCCCGGAAATTGGAGACGGGCGGACGCAGCAGAATGTCGGGCTGGGCATTCTTCAGCTTGGCAGCGGTTATCGACTGCATCATCAACTGGGTCGCGCCGAACATCAAATCGATGGAGTTGGGCTTGTTGCGCCCGTCATCCACCGGCGCGCCGACCACGTCGATGGCGATGACGAAATCGGCCTTGCCGTGCAAAAGGTCGAAGGGAACAGGATTGTAGATCCCACCGTCGATCAACAGCCTACCGTCGCGGATGACAGGGCTGAATACGGCGGGAATAGCAGCCGATGCGGCGATCGCGGATCTGAGATCGCCTTCTGCGATAACCGCAACGTGATGACCGTAATAGTCGGTCGCCGTCACCTGCAGCGGAATACCGAGATCCTCGAAATTCTTTGGAATTTCATCGGGCAGGAATGCCTGAAGGATGCGGTCGATACGGAACTGGCTGACGCGAAGGCCACCGAAAACCTCGGCCAGTGTGCCCGGCCGGGCGCTCCACATGCGGCCTGCAACCTCCGTCCGGCGTGACAGGACCGACAGGCAATACTCGTGAATCGCCTTGCCTGACATGCCAGCCGCCACGCCGGCGCCCATCACGGCGCCGATCGACGATCCGGCAATGGCCACCGGCTTGATCCCCAATTCGTCGAGCGCCTCGATGACATGAATATGAGCAAGCCCACGCGCGCCGCCGCCGCCAAAAGCCACCGCGAAACTTGGCGAGCCTGAACTCATCCTAGCCACCTTCGGAAAATGGAGGTCCGATTACCAGAATCGCCGGCTTGGCCAGCAGCAACTTGCGTGCGGCCGCCTTGACATCGTCGAGCGTAACCGCGTCGATCATCGCTTCGCGTCGCTGCATGTAATCAATGCCCAGATCGTCAATCTGCAATGACAGCAATGTACTGGCAATCGCATTTGAGGAATCGAGCGCATTGAGCGCGTAAGACCCGACGATAAATTTCTTGGCCGCCGCCAGTTCAGCCGCCGTTGGCCCTTCGTCGGCCATTTTCTTCAAGACGTCGCGGATCACGTCCAGAGTTTCGGAAGCGCGATCCGAACGCGTCGCAGTGCCAATGATGAGAGCGGACGCATGCCTGTAGGTGACCAGTGAAGACGTCGCGCCATAGGCCAGGCCCCGCTTTTCGCGCACTTCATCGAACAGCCTCGATGTGAAACTCCCACCACCAAGAATATGGTTCATCAGGTAGGCGGCGAAAAAGTCGGGTGCGTCTCTGGCCACTCCGGGAAGGGCCATCTGCAACGTTGTCTGCGGCAAGGGATAGTCAAATGTGACCACCTGTCCGAGCTTCAGGTCGACATCAGCCACCGGGGTCAACGAAGGCTTTTCGGGCAGATCGCCAAACAGCCGGTCCAGTTGACGTTTGACTGTGTCGGCATCGATCGCGCCGACAATCGCCACATAAAGATTGCCGCGGGCGAACACCGCCTTGTGATAGGCGCGCAAATCGTCCGGCGTGATGGACGACAGCGAAGCTTCCGTCCCGACGTCGCGGCGCGAATAGGGATGATCGCCATAAAGAGCCTCGACCCATTTTTGCTGTGCCTCGGTCTCGGGGTCGCGGGCGCTGGCGACGATGCCCGACACCAGTTGGGCGCGGATGCGCTCGACGGGAGCAGCGTCGAAGCGGGGCTCCAGGATCGCCAGCCTCAGCAGATCGAAGGCCTCGTCCTGGTTTTCCGCCAGCATGCGCATCGAACCGAATATCTCGTCACGGCCGGCGTTGAAGCTCATCTCGGCGCCGGCATCGTCCAGCTTCACCTGGAAAGCCTCGCTGTCCAGGTCGCCGGCGCCCTCGTCGAAGAGGCCCGTCATCAGTTCGGCCAGACCGCCCTTGCCCTCCGGATCCTGGGAGCTGCCGCCTTCGAAGGCGAAGCGGATCGAGACGATGGGCACGGAATAATCCTCGACCAGCCAGGCTGTGATGCCCTTGTCGCTCGTCACCTTCTGAATCGCGACCTCGGCGCCGGCTGGAATTGCAGCCACCAGAAGACACATGACAGTCGCACAGGCAGCAGCCAAAACGCGAGTCTTTGCAAGCATATCCAACATCGTGTTCATGCGCTTTCTAATTCTGGATCGGTTCGGATGGCAGCAGGTAACCGGTCACCGAATGATCGGTGCGGAGGTACTTTGCAGCAGCCTGCTGGACCTGTTCGGCCGTCACGGCACGGATCCTGTCCGGCCATTGCGCGATATCTTCGACAGTCCCGCCGGTGGCCAGCGTGGAGCCATAGATATTGGCCATGGAGGCCTGGTCGTCTCGCGCAAAGATCATCGAGCGGATGAAGCGCTTCTTGGCGCTCTCCAGTTCCTGAGCCGTCACCCCATCCTTGACGATACTGTCGATCTCGGCTTTGACCCCAGCCTCTACCGCGTCGAGCTTGGCGGTTCCGCGCGGCGCGCCATAGACCGTGAAGGGCGCTATATCGAGCTTCGATCCGCTGAAGTAAGCGCCCGCGGAAGAAGCCACGCCCGACTTTACGACGAGCGCCTGGTAAAGCCTGCTGCGGGTTCCGCCACCCAGAATCTCGGAAAGCAGGTCAAGCGCCTCTGCCTCGCCTGGCTCCGCCGTCTCATAGGATGGCACCAGCCATGAACGCAGAAAGCTCGGCACCGAAACACGCGGGTCGGCCATGGTCACGGTGCGGCTGGTATTCTGCTCTGGCTCCGTAGGCCGGACACGTGGCGGCAGATCGGGTCCGCGGGCCACCTTGCCGTAGGTCCGTTCAGCCATCGCACGCACCTGAGCGGCGTCGACGTCGCCTGCGACGATCAGGATCGCGTTGTTCGGGGCATAGTAGCGATTGTAGAAGGCAACAGCGTCGACGCGGTTGAGCTTCTCGATTTCGTGCATCCACCCGATGACCGGAATACGATAGGGATGGTTCTGGTAAAGCGTTGCGTCGACTTCCTCGCTGAGCAGCGCCTCCGGATTATTCTCGATGCGTGACCGTCGCTCTTCGAGGATGACGTCGCGCTCGGGGCCGATCACCGCATCCGTCAGGATGAGGTTGCGCATCCGGTCCGACTCGAACTCCATCATGGTTTCGAGGGCTTCGGGGGTAACCGTCTGGTGATAGGCTGTATAGTCGTCCGTCGTGAAGGCGTTTTCGCTGCCGCCGATCTCGGCGATCCTGGCGCCGAATTCACCGGCTTTGTGATTCGTCGTGCCCTTGAACATCAGATGTTCGAAAAAATGCGCGATGCCCGATTTGCCGGGCGGCTCGTCGGCACTGCCGATCTTGTACCAGACCATATGCGTAACGATCGGCGCCCGGCGATCCGGGATGACCACGACTTCCAGGCCGTTATCCAGCGTAAAGGTCGAAACGGCTTCCTGCGCCGACCGGTTGTCGGACGATGCCGCGGCAGCAACGCCGGAAATGGCCATCACCAGAAATGCCGCTTGCAGGAATCTGATTGGAAAGGCAGGTCGGCTCATCAATTACTCCAGGTTTCCCGCAGGTCTCGGACCGGCGCGTTATGCACCGCGCAGCACAGCCGGGTAAGTGAATTGTTTGTCATCTTTACGTGCGGACACGATTCGAACGCCGTGGGTCAGGCCCCTAAGCGGCTTCGAGAAACCGGATGATGGTATCGCCGTAGGTGCGCTCTTCCTTGATGGTGTAGCCTTCGCCGGGCTGGAACTGCGCCGAGACAGCCTCTTCCACCACGCAAAGCGCCCCTTTGGCCAGCCAGCCACCCTTCAGTGCAGAACGCAGCGCCGCCTCACCCAGCCCCTTGCCATAAGGCGGATCGGCAAAGATCAGGCCGCTGCGCGGCACCGTGCCGGCGTCGCCCAGACCGGTGGCATCGCGCCGAAAAACCTTGGTCCGACCCTGCAGACCGAAGGTTTCGACATTGGTGCGGATCAGGCCACGCCCCTCGGCCGATTCCTCGATGAACAGGCAGTGCGCGGCGCCCCGCGACAATGCCTCGAGCCCAAGCGCACCGGTACCCGCGAACAGGTCGAGCACCTGGGCGCCGGCAAGCTTGTCTGGAAACCGGTGCGCCAGGACATTGAACACCGCTTCGCGGGTTCGGTCGCTCGTCGGGCGGATGGACTGGCTGCGCGGCGTGGCCAAAGGCCGGCCGCGAAACTCACCGCCGACGATCCGCATTTCGCCCGCCACCGCGTGGTCCCTTGGGCCCGTCGCTGCTGCGCTGCCGATTGTCGCCCGATTGTTCACCGCGCTGCTTGTCGGCGCGCGGTTTTGCGAATGACGGCTTGCCACCCGGTTTGGCGTAGGACTTTTTCGCCGCGCGCTTGGCCTCGACTTCCGCTTTCTCGGCAGCCGCCCGCCCGGTCCCGATCGGCCGCGCGCCTGGCGCCATCCACACATTGGCCTTGCGCACACCGGGAGGATCGATCGGCTTCTGCTCACGTTCCGGCTTCTTGCCGGCGCGGGGCTTGGCGACACCCTCGCTGGCAAAGCTGGCATTGCGGTCAGGTCTGTCACCGAACTTCCCGGCACGGACCGGCCGCTCGCCGCGTTCCAGTTGCGGGCGCTCGGGCTTTGGACCACGCTCGACCTTCGGTCGCTCGGGACGTGTCGAGAGCTTGCCAAGCGCCTCGTCGCGCGTGTTTTCACGACGCTTGCGGTTCTTGATCAGCCCGCCCTCGCCGATGTGCCTGCGGTCGCCGTCGCGCGCAACCTTGGGCCGCTCGGGCAGCTCTTCTCTTGGCGGCGGTGCACGCTTGACAGGCTCGTTGGAAAAAGCGTTGACGATCGGCGCTTCGAAATTTGCGCCCGACTCTTCGATCAGGCGTTCGCCAAGCTGGTCACGCAGGAGTTTGCCCTTGATCTCCTGCACATGTCCTTCCGGCAGGTCGCCGAGCTGGAAAGGGCCGTAGGAAAGCCGGATCAGCCGCGAGACTTCGAGACCGAGCGCGCCCAGAATGTTCTTCACTTCACGGTTCTTGCCTTCGCGCAGGGCAACGGTCATCCAGGCATTGGACCCCTGCTCCTTGTCGAGCGTCGCCTCGATCGAACCATAGAACACACCGTCGACTGCCATGCCGTCCTTCAGGCCCGGCAGCATCTTTTCGTCGACCTTGCCATGCACCCGGACCCGGTAGCGCCGCAGCCAGCCAGTCGCCGGCAACTCCAATATGCGCGACAGGCCGCCATCATTGGTGAGCAGAAGGAGCCCCTCGGTATTGATGTCGAGGCGCCCGATCGTCATCAATCGCGGCAATTCAGCCGGCAACACGTCAAAGACGGTCTTTCTTCCCTCAGGGTCGCGGTTTGTGGTCACCACGCCAGCGGGCTTGTGGAAAAGAAACAGCCTGGTGCGCTCGATCGCCGGAATGGCGGTTCCATCGACCTCGATCGTGTCGTCGGGCATGACGTTGAATGCCGGCGATCCGAGCTTCTGGCCATTGACCTTGACCCGGCCCGCCGCAATCAATTCCTCTGCATCGCGCCGTGATGCGATACCGGCGCGGGCCAATCGCTTGGCAATGCGTTCGCCAGGCACCTCGGCACCGGCTTCGGTCGGCTTGCGGAACGGCGTCTTGGCGATATCACCATGGCTCTTCATGCCATAGGACCGCTTCTGGCCCTCATGGCTTTTCGTTCCGAATGACCGTGTGCCTTCGCGCTGCTGGTCTGAACTGCCGGCGCCAGAGGGCCTGTCCCGCCGCTGGAATCCTTCTCCGCCGCTCTCCGGACGCGGTCGAAAATCCCGTTTCGGACGCTCCAAGCCTTCAGGTTTCGGAGCATAGGGTGGACGAGCGCCGCGATCATTGCGCGGCGCATAGGGCTTGCCCTCGCCGCTCGTCTGCTCGCGCTTCTCATAGGGTTTGCGGTCGGGCCTCGGTCCAGACTTGAAGGACGGACGCTCGGCGCGGCCTTCGCCACCGTCGCGCGGTCGGGCGTCGCGCTTGAAATCACGCTTGCCGCCATCGCCTGCCGGCGCATCGGCGCGCTTGGCATACGGCTTGCGCTCGCCGTCTGCCCGATACGGCTTGGCGGGGCCCTGCCCGGACTTGCCGGAACGCGGTGGAGCGTCGCTGCGACCTTTGAATGGCGCAGGCTTTCGCCCTGTTTTGCGTGGTGGTTTATTTCGGTCGTCGTCCATGTGGCCTTTGCCCCTTTGGGCGGCTAGATAACAGGATCGTTTCGGGCTTGCGAGGAAATAGAGTTTGAACTTGGTCAGCCTATGCGGAATTCGCGCTTGAGCCGCCGGGATTTCATGGGTGCTGCACTGGCCGAAGCACAGGCCGCAGGCGCACGCGGAGAAGTGCCTGTCGGTGCAGTCGTTGTGCAGGCCGGCGAAATCATCGCGAGCGCTGGCAACAGAACACGCGAACTGCCCGACGCCACCGCACACGCTGAACTTCTTGCAATACGGGAAGCATCACGTGTGCTTTCGTCCGAACGGCTCGGCGAATGCGACCTCTACGTTACGCTTGAACCCTGCGCCATGTGCGCCGGCGCCATTTCGTTCGCCCGTATCCGGCGTCTGTATTTCGGGGCAGCCGACATCAAGGGAGGTGCGGTCATCAATGGTGTCCGCTTCTTCGCGTCGCCGTCCTGCCACCATTCGCCGGAAATCTACCCCGGTATTGGCGAGGTCGAGGCATCAACGGTCCTCAGGCAGTTCTTTAAAGACCGGCGCTAGAGGGCGTTGCGGTCAGAGCCAGGGGACGAGGTCACGCCAGCTCTTGTCGTTGCCTTTCTTCGCTTCGGCCTTGAGACGGCGCGCCTTCTTGAACTCGTCTTCCCCGAGTTCGTCGGTCGGCGCGGTTTCAGCCGGCAAGCGATATTCAAGCGGCGGTTCGGTCAATGTCCTGCGCACAGTCGGGCTACCCTGTTTGGTAGCCGCAACCTGTTGCTTGAACTTGTCTGCACGCTTCCTGGCATCCGCCTGATCAATCAAGCCGGATTCGCTCGCACGTCCGGCGGCACCGCTCGTTGCCGGTGCCCGTGTCTCCCGAGCACTGCTGACGTCGTTGATAATTTCCGACTCGTAATTCGGGTTGTCGCTGTTGGCAGTGGCATTCGCGCGAATCCGGGCGCGCTGCTCCTCCGGCGATTCGGGCCACAAACCTGCTGATGCCGTTACAATGTTTTCCTGCGGTGGAGGCAATTCCGTGGTCGGGTTGGTCGGCTTCACAAGTTCGGGGCGCGGCTTGTATTCAGCCGCTCTCGACTTTGGCTTGAGCGAAAGCATGCCGGTAAGATCGCTGGTCAGCTGCTCGTTTGCTGTCTTGTCGGTGCCATAGGTGGGCGAGCTCATGCAGCCCGAAACCAGCAGGCCGGACGCGACAAGCGGCGCGATCAACGCCACGCGAACGCGACAATATTCACTCATACGTGCTAATTCCACTGCGTCCCGCCTCTCAACGACTCCGGATCACGATCCGGGCCAGCTTCCATCCTATCCGACGGAAATCCGGCGACAATTTGTCGGCCAGAGTTTCCCGCTATTATCTTAAGCAGCCGTCAAGGGCAACGATTGGCCGTTAGAACAGGCCCGAACGCCGTTTCACGCGCCCGTTCAAAGGCGCCCCATCTCCTGCAATTCGTGCAGGACTTCAGCATCGCGGGCCGAAACGTCCGAAAATTCCGGATCTGAACCCACATCCGCCGTATAACGCCACGAGCGGGCACATTTCTTCAGGCCGCGCGCTTCTGCCTTCTCCACGACAACGGCAACGCCGGCAACATCCTGCAGCGTGAACGCACCTGCCGGGACACCCTCGTGCGACACGATCCAGCCGCTGGTGATGCAGATTTCGGCCATGTCCACGCCCGAGATCTCGCTCTCCAGCTTTGCATTGGACATATAGACCACCGGTACTGCCTCGAGCGACGAGCCAATCGTCTTTCTCGCGCGCTCGATTTCGAGCGCACCGGTTACAACGCGGCGCACGTCGCGCACTTTCCGCCACTTCTTTTCCAGTCCGGCATCGCGCCATTCGCCGGGAATCGTTGGAAACTGTTCAAGATGCACCGATTCCTTCTCGGGATAGCGCTCGAGAAAAGCCTCTTCCGTGGTGAAGGGCAGCATCGGTGCGAGCCATTTCACAAGGCAGTCGAAAAGATGGCGCACGACCTGCACCGAAGCCTTGCGCTTCAGGCTCGACGGCGCCTCGCAATAGAGCGCGTCCTTGCGGATGTCGAAGTAGAAAGACGACAGTTCGACGACCATGAAGTCGAGCAATGTCCGCATCACCCGCTTGAAATCGAAGGCGTCGTAGCCGGCGCGCACCACGAGGTCCAACTCGGCCAGGCGGTTGAGCATCAAACGCTCTAGTTCCGGCATGTCGGCGACCAGCATCGTCTCGCCCTTGTCGTGGGCCAGCGTGCCAAGCATCCAGCGGATGGTGTTTCTGAGTTTGCGATAGGCATCGACGTTGGTCTGCAGCACATTCTTGCCGAGCCGCTGGTCCTCCCAATAGTCGGTCGTCACCACCCAGAGCCGCAGGATATCGGCGCCCGACTGCTTGATGACATCCTGCGGCACCACCGTGTTGCCGAGCGACTTCGACATTTTCTTGCCGTCCTCGGCCATGGTGAAGCCATGCGTGACGACCGTGTCGTAGGGCGCCCTGCCCCGCGTGCCGCAGCTTTCAAGCAGCGAGGAATGAAACCAGCCGCGATGCTGGTCGGAGCCTTCAAGATAGACATCGGCCGGCCATTTCAAGTCGGGCCGATCTTC
The DNA here is from genome assembly GCA_038259455.1 of Hyphomicrobiales bacterium. Taxonomy (GTDB): domain Bacteria; phylum Pseudomonadota; class Alphaproteobacteria; order Rhizobiales; family Rhizobiaceae; genus CAMYMG01. The sequence goes on along the minus strand of JBBSOT010000002.1, from coordinate 6,847 downwards.
CAGCGTGAAGGCGTGGGTCGAGCCTGAATCGAACCAGACGTCGAGAATGTCGGTGACCTGCATCCATTTCGCCGGATCGTGGTTGCCCAGGAACCGTTCCTTGGCGCCTTCTGCAAACCAGGCGTCGGCGCCCTCGGCCTCGAAAGCATCCATGATGCGGGCATTGACCGCCTCGTCCTTCAGCACAGTGCCGTCGACGTCGGCGAAAACACAGATCGGCACGCCCCAGGCGCGCTGCCGCGACAGCACCCAATCGGGCCGCTCCTCGATCATGGCGCGAAGCCGGGTCTGACCGGCCGCCGGCACGAAGCGCGTGGCGTCGATTGCCGCCAGCGCCCGGCTGCGCAGCGTCGTGTCGTCGCCCAGTTGCTTGTCCATATGGACAAACCATTGCGGCGTGTTGCGGAAGATCACGGGCTTCTTGGAGCGCCAGGAATGCGGATAGGAGTGCTTCAGCCTGCCGCGCGCAAACAGTGCATTGCGCTTGATCAGTTCCTCGATGACCGCCTTGTTGGCGTCGCCCTTCTTGCCATTGTCGTCGATGACACGCGCAGCACCGCCCTCGCGGTCCGGTCCGAAGCCCGGCGCGTCCTTGGTGAAGAAACCGGCATCGTCGACCGTGAACGGGATCTTGGATGAAATGCCGCGCGCTTCCAGATCGCGCGCCGCGTCCGACCATGCCTCGAAGTCCTCGCGGCCATGGCCGGGCGCCGTGTGCACGAAGCCGGTGCCGGCATCGTCAGTGACATGGTCGCCGGCGAGCATCGGCACGGCGAAATCATAGCCACCACCGAAACCCTTGAAGGGGTGAGAAAGTGTAAGGCTTGCAAGCTCTTCGGCCGAAACGCTGCGAAGATGATTCAACGTCACCTTGGCCTTTTCAGCCGACACGTCGGCCAGGGCCGAGGCAAAGATCAGCTTCTCTCCCGGCTGCGGGCCGAAATCGTTTTCGGCCGCCGTGACCTCGTAGAGCCCGTAGTTGATCCGGGGTGAATAATTGACGGCGCGATTGCCCGGGATGGTCCAGGGCGTGGTGGTCCAGATGACAACGCTTGCCCCGAGAAGCTCGCTCGACCGGATCGCAAGATCGATTTGATCTTCAACGACGCTTTCTCGGTTTGTGTCGTCCACCCCAACAAGCCTGCCATGATCGTGTCGCTTCGAAACCGAGAACTTCACCCAGATCGTGTCGCTCTCGTAGTCCTGGTATTCCACCTCGGCCTCGGCAAGCGCCGTGCGCTCGACCACCGACCACATCACCGGCTTGGAGCCGCGGTAGAGCTGGTCCGACATGGCGAATTTCAGGAGTTCGCCGGCGATCCGCGCCTCGGCGTGGAAGGCCATCGTCGTATACGGATTGTCGAAATCGCCGAACACGCCGAGCCGCTGGAATTCCTCGCCCTGCACCTTGATCCAGTGCGCGGCAAAATCGCGGCATTCCTGGCGGAACTCGTTGACCGGCACCTCGTCCTTGTTCTTGCCGGCGGCGCGGTACTTTTCCTCGATCTTCCATTCGATCGGCAGGCCGTGGCAGTCCCAGCCCGGCACGTAGTTGGAGTCATAGCCGCGCATCTGGAAGGAGCGGGTGATGACGTCCTTCAGGATCTTGTTCAGCGCGTGGCCGATATGGATGTTGCCGTTGGCGTAGGGCGGGCCGTCATGCAGTACGTATTTTTCGCGGCCGGCGGCACTTTCGCGCAACCGCTTGTACATGCCCATATCCTGCCAGCGCTTGACCAGCAGCGGCTCCTTGTCGGGCAGCCCGGCGCGCATCGGAAAATCCGTCTGCGGCAGGTTGAGTGTCTTGGAATAGTCGATCGCTTCAGATGTGTCGGTCATATCACTTGCCAGGAACTGCCCGTCGGCCAAGGCTCGGGCGTTGAATTATCATGATTTTGGAAGAGCGCGAGGATTGGTCGCGCCAAAAGTCCCGGAGCTTCCGGCAGCCTCAGGCTGCGGGGAAGACCGGGCCGGTAATTCGTATCGCAATCGCAAAGGCGCGCCGTGCATGCGTCATGGCTGGTGCTTTTAGACGAGGCGCGGTCGGGAATAAAGCATTTCCTGCATGTTCGATTAAGTCGCACCGATTTTGGCCGTGGTCAGGCACCCGGTTGCTTGGACGACAGCACCTGTCTCTACAATGTGAAGTCGAAACGGTAGGCAGCCGAAAAGCCGAACGTGAACTGGTTGACCGACCCGCCCTCCCGCACAAGGCTCGAATCGGCCGCCGGTCCGAGGAGACGCTGGTACTCGCCAAAAAAGCTCGTTGTGAACTGTTCGGTGGTCTTCCAGTCAATTGCGCCGCCGACGCCAACCGAGGCCAATCCACCGTCAGGTTCGTATTCTGACAGACCCGACGCAACGGATTCCGAAGCCGAGACACCGTAGTACGAATGGAAATAGTCTGCCGACGCATATGTCAGCCGCGGGCCGCCCGAAATCCGAACGGCCGGCGTCACATCCTGGAAGGCGTCGGCGCGCAGTTCGGCGACCACGCCATCATGCGCCCTCACGCCCTGCCTGACCTCACCACGCAGCCGCAGCCAGTCGGTCGGGTAGACTTCGGCAAAGCCACCGATTTCGGCGCCCCAGCGCACGGGATCCAAACCCTTCAGTTCGTCCGAATCGTCTGAGTCGCGTGAAAACAGGATCTTGCCGTTCACGCCGCCCCTGACCGCGCCATTGTCGAACAGGGATATGGAGATATTGTCATTGCGCGAGGTGAACCGCGCCTCGGGTCCCGCCTTGCCGAGCGAAATGATCGGCGACACGCTGAACATCATGTCCTTGGCGCCGTTGAAATCGGGCGCGACCATGCCGGTTGCCCCGACGATCAGCTTCCAGTCGCCGTGGATCCAGTCGAACACGCCGCTGCCCCCTGCGGAAGACTGCTGGGCGAACGCACTGCCGGCAACGGTGAGCGCGAGCACTGCGGCAACCGAAGAATAACGCAAGGTCCTGATCATCATTGCCTGTTCTGGTGACACCCGTTAACGCCCGTTAGCCAATTGTTCTGGGCGGATTGTGTAAAATTTGAATTAAATCGTTTCCGATCCCGTGCTTCAGAAAGCGACCGTGGCATCCAGTGTCGACAAGGGCGCGACAGCGGAAAGCAACGCCCTGGCCTCGGCCTCGTCCCGCTTCATCTGGACGACAAGGTCGTCCAGACCGGCGAATTTCTCCTCGCCGCGCAGATATCCGAAGAACGATACGCTGCACGTTTCGTCGTACAGATCGCCAGAAAAGTCAAAAACATATGTCTCCAGCAGCGGCGCTCCATTGTCGCCGACTGTCGGTCGACGGCCGAAACTCGCCACGCCGTCGTGCAATGTTCCGTCGCGCCTGCGCAGTCGAACCGCGTAGATGCCGTGCCTCAGCTCGGAATCCGACGGCAGCTGCATGTTGGCGGTCGGAAAGCCCAGCGTACGGCCAAGCTTCTGGCCGGCAATCACCTCGGCCTGTACCGTATAGCGGTATCCCAGCTGACCGGCGGATTGCGCCACATCGCCGGCGCCCAGCAGTGCCCGAATGCGCGACGAGGACACGATCTCGGCATTCTCGTCCCGGAAGGCATCCACCAGAGTTACGCCGAAACCGTGCCTCTCCCCGCTTTCCATCAGAAACGCCGGGCCGCCTTGCCTGTCCTTGCCGAAGTGGAAATCAAACCCTGTCACCACATGGCTGATGCCAAGGCGGTTTTCCAGAATTCCGGTCACGAAACCTTCCGCCGAGTGCTGTGCGAACTCCCGCGAGAATGGCTGCTCGACCACCGCCTGAAATCCAAGTTCGGAGAGAAGGCGGGCCTTCATCGGCGCCGGCGTCAGAATGAAGAGGGGCGCTTGCGGCCGGAAAACCAGGCGCGGATGGGGCTCGAAGGTCAGCACAAGAGCCGCGCAGGCGCGGCGCCCGGCTTCGTCCAGCGCCCGCTGCAGCACGGCCTGATGGCCGCGATGCACGCCGTCGAAATTGCCGATCGCCACGACGCCGCCGCGCAGAGGCCCCTCGATCGGATCGATACCGTCCAGACGCTGGATTTTGCGTCGCATCGACTTTTGCCTAGCGAAGCTTCGGCATGACGGCAACGGGCCGGAAACCGTGTTGGTCGAGAAACGCAGCCAGCCGCTCCGGCTCGGGATTGTCGGGGTGACCGTAGTCGGCGGCGTGAATGCCGCCGGAAATGTACAGCGCATCGAAACCATTGTCGCATGCGCCCTTTATGTCGGTCAGCATGCCATCGCCTATCGCCAGAATCTTGCTGCGCGCGATGTCGCGGCCGAGCATCCCGGCTGCGGATTTCAGGGCAGCCTCATAGATCGGCGCGTATGGCTTTCCGGCAATGAAGGTGCGGCCGCCAAGCTGGGCGTAGTCGCGTGCCAGGGCCCCTGCACACCAGACAAGCCGATCGCCGCGCTCGACCACGATGTCCGGGTTTGCGCATATGAATGGCAGATCGCGCGCGCGCATGCGGTGCAGCATCTCACCATACTCTTCCGGTGATTCTGTTTCATCATCGAAGAGCCCGGTACAAACGACTGCCGAAGCCTCGAATTCTTCGACCAGTTCGGCATCGAGCCCTTCATAGAGGCTCGTGTCGCGGTCGGGCCCGAGGTGAAAGATCCGCCGCGCACTGTCCTTGATAAGGTCCCGCGTAACGTCGCCCGATGTCACAATGCGGTCCCACGCGTCTGCAGGCACTCCAATCGCCTCGATCTGGGCCACGACAGCATCGCGAGGGCGCGGTGCATTGGTCACGAGCACCACGGGCAGGCCGTTGGCGCGGGCACGTGCGAGCGCGCTCGCTGCGGCTGATGAATGGGTCACGCCGTTGTGCAGCACGCCCCAGACGTCGCAGATAATGGCTTCGTAGCGGCCGGAGAATTGGTCGAGCGTTGCAATGGTTTCGGGCATTTCCGCCATGAACAGACCTTCTCGAGCGCGCTTATTTCGACGTTGAACGCCCCGGCATTAGCCGAACCGCTTAACCCTGTCACCCGTATTTGCCCGTGGGCGTCGGACGGTGCATTAAAAATTTCGCATGGGCTGCTCAATTGCGCTAACCTGCCCTGGGCGCTCTTGTCGCCTTCACAGGGACTGACTGGTTCAATGCAGCGTATTTTGTTGGCGATCGGCGGCGCGGCGGCTTTCTGTGCGATCGGAACACTGTTTCTGCAACTGGCCATAGCGCGTGGCCTGCCCGTCGACGAACTGGTGCTGATCACGGCAATTGCAACCTTGATGCTTTCCATTGCGGCCACTGCGCTCGCCTACAGGGCGCTCAATCGGTCGAACGAGGTCGCATCTGAACTCGAGCGTGTGTCGCGCTCGATGGAGGCGGCGATCAAGGACGTGTCGGCGCGGGGCGATCGGGACGCCGCCGTCCTCGGCGACCTCAGTACGAACCTGAAGCGCCGCTTCGATGCATTGGAGCGGACCGGCGCGCCCGCGAAAGACAAGGACCATAATGCAGCGGCCAGCGTGTCGCATGGTCCCTCGAAGCGAGGCAAGCATCTGCCAAACAAGGACGAAAAGGGCGGCGGCGACTTTCTCGACCAATCCGGCATTGAGGTTGCCCTGCGTCGCGCCGCGGCCAGCGACCATGCAAATTTGAGCCTGCAGCCGATCATCGCGGCAGGACGCGGCGCAGCGGGCGGATTTGAAGTTCATGTCCATATCCAGCCCGAAGCCGGCAAGCCTGCCGATATCCGCCGTGTGCCGGGCACCTTGGCCGATTTCAACAGGGCGGCATTTGAAAAGCTGGTTGTCCTGTCGGCGGCGGAAGTGGCCCGAAAGCGGCCCGATGATGTCAATGAAAAGGTGCCGCTTCATGTCGCCGTTTCCGATGCGCTTCTGACGGATGAGCTTGAATTCCTGGCCGTGCTCGACCTTTTCCGGCTGCATCCGGCGCTTGCCCGCTCGATCATGATCTCGCTGCCAGCCAGTCTCGTGGAGTCTGGCGAACTTGCTGCCCCGCTGGAGACCCTCAAGATGCTGGATGTCGGGCTCGCAATCGAGAATTGGTCAGGCACGGAGGAGGATCTCGATACGATCAGGGAAGCGGGATGCAGTATCGTCAAACTGTCGGCGGCGCGTCTGCTGGGTCAAGCCACTGTCGGCAAAGGCGACCCGACCGCCGGGCAGATGATCGAGATGATCGCCAAGGCCGGGATCGAGATCGTTGCCACCGACGTCGCCAGCGACGAGGACGCCGTGAGCCTCATTGAAATCGGCGTCGACCTGATGACCGGCGAGCGGCTGTCACCGCCAAGGCCTGTCAAAAACGACCGTCAGGGCCAGTTGAGCGCCTGACCGCGAAGCTTCAGGCCGTCTTATGGTTAACGGACGGTGAAATGATAGCTCCATTTTGGACCCATATTCAGAACCGGTAATTTAGGGATTTATGACAGATTGCCGGCTTCTATTGGGGTCTGCAGGGGTACTGACATCATGATCCGCCGGTTTCTGAACGATATTCGCGGCAATTTTGCCATAATGACGACCGTCGCGATGGTCCCGATCATGGGCGGGCTGGCGCTTGCCGTAGATTATGGCGAGTTGTCGCGCCAGCGATCGCAGACAATGAGCGCTCTCGATGCAGCGGGCATCGCCACGGCGCGCCGCATTGCCGAAGGCGCCACAGAGTCGCAGATTGTCGCCTACGCCCACGACTTCTTCGAGGCCAACCTTGGCGGGGTCGATCCCGCCGATGCCACGCTCACCGTCCTTCTGCCGAGCAACAACACCGGCGGCGGGACACTGAAGCTTTCGGCGACGCTTCAGTACAAGCCGATGTTGCTGCCGGTCTCGACCGCGCTGATCGGCCAGTCGTCGAAATCGACCGATCTCGACT
>JBBSOT010000001.1:0-55203 GCA_038259455.1 Hyphomicrobiales bacterium | reverse complement strand
GCCAGACCAAGCACGTTTGCGGCGCCACCCATGTCCTTTTTCATCAACAGCATGCCGCTTGCGGGTTTTATATCGAGCCCCCCTGTGTCAAAGCACACGCCTTTCCCCACCAAGGTCACTTTGGGTGCGCTCTTTTCGCCCCAGACCAAGTCGATCAGCCTAGGCGCAGCGTCCGACGCACGTCCGACCGCATGGATCATGGGAAAATTCTCGGCCAGCAAATCATCCCCGGCAATTACCGAGACTCTGGCCTTGTGTTTTTTTGCAAGCTCACGGACTGCATGCTCAAGATGGTCCGGGCCCATTTCGTTTGTCGGCGTATTTACGAGGTCCCGGGCAAGAAAAACGCCTTCGACCAATCGGTCGATATGAGCCTTGTCTAGGCCCTTAGGGGCCGTAATTCGGATCTTTGCGCCCGGCTTCTTGCCGTAGCGGGTGAACTCGTATCCACCCATGAGTAATCCCAGCATCGTCAACTCCGGATCAGACGGCTGCCCGGCAAAGTGCCAGTTACCTTCCGGCAAGGATTTTGCAAGCGCGCCCCTTTCGAACACCGATCTATCAGCATCTCCCAGGCCGAAAAGCGCGCACGCTACCGACCCGTCCAAAGCCGGGACGAGCAGGGTGCGGCCGGCCTGGCCAACAAAGCCGTTGGCCTCTGCCCAGGCGGTTTCGATCGATCCAAGCCCAGCGGACGCAAGATCGCCCTTTTCGACGAGATGGATGGGGCGAACCGAATTGAGTTGCTGCGCGCTGATTTCAACCGGCATCGGAAGCCCTTCCTTTTGATGACCTGAGACGATCTTTAACGATCCGTTAGGGTTAACAGAATATTTCTCAAGCCCGACCGAAAGCTATGAGCGGCCGTGCCAGAACGAGTGGAGCCCCTTCGCAGATGTTGACCAGCCGCACGATGAACGCAACGGGAAAAAAGCTGTTGCTCACCGCAGCAGTTTTTGCGCTGGCAGCAAGCGTTACAGGCTGCGGCACCAGCAAGCTTACGACTGGATCAATCTCGCGACAGTCCGGCAAGGCTGTCGAACAGATGTCATCAAGCGAGTTACGAAGTGCCAGCGCCTCCATCGGCAAGGCTTATACAAAGGATCCTTCCGACAAGAATGCCGCGATGCGCTATTCAACCGTCCTGCAGATGAGCGGCAAGACGGAACAATCGTTGGCGGTTATGCGAAAGCTTGCGATCGCGTATCCGACGGATCGCGAAGTGCTGGCTGCTTACGGCAAATCCCTCGCAGGCGCAGGTGAGCTGCAACCTGCACTCGATGCCGTTCGGCGCGCGCAGACACCCGAATATCCAGACTGGAAGCTGGTTTCTGCCGAGGCCGCGATTCTCGACCAGCTCGGCCAGTCGGGCGAAGCACGCAATCTCTACAGGCGCGCCTTGGATCTCAAGCCAAACGAACCATCCGTCTTGTCCAATCTCGGCATGTCCTACGTCCTTGAGGGAGATCTCAAGACTGCCGAAACCTATATGCGCACAGCATCCGAGCAGCCGGGCGCGGATAGCAGGGTACGCCAGAATCTTGCTCTTGTTGTGGGACTTCAAGGCCGTTTCGACGAAGCCGAAAAGATCGCTGGCTCGGAGCTTTTGCGTGAACAAGCAGAGGCAAACGTTGCCTATCTCCGTTCAATGCTGGCTCAGCAAAATGCCTGGAATGATCTCAAAGAGGGCGACAAGAAGAAGCCCGACACAAACTGAAATCTGAATTTTCAGATCCTCGATAACGAAGCGAAAATGGGCCGGTTAAGCGACTGGCCTATTTTTTTTCAATTCGCAGACCTAGTGCCGGCGGCCTATTCCTGCATCGTTTTTTCGCCGTCCCCAAAGATGCCACCGCGCTGGCTGACTTGGATGCCCGCGGGTCCGAGGATGATTGCGAACAGCACCGGAAGGAAGAAAAGGATCATAGGCACCGTAAGCTTCGGTGGCAGTGCAGCCGCCTTCTTTTCTGCCTCGTTCATGCGCATGTCACGGCTTTCGCTGGCAAGGACCCTCAACGCGTGTGCCACCGGGGTACCGTAGCGCTCGGCCTGCACAAGTGCCTGGGCCACGGATTTGACCGAGTCGAGTCCGGTACGGCTGGCAAGATTGTCGTAGGCTTGCTTACGCTCTGGCAGATAAGACAGTTCAGCGTTGGTCAGAATGAATTCTTCGGCTAGCGCTATCGATTGCCCACCGATCTCATCAGCAACCTTGCGGATCGCTGCCTCGATCGACATGCCTGATTCAACGCAGATCAACATGAGATCGAGCCCGTCCGGCCAAGCCATCTGAATCGACTGCTTACGCTTTGTGGCGCGATTGTTGACGTAAAGAACAGGCGCATAGAAGCCAGCGTAGGCGACAACGACGGAAACGAATCCCTTTATGACGGTGGGCTGCTCGGGAAGCCCGCCAAGCAGGAACGTGTAGACGATGGCAAGTGCAAAGAACACGAAGGGCAGGACCAGTCGAAAGAACAGGAACTTGGTCAGCGGATTCTGCCCGCGGAAACCTGCGACCTTCAGTTTCGCCACTGTGTTTTCGTCGACAAGCGCACGTCGAAGATCAAGCCTGTCAACGATGGCACGCATTCCCAGAGATTGCTCTTCACGCAAGCCCTTGCGCCGCCTGTCAGCCTCCACGGCGAGACGTGCACGTTGCTTTGCACGAAGTTCGTCGCGCTCCAGCGCAACCGACTTCATCCTGGACTTCAATGTGTTTCCGCTCAGAGCAGGCATTAAAGTAAAGATGGTCGCGAAAACGGCTACTCCAACCAGCAATGCAATGAGGAATGCTGGGTCGGTAATTGCCTTGACAACTTGTGCGGTCATGCTGCGCGGCCCCTAGACATCGAAATTCATCATCTTGCGCATCACGAAGATGCCGATTGACATCCAGATGCCTGATACCCCCAAGACGAGATTGCCGGTGCTCGTCGTGAACAGTGGCATGATGTAGTTCGGGCTCGATAGATAGACGAGGAAACCCACAATAAACGGCAGCGAACCAATGATTACGGCAGACGCCTTGGCTTCCATCGACAGCGCTTGAACCTTCGCCTTCATTTTCTTGCGATCGCGAAGAACCCGGGACAAGTTTCCCAGCGCTTCAGATAGATTGCCGCCAGCCTGCTGTTGAATCTGGATCACGATTCCAAAGAAGCCGGCTTCAGGACAGGGCATCGTTTCGGTCATGCGCATCGCAGCGTCGGGTATCGACATGCCGATCTGCTGCGACTCCACGATTCGACGAAACTCCGTCTTTACGGGCTCTGGCGACTCGCTAGCGATAAGCCTGATACCGTCGTTGAGTGGCAGGCCCGATTTGACGGCCCGTACGATGATGTCCAACGCGTTGGGAAATTCGTTGAGGAATGCTTTCACGCGTCTGCCGCGCCTGAATGATACAAACCACCTCGGCAGCCCGAAAGTGCCGGCGGCAAAGGCGCCAGGCAGAGTGAGCAGCGGCGCTTGCAGGAAGAAAGCTATCAATGTAACGACCACGCCGCACACGACCGAGTACATGTAAAATCGCTCTATCGAAACCTTCATGCCGGCCTGTCTCAACTGAATCTTCAGCGGCGGCTTTCTGACATTTTTTTCCGAAGCCATTTGCTTGGCGTCCAGATCCTTGAGGGAGTCCTGGACAGTCTTTCGGCGCTTGGCTGCCTCGGCTACCCTGTCTCGCGACGCCTTGACTACCGAGCGATCCGTCTCGGCCTTTTTTACGGTATCGAGGCGCCGGCCGGTGGTGCTTTCGTTCGAAATCCTGGTGAACAGGAATGCGTAGGCGACAGCCCCTGCGCTACAGCCGGCAAGTGCGACAAACGCCAAAATCGTCGTGTCAATTCCGAACATCTGGAGCTAATACCTTCCTGGCATATCCATTAATCGGACCGTTTTTCCATCGCTTCGAGGGCAGCGGCCAGACGCTGCTCTTCGCCGTAGTATCGCGCGCGATCCCAAAAATGCGGCCGTCCGATGCCGGTCGAGACGTGCTCGCCGAGCAACCTGCCGCTCGCATCCTCTCCCTTGATATTATAGAGAACCAGATCCTGGGTGATGATCACATCACCTTCCATTCCAATGACTTCGGTGATGTGAGTTATGCGGCGCGAGCCATCTCGCAGACGTGCCGCCTGGATGATGACGTCCACAGACCCGACCACAATCTCTCGCACCGTCTTTTGAGGGAGCGTGAAACCGCCCATGGCGATCATCGATTCGATACGGTTAAGGCATTCGCGCGGGCTGTTGGAGTGGATGGTGCCCATCGAACCGTCGTGGCCGGTGTTCATCGCCTGCAGCAGATCGAAGACTTCCGGACCACGTACCTCACCGACGATAATGCGTTCAGGACGCATGCGCAGACAGTTTTTGACAAGATCGCGCATCGTCACCTCGCCCTCGCCCTCCAGGTTGGGCGGGCGTGTTTCAAGACGCACGACATGGGGCTGCTGCAACTGCAACTCGGCCGAGTCTTCGCAGGTGATGACGCGCTCTTCGCGATCAATGTAATTGGTCAGGCAGTTCAGGAGTGTCGTCTTGCCAGAGCCTGTGCCACCTGAGATGACGATATTGCAGCGAACCCTGCCAATGATCTTCAGAACCTCGGCACCCTGGGGCGAAATCGCACCGAATTTCACAAGCTGATCGAGGGTAAGCTTGTCCTTCTTGAACTTACGAATGGTGAGCGCGGTCCCGTCGATCGCCAGGGGTGGCGCAATCACGTTGACGCGCGATCCGTCTGGCAGGCGCGCATCGCATATGGGGCTGGATTCATCGACACGTCTGCCGACCTGGCTCACAATACGCTGGCAGATATTGAGCAACTGCTGATTGTCTCGAAACCTGATCCCGGTCTGCTCAACTTTGCCGTTTACTTCTATGTAGACGTGCTTCGAGCCATTCACCATGATATCGGCGATGTCATCGCGAGCCAGCAGCGGTTCGAGTGGACCGTAGCCAAGTACGTCGTTGCATATGTCTTCGAGCAACTCCTCCTGCTCGGAAATCGTCATCGCAAAGTTCTTGATGGCGATGATGTCGTTGACGATATCGCGAATTTCTTCGCGCGCACTATCGGGGTCAAGCTTGGCGAGTTGCGACAGATCGATCGTATCGATCAGAGCCGAGAACACCTGGCTTTTCGTGTCGTAGTAGCTCTCGCTGCGCTCACGCTGTAGTTTGCGTGGCTCAGCGGCAATCGGCGGAGCATCGATGGTCTTGCGTACCGGGACAGCTGGAGGAGCGGTGACAGGTGCAGCGGCAGCCTCAGTCGCAGCCTGAGGACTGCGGTCCGCCTGGACCACAGGTTCCTTCAATTCGGGCGCGAGTGGTCGGCGTTCGGGTGTGACCCTTGTTCCGTCGTCATTGCCTCTTTTACCAAACATGCTCGCCTACCAATCCATCTCTCGGACAATCAGTTCTTTTTAAACTTCAACTTTCCGAGCAAACTTCCAAGACCGGGCTTTCCCTTTGGCTTGACCTCGCCTCTGCCGGTCAGGATGTGGGCGATTTCATTGATCGTCTGCACAATCGCATGAGCCGAGTCCATTTCACCAAGCATTCGCCCATTGTTGGCAGCGTTTCCAAACAGTTGCGGATCAAAGGGAATTTCAGCCATTGGCGACATGCCGAGCGGCTCCGCAAAATCAGCCGCCCCGATCTCTGGTCGCTTTGGCATGCCAGTCTGGTTGAGGAGCAACTTGGGCGGAGCGTCGTTGGGACGCAGTCGCTTCAGCATATCAACCAGGTTCTTGGTGTTGCGGAGATTTGCCAACTCCGGCGTCGCCGTGATTACTATCTCGTCTGCCTTCGTCAACGTCGCCTTGGTCCAACCGGTCCAGACATGCGGTATGTCCAGAACCAGGAGAGGCGCGCTACGCTGGGCAGTGTCGATTATCTGAACAAATGCGTCGGGGTCGAAGTCATAAACCCTCTCCAGCGTGGAGGGCGCGGCCAACAACGACAGGTTTTCGGAGCACTGCGCAAGCAGGCGGTCAAGATAGACTTCGTCGATCCGTTCCGGCGAAAAAACAGCTTCGGCTATGCCTTGAGCAGGGTCCTGATCGAAATTGATGTTTGCAGTTCCGAACGCCAGATCAAGATCGGCGACAACGACCTCCGACTTGAACAATGTCGACATCGACCAAGCAAGGTTGTGTGCGATGGTTGAAGAGCCGACCCCACCCTTGGCACCTATAAAGGCAATTGAGCGGCCGATAGGCTCCGCGTCCGGATCGACAAAAATGGTCGAGATCACGCTGACGACGTCGGCCATTGAGACCGGTGCAACAATGTACTCGGAAATGCCCGAGCGTATCAGTTCGCGGTACAATCCAACATCATTGTAATGCCCGATCACGACAACCTTGGTGCTCGGATCACAAAACTCGGCAAGCTGGTTCAGGGAACCAAGCAGGTCCCGCGGTTCACTGCGCGACTCGAGGATGATCAGATTCGGCGTTGGCGCCGTCTGGAAGAATTCGATCGCAGTCGCCACGCCGCCCATGTGAACCTTCAGATGCGCCTTTGACATGCGGCGATCCTCGCCTGCCCTTTCGATGGGCTGAGCGATGCTATCGGTCTCGCAGAATGCCTGGATCGAAATGCGCGGAACCGGTCGCAGATCGCGCATCGCGGCAATATCTTGTTCCCCGGACTGCTGGTCGGGCGGGCCTTCGTACGCAAGATTTGTCATGTTGCCTTTACCCCAAAAATTCTCGTCAATAGTCGATGGACGGCTCGAAACCAGCCGGTGCTTCTCGATAGTCACCTATGACTGCATCGCGATTGTCAGCATCGATTGGCGTCTGCTTTCGAGGTCCGATGAGGTCCTCGGGATTGGCGATCTGCGCTGCCATGTTGTTCTGATACGAACAGCCGAAGTTCGCATAATGCTTGTTGTCGGTCGTATCGAGAACGTCCTTCGGCCAGCGCCCACATTTGTTGGTCTGCGCCCGCATCGCGGCAAATGAGATCCTTACAGGGGCGGCAGTCTCTTCCGGCCCAGCCTGATATGACGCGTGAACAATCCGGCTGGATGGCACGCCGTTCTCCTTGGCAATCCGCGCAAAGTCGTGCGCTGCATCAGCTGCCGCCACTCCGTTGGCCGAGCCGGAAGGCGTGATGATGTTCAGTACCGGAGCGGCTGACCGGTCATACCCGGCGAGAAAACCTTCAAGGGTTGCTTTCTGAGGGCGGGTGGCTCCACGATCACTCGCACTGACCGGCAAATCGAGTGTTTCCTGCTTGTCAGCGATGACGATGGGATGGTTCGTCCGATAGTCGTCAGGAACAGACCCGACAATGATTGAATCTCGCTTCTGCAAGGCGCAACCTGTCAGGAGCACTATCGTCGCCAGAGCTACCATTGGCATCGCCGGCCGGAATACTCCCCCGCCGCCAAACCGTCGAACAGCCACAGCTATTGGTCCGCAAACTACATCAGACATGGCCTGAAACCCCCGATTACTTGTAGATGTAGCCGACAACGCCGTGATAGCGGCCGTTGGGCAAATTGGTCTGCATCGTCCCATAGACCCGGTTTACGCGGCCCAGGAACATCGCTGCGCCATCGCTCGCCGGATTGAAGTTGTCTGTCGGATTGGCAAGCTGGTTACGCGCGACCGGTCTCGCGATATAGGGCGTCACTATGATGACAAGTTCCGTCTCGTTCCGGACAAACTCACGGCTGCGGAAGAGCGTGCCGAGGATCGGAAGCTTCGACAGCCCGGGCGTGCCGTTGATCGCCTGTCTGACATCGTCCCGCACCAGCCCCGCGATCATCATTGATCCCCCGGACGGAAGTTCGACCGTTGTATCGGCCAGGCGTTTCCTGATCGACAGAGCCGTCATGCCGGGCCGCCTGAATGCGGCGCCACGCTGTCCGCCACCGGAAAGCGCAACAGATGCTTCGTCGGTCGGCTCGGATACCGATGTCCGAATTTTCAAGCTGATCCGACCTGGCGACAAAACAACCGGCTTGAACTCCAGACCGATGCCGTATTCGATCTTCTCGACTTCGTAAGTGACGGAGCCGTCATCACCAGAGTCCTGGTTGGTTACAAGGTTGAACTCTCCGCCAACCCGAAAAGTGGCCTGCTGACCGGATACCGCCGTCAAAGTAGGCTCGGCCAGTGTCTTCATGACACCTGCCTGCTCCATGGCATTTACATATGCGTCGATCGCTGCCGTTCCGAGCGACGCCTGGGTTCCGCCAATTGGCTTTCCCAGTCCGGGCAAGCTTTCAGTGATGGCGCCCCAGCTGATGCCATTAGACGTTCCGTCGCCGATCATGTTGACGCCGAGCTGCTTCATCACATTGCGACTGACTTCGGCGACAGTGACTTTCAGCATCACCTGGTCTTCACCGATGATCTGGATCAAATTGACGATCCCGCTCACCTGACGGGTGGAGTCGGGATTGTCGATATCCACGCCACCGCCGTCGCTGGAGGCAGCTGCAGTCTGAGAATACTGTCCGGTCGTCGCTTCACCGCCCCGCACCAGCATGTTGGCGATCTGTGCGGCGCGACTTGCATCGAGCGGTGTGTCAACTGTCCCGGTCAAGACGACATTGTCGTTGATGAGTTCGACCTTGACGTTCGATGTCGGGATGAACCGTTTGATATTCTCTTCGACGCCGGCTGTATCGCGCTCGACAGTGAGGTCCAGGCTGACGATCTGCTCGCCATTGGCCCCGAAAACGAAGATATTGGTTTCGCCAACGCTTTTGCCGAATAGATAGATTCGACGCGCCGTCCGCGTCACGGCATCGGCGACGGCTGGATTGGCCACGAGTATGTCATAGGCGTCGTCCGGCAGATCAATGACGACCGATTTGTTCAGGCCGAGCTTGACACGCTGAGATGCAGTCATGGAGCCAACTTGCGCCTGCCCATTGGCCGCGTTGGCACCCACGACACCTTGAAGACTTGTGCTCAACATTATCAAGCTACAGGCTGTCGCGAGCAACTTGACCATTCTTGCGCCCCGAGAAGCCGGTAGAATCACGCTTGACTTCATTTCCTTGCCCCCACTTCGGAAACTTCACCCGATTTGATCAGGCGAACGGTGCCCCGCCTGCCATTGCCCGAAACCAGATAGTCAGCCTCATCCGTTACTACCTCCTGCGTGTCGACCAGCGCCCTTAGCGACAAGGTCAGCCGGTCGGCCATTTGCTGCGCGACGGTAATTATCTCGGCTTGCTGCGGCGTGAGTTCGAGCGTAGCCGTCTCACCAACTTTTACGCGGCGGCCTTCCTCGTCTTCCTGGATCGCCTGGTCGATGGCCAGGACGCGAATGTTCTTCAGGATTGTTTCCGTTATGAAACCTCCGGTGGTCGTAGCCACATCGGAGCGTCGCGTCATAATCACATCGACGTAGTCGTTGGGTAGTATGAAGCCGCCAGCAGATGTATCAGCGGCGATCTGTGTCGCGATCGCCCTGCTCCCGGACGGAAGGATCGACGACATAAAGCTTTGGCCTTCGCCTATCAGCTTCGATTTGCGCAGCGGCTCCCCGGCATATATTGCAACGCGGGCGACGGCGCCCTTGAACTTCTCAAGCGCTTCGGCATCGCTGTCGCGGGTGATGAAATTTTCGTTCAGTCCGCTTGATGGCCAAGATTGCCATTCCAACTGGTCGCCCACAGTGGCGCCCATTGGCACATCGCTTGTGAGCACCAGAACATCGGTCAGATCGATGGAAGGCGCTTGCGGCCCCTGTTCGACGATGATCTCAGGTGCGGGAGCGACCATCATATTTTTGGCGACATAACCCGCGCCGCCTGCCGCAGCGACCGCTACGCCTAGAATAATAAGTCGGGATGCTGCCATTTTTGTCCAACCTCGTACGTGGCAAACCACCTAGCCAGACCCGACAATGCATCTCCAATCCTCAAATTACGGTTAATACAATCCTTATGATCGTGATTAATTTTGTCTTACGGCGAGAGGGAGATGCAGGGACATCACTGACCGGTGGGGCCCACAGGATGGGCTCCCGTATCTCATTCTGTATCTACTGAGCGGCGAGCTGAGCGAGTGCCCAAACCATCAGCGGTGAGCTTGGAAATGCAATCAGCCCGCCTATGCCCAACGCTATGCCATACGGCACGCCTCCGTCGCCGTCAGCCAGGTTTCGCAGCAGAAAGTTCCGGCTGGTGTACGTGGCAAGCACCGACCCCCGAAAGCTCAGGATTGCCAACGTCAGCGCGCCACCTGCAACGGCCGAGACAAGCACATACTCGACAAGATGAATGTTGAAACCCATCCATACCGCGGTGGCGGTGAGCAGTTTGGCGTCTCCGCCGCCCATTCCGCCCAAAGCGAACATTCCGAATGTGATCATCAGGACCAACGCGCCAGCAGCAAAATGCCAGCCGTAGGCTGCCCAATCCATGCCGGTCAGAGGGGCGGCAATCGCAAATGCCGCCAGAAGGACAAGCGGCACTCGGTTGACGATGGTCATGGAGAGCGTGTCGGACACCGCCGCGAAAACCATGCAAAATGGGAATACAACAAAAATCAGCGCTTCGAGCATGAGATCAGGTGTCCAGATTGCAGCATATGTTTGCACTCAGACTAGCGTGCTTGGTGTTAATCCAGGGTGAACTGAGATCTTCATTCGTGAAAAAGAAAAGGCTGCTCCCACCGGAGCAGCCTTTCTGTTTCTGACTGGCCGAATCCGGCCAGAAGAGACCTACTGCAGTTTGGTCGCAATCAGGTTGAACTTGGCATCAAGAGCGTTGCCGACTGCGCCAGCGCCAACCATGATGGCGAGAGCGATAAGAGCCGCGATCAAGCCATACTCGATAGCAGTCGCGCCGGATTCGTCCTTCATGAAACGTGCAAAAATGTTGGTCATGTTAAAACTCCTGGTCCACGGTTGTTACAGCACTTCCGTCAACTTCTGTCGCCGGTTGATCGGATAGTCCCAACCTAGCGAGAAGCTCTTTCAATCGACTTAAGAAACAGGCTTACCGAATGGTTTCCATTTTCCGACGACCCGGTTGGTTAACCGCCAACTAACAGGCAACTCGGGCACCAAGAGACGCGGATGACAGGTTCCCGCCTGAATCGCACCATAGAGACGGCGGTCGCAGACGTTCGATCAAGACCGCTTTTCAATGGAGGAAAGTGTTCTGTCGCAGGGCAGAGCTGGCCGTCCTGGAGAAGCCTTTGCAGGCAGTTCGTCCTCGGCTGTTCTGCCGCCAGTCAATCGCTTAACCGTTGGTTCACCAATATCGTTCATCTTCTGTTGAATATGTCCTGTTTGGAGAGCCTCAATGGCGAAGCATACGATGCATCTTGTCCTTGGCGCCCTGTTGTTCGCTTCGGTAATGTCAACACCCGTGCATGCAGGTGCCGGCATAGAAGTGACGATGAACCAGGCGAAGATCGTGAAACTCGCACGAAATGCTGACACGATCATCATCGGCAATCCAGACATAGCAGATGCGTCAGTTCAGGATGCTTCAACCGTTGTGCTTACCGGCAAGGGCTTCGGCGTGACCAATATGGTGGTGCTAGATGAGCAAGGGACCCCGATTATAGACGAGCAAATTACCGTAAGTCGCGCGACGGCGGCTTCGGTCCGCATCTACAGGCGGGCAGACGTTCAGACATTGTCTTGTACGCCTTACTGCGAGAGCTCTTACAAAACCGAGGCCGAACGGATGTCGGAACAGGAAATGAGTGCGGGCCAATAGTTGTGCTCGAAGCATTTCGGTCCGCCGAACCTCGGATCAGGTAACATCGTAAACATATCGCAAAGATCGACCTAAAAATTGTTCCTGTGATCCAAACCCAGTTTCAACGTGATTGAGCTAGGGTTGCCGACGATATCAGATCAGATCGGCAGGATACGGACATGGGTTTTAAAGCCAAGACGCGCCGTCAAAAGAGGGCAGCAGGGCTCTTCTCACGTTTCAGGCGCAACCGCGACGGAAGCACCGCCGTCGAATTTGCGCTCCTGGCAATGCCATTCGCCGTCTTGGTATTCGCCATCCTGGAGAGCTGTATTTCGTTTGCGGGTCAAGAGGTGATGTCCAATATCACGGACGATATCGCAAGGCAGGTGCGGACAGGACAGCTCAAGCCAGCAGATCTCAATGAAGGCGTTCTCAAGGGAATGATCTGCGCCGAACTCGAGATAATGGTGGCGAAGGACTGCCCCGGCCTAGAAGTCGACCTTCGCGAGTTTCCGACATTCGCAGACGCAGCGCAGGTTCGTATTCGTCTTACCGAAGACCGCGACCTCAACACATCTGACTTTGCCGTCGCCCCCGGCCTCTCCATGTCGAAAAACATGCTGCGCGTGTTTTACAAATGGCCAGTAATCACAGACTTCATGAGCAAGCTCGTTTCCAATCTCAAGGGCGGGAAAACCCTGCATTTTGCAACTGTGACCTGGCAAAACGAGCCATTCGACGATTGAAGGCGGAGCCGTGGTTCAACAACCATCAATACGGGCGTCCGAAAGGAACCAGAAAATGCTTCGGCAAACAAAGCGACGATTGACGGCGAACCGGTTGCTGTTGAAGCTGAAGGACCTGATGTTCGACAAACGCGGGGTGGCTGCCCTGGAGTTTGCTCTTATCGTCCCACTGTTGATGGCATTGTACTTCGTGACGATGGAGGTCTCACAGGCAATCGACGCCAATAAGAAGATCAGCCGAGTGGGACACACAGTTGCCGATCTCATCACACAGCAACAGGCCATCAGCAAATCCGAACTTGAGGCGGTAATGCGGATCGGGGAAGCCACCTTGCAACCATATAATCGCAGCCAGCCATCGATAACCGTCACGGCAATCGCGATCACCGATGAAACGACGCCAAAGGTCCAAGTCGTTTGGTCGCGCAAGCTGGTCAATGGTGTCTTCAGCAACGGCGAGGTTGCGGGGTCGACCACAACTCTTCCCGACGCGCTCAAGATACGAGGAAGCTTCTTGGTGCGGGCCGTAAGCTCCTTGGAATATTCGCCGGTGATTACATGGGCGGCCTCGTCGAAACAAGCTCTCGGCCTCACCGCAGCGTTCGATGGGATCTCGATGGAAGAAACCTATTATTTGCGGCCGCGCATGAGCACCACGGTTCCTTGCTCAGACTGTTGATTGGCGCACCCGTCCCGAAAATTCTATGAACCGAGGAACCTGTATAGTGCGGTCCCTCCGGCTGGATCACGGACCAGCGGACCATAATCGTTAGGCAGGATTCAGGCTTGCGAATTGCCAAAGACAGTGCTGGACCCTATGTCTGACAGACTTGCCCGCAAAGCGAGTGTCAGAGATCATTGCTATGCCGCGTGCCTTCATATTCGTGCTCGATTCTTTTGGTGTCGGCGGGGCAGACGATGCGGCGCAATTTGGTGATACCGGAGCAAATACATTCGCCCATATCGCTCAGGCCTGCAATGATGGAGCCGGCGACCGTCCGGGCTTGCGTAGCGGGCCCCTCGCCCTTCCTGTGATGTTGTCCCTTGGACTTGGCGAAGCTGCTGAAACTGCCTCCACATTCAGGATGTCAGATCGGCCACCTCTTCAGAAATCGACTTTCCACGGTGCGGCACAGGAAATATCAACCGGCAAGGATACCCCTTCAGGTCACTGGGAGATTGCTGGTGTTCCAGTTCCGTTTGAATGGGGCTATTTTCCTCGAACCGTTCCGACTTTCCCGCAGTCCCTCACGAGAGCGATAATCGAGCAGGGCAATGTTCCTGGCATCCTAGGTGATCGCCATGCATCTGGAACAGAGATAATTGCGCTCCTCGGCGAAGAACACATCAAAAGCGGCAAGCCAATCTGTTACACATCGAGCGACTCCGTTATCCAGATCGCCGCACATGAATACCATTTCGGGCTCGACAGGCTGTTTGACTTGTGCGTGACCGTGCGCAGACTTGTCGATCCGCTGAACATAGGACGCGTTATTGCACGGCCTTTTCTCGGCGAAAAAGCCGAGACGTTCGAACGCACGGCCAATCGCCGCGATTTCGCCATACCGCCGCCTGAACCTACTTTGCTCGACAGACTTTCAGCTCGGGGCCAAAGGGTCATTGGCATCGGCAAGATTGGTGACATCTTCGCACATCAAGGCTTATCGGAAGTGCGCAAGGCGTCGGGAAACATGGCGCTCTTCGATGTCACCCTTCAGGCCATGATCGACGCGGCCGAAGGTGAACTCGTATTCGCAAATTTTGTCGACTTCGATACGCTGTTCGGACACCGGCGAGATGTACCAGGATACGCTGCAGCCCTTGAAGCCTTCGACCGTCGCCTGCCGGAAGCACTGGCTTTGCTGAAACCGGGCGATTTGCTGATCTTGACCGCAGACCACGGCTGCGACCCCACTTGGCGCGGCTCGGATCACACACGCGAAAGGGTACCTGTTTTCGGAACTGCGCCCGGCTTGCCGGGAGGAAGTATCGGATTGCGCTCCACATTTGCGGACACCGGCGAAACGATCGCCGAGCATCTCGGCCTGTCCCGCGGCCCTCATGGAACTTCGTTCCTCCCGGCAATCGCCAACGATGCCTGAACTCCCGGAAGTTGAGACGGTACGCCGCGGCCTGCAACCGGTTCTTGAGGGCGCGAAGATCAAAGCGATTAAAACGCGAAGGGCCGATCTGCGCTTTCCGCTGCCACTGAACTTCTCTGCCAGGCTTGAAGGGCGGACCATTGTTTCTGTCGGACGGCGCGCCAAATTCCTCCTCATCGACATGGATCTAGGGCCAACGATTGTCTGCCATCTTGGTATGTCCGGGTCGTTCCGGATCGAGGCAGGGACGGAAGCTTCAACCCCCGGTAAATTCCACTACTCACATTCAAAGATGGCCATTCACGATCACGTCGTCTTCCATCTAGCATCGCCAAGCGATGAAGCGATTCGCGTCGTGTACAATGACCCACGGCGTTTCGGATTCATGCTACTGGTCGACGAGCAATCGACGCACCCGATGCTTGGGGGGCTGGGTGTGGAGCCGACAGGGAATGCGCTTGATGGCGCCTTGCTTGCGATTCTCTTTAGAGATCGAAAGGTGCCGCTGAAAGCGGCTCTACTCGATCAACGGCTCATCGCCGGCCTCGGCAATATCTACGTTTCCGAAGCGCTATGGCGGGCTGGATTGTCACCACGCAGACTGGCCAAAACCCTTGCTTCCACTTCCGGCCGGACAACGGCGAGAGCCACCAGATTGGCGTCGGCGATCCGTTCGGTCATGGCCGACGCCATACAGGCAGGCGGATCGACTTTGCGCGACTATTCCCATACCGACGGCTCGCTTGGGTACTTCCAGCACCAGTTCTCGGTGTATGGACGCCAAGGTGAAGACTGCAAAAAACCCGGATGCCACGGCGTCATCGCCCGGATAGTCCAGAGTGGCCGGTCGACATTCTACTGTCCGGTGTGTCAGCATTAGTACCCTGCAAAGCTGCAAAGGAATGCTCCCTTGGAATATGAAACGATTATCGTCGAAGTTCGCGGCAAGGTCGGGCTGGTAACACTGAACAGGCCAAAGGCACTCAACGCTCTCAACAGTAGAGTTTTAGGCGAGGTTCTGGCTGCACTGAAGGCACTTGAAGCCGACCGGGATATCGGCGCCACGGTGCTGACGGGCTCAGAGAAAGCCTTTGCGGCAGGAGCCGACATCAAGGAGATGCAGGCCCACAGTTACGTCGACGCCTATCTTGGTGACTTTTTTGTCGGATGGGAGGAGTTCGCGCGATTGCGCAAGCCCGTAATTGCCGCCGTATCAGGTTATGCCCTTGGCGGAGGGTGCGAACTGGCAATGATGTGCGACTTCATCATTGCAGCAGATAGCGCCAAATTCGGCCAGCCGGAGATCACATTGGGTGTAATGCCGGGCATGGGAGGTTCGCAGCGGCTCTCGCGGTTCGTTGGCAAGGCAAAGGCCATGGATATGGTACTTACTGGTCGCATGATGGATGCTGCCGAGGCAGAGCGCGCCGGGCTGGTGTCGCGCGTTGTGCCAGCCGATCAGTTGTTAAGCGAGGCCATGAATGCAGCGGACAAAATCGCCGGTTTCTCTCTTCCCGCAGTCATGATGGCCAAGGAAGCCGTTAACCGGTCCTACGAGACAACCCTTTCGGAAGGCTTGCGCTTTGAAAGACGGCTATTCCATTCAATGTTCGCACTAGAGGACCAGAAAGAAGGCATGGCCGCATTCGTCGAAAAGCGCCCGCCGAACTTTCAGAACAGATAGAGTCGGGTGCCGGGAGAAGTTGGCTCGAATCCGCGTTGACGTGTGTTCGAAGCTGAACTATAAGCCGCACCAACCGAGGTGGCTTGACAGCCGCCTGTTTGTTTTTGTGCGCTACACTGCGCTCATCAAAAGAAAGAATGAGAGGCATTATGGCCAACACATCTTCGGCCAAGAAAGCGACGCGTAAGATCGCTCGCAAGACGGCAATCAACAAAAACCGTCGCTCACGCGTCCGCACCTATGTTCGTCAGGTCGAGGAAGCTCTCGCTGCCGGGGATAAGACTGCGGCCGAAGCTGCCTTCAAGGCGGCGCAGCCGGAATTGATGCGCGCAGCCAACAAAGGTGTGATGCATTCCAACACAGCGTCTCGTAAGGTTTCCAGGCTCGCGCAGCGCCTGAAGTCCCTTTCAGCATAGTCGGCCAAGTATATCTGATTTGTGAAACCCGGTGCCTTGCGCCGGGTTTTTTGTTTGCCGGACAACGGCTTGCGGCCATCGCGTGAAAGTTAGCGTACGCCCCCTCCTCAGTCCCGATTATCATTTGCCGGCACATACACACTTTTTGAGGCTAGGCAAGCGCGCGCCAGTGCACCGCTCAAATGCGAGCGGCACATTTTTCCTATGCAATTCAATATCTTACAAGTGGTTGTCCACAGCTTGCTCACCGCAGTCCCTCCGGGGCGGAGACAAGGCTATGTCAAGCGAAATTTTTCAAAATTTTTCTGCTTGCATGCCAATCCGTTTGGCCGTCGGGAAAGGTTTTGAATCAAAACGCTTTTGTCCCTTTTGGCCCTGCTCAACCTCTCATCCGAGGCTGTCCAAGGACCATGAAACATTAAAAAACTGTTAGCCTCGGCCTTGCCCTCACATGCCCGATTTTTGTAGTCTGCCTCTATTGAAAAGGGCGGGCTTCAACCCGGACAAATCAGCCAAATCGGGCAAAACTTAAGACCGCGGAAGCGATTCCGCGATCGGCTGACGCTGTCCTATTCGAAGCATATGCGAGTGCAGTCAAGCAGCAACGCTTAGACGATAAATTCTGGCGAACTGCCGGAAGGCTTACTTTTTTGCCGTTCGGTTGATCGGCAAATCATGCCTGCTTCGACGGAGGGCGAAAGGGCAGGACGGAAACGGGGGAACTCAAATGGCGATCCGGACCTTGGTCGGGGCGCCGATCGGATAACGACAAGATGCAAGAATGAGGATGCTGGAGATGCAGAGCGGCGTAGTGGGAAGGGGCTCAGGTGGGATGCCCTTTCATGTGGATTTGATCGAGGGGAACGATATGGCGGTATCGAGCGATGCGGAGAAGAATTTCGAACGCGTAAGGGCACAACTTAAGGCTCGAGTTGGAACTGAGGTTTATTCAAGCTGGTTCGGGCGGATGAAGCTGGCGGAGGCCTCAAAAGGCATCGTGCGCATCTCTGTCCCCACCGCATTCCTGAAGTCCTGGATCAACGGCCATTACTTCGACCTCATATCGGAGCTGTGGCGCCAACAAGAGCCAGACCTGCTGAAAATTGAGATCGTGGTTCGCAGTGCGACGCGTCTGGCACGCTCGACGATAGAGAATGACCTCGACGTCACTCGCAAGCCGATCCGACCCATACAAACCGCGCTCGGGTCCGGAACGATCCCCAACGGGCGTGCTGATCCGGTGCTCTCTCCGCGGCAATCGCACACACCAACCGAATTTCGCCAAGGCGTGCTCGGATCGCCTCTCGACCAACGCTACACGTTCGACTCATTTATCGAAGGACCTTCCAACCGCGTCGCATTGGCGGCAGCGCGTGCAGTGGCAGAGTCCATGTCCCGATTTAACCCATTGTTCCTGCACGCAACTGTGGGACTCGGCAAAACTCACCTTCTGCAGGCAATAGCGGCGGAATCTCTCCGACAAAATCCGAAGTCACGGGTCGTGTACCTGACTGCCGAGTATTTCATGTGGCGCTTCGCAACAGCCATCCGTGACAACAACGCTTTGACCCTGAAGGAACAGTTGCGCGACATCGACCTGCTCATCATCGATGACATGCAATTTCTGCAGGGAAAGTCGATTCAACATGAGTTTTGCCACCTGATTAATATGCTTCTGGACAGTGCCAAGCAGGTCGTGGTCGCCGCGGACCGACCGCCATCGGAGCTTGAGTCACTGGAGCCACGCGTTCGATCGCGGCTGAATGGCGGTGTGGCGTTGGAAATGGCTGCACCCGATTACTCGATGCGCTTGGGCATGCTGCAACTGCGCCATGCTGCGGCAAAGGCTGAAGACGCCACAATTGATATCTCGGAAGAGATCCTGGCGCATGTTGCGCGTACGATAACCGGCAGCGGGCGCGAGTTAGAGGGTGCATTCAACCAGCTGCTGTTTCGCCAGACCTTTGAGCCGCAAATCACCATCGAGCGGATCGATGAAATCCTCGGTCACATATATCGATCCGGCGAACCCAAACGCGTTCGCATCGAGGATATCCAGCGGGTGGTAGCGAGACACTACAATGTTTCGAAAACGGAGCTTCTTTCCAATCGCCGAACCCGGACGATTGTTAAGCCGAGGCAGATCGCCATGTACTTGGCCAAGATCATGACGCCACGGTCATTGCCTGAGATAGGTCGTCGTTTTGGCGGGCGTGATCACACCACGGTTTTGCACGCTGTTCGCAAAATTGAAGACTTGTCTGGTTCAGACAATACCCTGGCGCAGGAGTTGGAGCTTCTGAGGCGGTTGATTAACGATCAGGCCTGAGGGTCAAGTTGCAATCACCCGATCTGCTACATGATTATCCCCAGAAACCCGGTAGCAGAAGCAGCGCAAGCCCTTACAGGCTTGCGTTCGGTTCTTTTTTCCTGTCAGTTTGCTCCGATTCTGGCACGTTACGGTGCCTCAGGCGGAAGTCCGATTTCGGGCTTCCGATTTTCATTCAAGCGAGCTTGATT
The DNA here is from genome assembly GCA_038259455.1 of Hyphomicrobiales bacterium. GTDB lineage: Bacteria > Pseudomonadota > Alphaproteobacteria > Rhizobiales > Rhizobiaceae > CAMYMG01. The sequence goes on along the minus strand of JBBSOT010000001.1, from coordinate 36,037 downwards.
CGTCATGCGTGTTATTCTGGAACGCTCAAATCTCCTTAAGTCGCTCAACCATGTGCATCGCGTGGTCGAGCGGCGTAATACAATTCCGATCCTGTCGAATGTCTTGCTGAATGCGACGGGTGCAAGTCTCGAAATGAAAGCCACCGACCTCGATCTAGAGGTTACGGAAGCAACGTCAGCCAAAGTCGAGATGGCGGGCGCGACAACCGTGCCAGCCCACCTGCTTTACGATATTGTGCGCAAGCTTCCCGACGGGTCCGAGATTATGCTCCGGACCGACGAAGACGGCGGATCGATGTCCGTGATCTCCGGTCGATCCAGCTTCCGGCTGCAGTGTCTGCCACAATCCGACTTTCCCGAGCTGTCGGCGGGCACTTTCTCTCACATCTTCCGAATGGACTCGACGGCACTCAGAGGACTTATCGAAAAAACCCAGTTTGCGATCTCCACTGAGGAGACCCGTTACTATCTCAATGGAATTTACTTCCACACGATCGAAGCCGGTGGCAAGCTTAAGTTGCGTTCGGTCGCAACAGACGGGCACCGACTTGCTCGCGCTGAAATGGATGCACCTGCCGGGTCGGAAGGGATGCCAGGCATCATTATTCCGCGCAAGACCGTGAGCGAGATGCAGAAATTGGTAGATGACCCGGATGTGGCTGTTACAACAGAAGTATCGGACACCAAGATAAGGTTTACGATCGGCAGCGTTGTGCTGACGTCCAAGTTAATTGACGGAACATTCCCCGACTACCAGCGAGTCATCCCATCCGGGAACGACAAGGCGATGACAATCGACCGACAGAGCTTCGCCGCAGCAGTTGATCGGGTCTCAACGATCTCCTCGGAGCGCGGGCGTGCTGTCAAGCTATCGATTGCCGACGGTCAGCTCACCCTGGCTGTCACCAATCCAGATTCGGGCAGCGCCACAGAAGAGCTGGCAGTAGATTATTCGTCCGAAGCGATCGAAATCGGATTCAACGCCCGCTATCTACTTGATGTTGCCGCCCAGCTTTCTGGCAGCGAGGCCCGCTTCATGCTTGCCGACTCCGGTTCACCGACCTTGATCCAAGACACGGCCGACGAACACGCTCTGTACGTCCTTATGCCCATGCGGGTGTGACGCGTCACGCATCATGCCCCCTGCTACAGAGGAAAACCGTTCGGATACCTCAAACCGGAGCTTCATTAGTAAGTTAGGCCTTACCAATTTTCGCAACTATTCATCGTTGTCACTGAATTTTTGCCCATCCATGGTGGTCTTCAGTGGGGACAATGGCGCCGGAAAGACCAATCTCCTGGAAGCAATATCCCTATTGGCACCCGGCCGCGGGCTAAGACGCGCGGTTTACGCCGACATGTCCAAGGAAGGTCAAATGGGCGGCTTTGCCATTCATGCCGTTCTTGGAGGCAACGACAGCGAGTGCGAGATCGGCACGGGAACCTCGGGGATGGATTTCGCCAGCGAATCGGGTCGCCGAATTCGCATCAACGCTGCATCCAAACCGGCTGAAAGCCTTCTTGAATGGCTGCGCGTCATCTGGGTAACGCCATCGATGGATGCGCTGTTTACCGGATCCGCAGGAGACCGCAGGCGGTTTCTCGACCGCCTGGTTCTTGCAACCGAACCTGGCCACGGTCAGCAGGCGTTGGCTTACGAAAAGGCAATGCGGAGCCGTAACCGTCTTCTTACGGATGGCTCAAGCGACGAGAGGTGGTACGAGGCCATCGAAATCCAGATGGCAGAGTCCGGCACTGCAATCGCAGCGGCGCGCGTCGAAACGGTCAAACTCCTAAGCAAGATGGTTGCAGCGTTTCCTGACGGTCCTTTCCCGCAGGCCGAATTGGCGTTGTCTGGTGTGCTTGAGGCCCGGATCAACCAAGCGGCTGCCGTTGAGGTAGAGGAAGAGTTTCGGCGAGCCCTGGCAACCGGGCGCGACCGTGATCGCGCTGCTGGACGTACACTGGAAGGCCCGCATCGTTCCGATTTGATCGTCCGTCATCGCCCCAAGGACATGCCAGCAGAACTTTGTTCCACTGGCGAGCAGAAGGCACTGCTCGTGGGCTTGATCCTGTCACACGCGAGGCTTTGCGGCGAGGTGTTCGGGAAAGTCCCTATCCTGCTGCTCGACGAAATCGCGGCACATCTCGACTCCGGCAGGCGCGCCGCACTTTTCTCAATTCTCGAAGAGCTCGCTTGCCAAGCCTTCATGACAGGAACAGACAAATCGCTGTTTGATAGCATCGATGAACGAGCCCAATTCTTCACTGTTGACAATGGCAGCGTTCGACCAACCTAAGGTCAGGTTACGACACCTGCTGAGTTTTGGCTGCTTCCGCGGTATGATCTGAAGATGAGCACCCCTTTAACACCCGAAGAACTTGAACGTTACGCGCGCCACATCGTTCTGCCGGAGATCGGCGGTGCGGGACAGCAGAAGCTCAAACGCGCTCGTGTACTGGTGATAGGCGCGGGTGGCCTGGGGGCGCCGGTCCTGCAATACCTCGCAGCAGCCGGCGTGGGAACTATCGGGATTGCCGATGACGACACAGTCTCGCTTTCCAATCTTCAAAGACAGATCATTCACGACACTGATTCAATCGGGCTGACCAAACTCGACAGTGCGGTAAAGTCGATCGGCAGGATAAACCCGACTGTCCGGGTTGAACCACATTTCCTACGCATCGATCCTGCAAACGCGCGCGCGCTCATTGCACGCTACGATGTAGTCGCCGACGGATCGGACAATTTCGACACCCGCTATGCGGTGGCAGATGCGTGCGCTGCTGAGGCTCGCCCGCTGGTGCACGCTGCACTAGGCCGTTTTGACGGTAGCCTTACAGTTCTAAAACCTTACGAAGCCGCTTCTGATGGAACGATGAACCCATCGTATCGAGACCTCTTCCCGGAGCCGCCGCCGGCGGGGCTTGTGCCCTCATGCGCCGAGGCCGGAGTCATCGGCGCCCTCGCAGGTGTCATCGGCACGTTGCAGGCGCTTGAGGTCATCAAGCTGATTGTCGGGATCGGTGAACCGCTGGTCGGACGGTTGCTGCTTTACGATGCCTTGGCTGCGCGCTTCGACAGTGTGCGTTACAAGTCAGCGTAAGCCTTTGCCCGGCCGCTCCAAAAATCGACGATAGCTGTCAGCGAGCTATATTTTCAGCGGCAGGACCCGGTCGGGCGGCCGATGGCCGTCACAATGAGCCCGGATGTTAATTATGACCTTTTCGCCCATATCGATACGACCTTCGATCGTTGCCGATCCCATGTGCGGCAGGATGACGACCTTCCCCTGCCTGGCCAGTTTAATGAGCTTCGGGTTGACAGCAGGCTCATGCTCGAAGACGTCAAGCCCGGCGCCTGCCAGTCTACCGTCCTGAAGCATGCCTATCAGGGCGTCCTCGTCGATAAGGTCACCGCGAGCGGTGTTGACGAGGTAGGAAGAGGGTTGCATCAGCGCCAGACGCCGGGCCGAAAGGAGATGGAATGTTGCCGGGGTCGAAGGGCAGTTGACCGAAATGATATCCATCCGGGCAAGCATCTGATCGAGGCTCTCCCAATAGGTTGCCTCAAGCGCGTCCTCTACCGCCGGAAGCACGCGATTTCGATTGTGATAATGGATCGAGAGGCCAAACGCCTTTGCCCGGCGCGCAACAGCGGTGCCTATGCGGCCCATGCCGACAATGCCGAGGCGCTTGCCCAATATACGCCGGCCCAGCATCCAAGTCGGTGACCAACCGGTCCATTTGCCCGAGCCATCCAGAACGTTGGCGCCCTCCATCAGGCGGCGTGGCACTGTCAGAATCAACGCCATGGTCATGTCAGCGGTATCTTCAGTCAGAACGTTCGGTGTGTTCGTGACCGAGATTCCTTTCCGGGCGGCTGCCGCGACATCGATCCTGTCGACGCCATTGCCGAAGTTGGCAATCAGCTTAAGATTCTCGCCTGCCTGCGCAATAAGCGCCTCGTCGATACGATCGGTGATGGTCGGGACCAACACGTCGGCCTGCTTCATCGCCGCGACGAGTTCGGGCTGGCTCATGGGACGGTCGTCCACATTCAGCCGAGCGTCGAAAAGCTCGCGCATCCGCGTCTCGACCGCGTCAGGCAGTTTGCGCGTAATGATGACGAGGGGCTTCTTCTTGCCGACCATTGCTTCCTCGAAACAGATCCTGCTTCAGACCTCTTTAACCAAGACAGGCGAGACTGGAACGGCTCGGCTTGGCTGACTGTGTAACAAGCCGATTTGCTGATGACAAAGAAAAAGGGCGTGGCTGATCGCTAAGGCGGGCAGCGCGCATTCCGACCAGAGGAACCCGACGTGTCCCACTCCGCCTCATTTCACCTGACGTTCAGTTTTGCGTTGGTCGGCGTGCTGCTGACGGCGTCGGTGGCTCCTCCGGCCATTGCAAATGCGGCGCAACCGGCACAGGACATTTCGAGAGGTCCCAGCGGCCTGCCGCTTCCTCGCTTCGTCAGTCTCAAGTCTGGCAAGGTGAATTCTCGAATCGGGCCTGGCGTCAACTATTCGGTCGAATGGCTGTACCTCAAACCTGGCCTGCCAATGGAGATCATTCAGGAGTATGACAACTGGCGACGCGTGCGCGATGCCGACGGGTCAGAGGGCTGGATCAATCAATCGCTTCTTTCAGGACGCAGAACGGCCATCGCGGCACCTTGGCAGAAAGGAAAGGACGCGCGGATCAATCTTCTCGAAGAACCCGACGCGGGCTCCCGGACCATGGCGATGATAGAACCCGGTGTCATCGGGACTATTCGTGACTGCAATGGAAAGTGGTGCGAGATGACGTTTGACGGACATACCGGTTGGATAAGCCAGTCGCAGGTCTGGGGTGCCTATCCGGGCGAACTCGTCAAGGATTGAACATCAGTGGTTGCCAATTTTGCGTTCGGCCACGACGCCCCCTCCCCAGCTCGAGACGAATGACTACAGTTGAGTGGCACTCTGGATACCAGCCGCTGGCGCTGACGCTGCGGCTATTTGGCCCGTTTGGGACGCAAACGAACGACAATATCGACATTCGCGATTTCCATGCCTTCAGGCGGCTCAGGAAGGTTGGTTATCTCCACAGGGCCAGCAGCGATATCGAAAATCCTGTTTTCGCCTTCGACAAAGAAGTGATGGTGGTCAGAGGTATTCGTATCAAAGTAGGTCTTGGCGCCCTCCACGGCGAGTATGCGCAAAAGTCCCGCTTCGGTAAACTGATGAAGGGCGTTGTAGACCGTTGCCAGCGATACCGGGACGCCCGCAGCTAGCGCTTCCTCATGCAGTTCTTCGGCGGAAAGATGCCGATCGCCTTTCGCGAACAAAAGGTTCCCTAAGGCGACACGTTGACGTGTCGGCCGCAACCCTGCATCTCGAACCCGCTTGTCCACCGTAACCATTTGCTCCGGACCCCATAGTCCATCGACCTGTGATGGGTCTCCGACAAGACCCACACGGCAGATAAACCGTGCGGTCAAACGGACCCGCTTGAGGTACAACATATTCGCTTGGTGGAAGACGATCAATAGCGTGCATTGACCCTGGCGGTTGAGCACGATAATCGCTGACGGCGGTTTCCGCTGGCAGGCGGATTGTGTTAGCTACGAAACGACAAGGGCGCCTCGCCGCCCGGCGAAACGGGGAAACGATAGATGGCGGCTTCGAAGTCCAGCTATGATTACGAGGAATTGCTGGCTTGTGCTCGGGGAGAAGTGTTCGGCCCTGAAAACGCTCAGCTTCCCTATCCGCCCATGTTGATGTTCAACCGCATCACAGAAGTGAGCGAGGAGGGTGGAGAGTTTGGCAAGGGATTCATACGCGCCGAACTCGATATCCATCCCGATCTTTGGTTTTTTCCCTGCCACTTCCTGAAAGACCCCGTCATGCCGGGGTGCCTCGGGCTTGACGCAATGTGGCAGTTGAGTGGATTTTTTCTTTGCTGGCTGGGTGAGCCTGGCAAGGGACGCGCCTTGTCTACAGGCGAAGTGAAATTTACCGGCATGGTTACGCCGGCGACAAAAAAGGTGGAATACGGCGTTGATTTCAAGCGAATCGTTCGAGGTCGGCTCGTACTTGGCATCGGCGACGGATGGCTTAAGGCCGATGGCGAAACCATTTATCGGGCCACAGATCTGCGGGTTGGCCTGTTCAAACAAGCAGCGGCGGCTTAACTGCCAACGCTCGACCGCAAGGAGTTTGAGATGAGACGGGTCGTCGTAACTGGCCTCGGAATTGTGTCGTCAATTGGCGACAATGCGGCGGAAGTGCAAGCTTCCCTGCACGATGCAAAGTCAGGCATCACATTCTCAGAGTCTTTCGCGGAGCATGGCTTCCGCTGTCAGGTCTGGGGCGAGCCGAAGCTCGACCCGGCACCGCTGATTGACCGGCGCGCCCTGCGCTTCCTTGCCAAGGGAGGACAATGGAACCACGTTGCCATGGACCAAGCCATTGCAGATGCGGGGCTTGAGGCAGGCGATATTACAAACGAGCGTACCGGCATCGTGATGGGCTCTGGCGGTCCGTCTACGACAGTGATCATGGATGCTGCCGATATCACGCGCAAAAATGGCAGCCCGAAGCGCATCGGTCCGTTTGCCGTACCAAAAGGCATGTCTTCAACTGCCTCAGCGACACTGGCGACATGGTTCAAGATTCACGGCGTCAACTATTCGATATCATCGGCTTGCTCGACCTCGGCCCACTGTATCGGCAATGGATATGAATTGATCCAGTGGGGCAAACAGGACATCGTTTTTGCCGGCGGACACGAAGACCTGCACTGGTCGATGTCCAACCTTTTCGACGCCATGGGCGCCATGTCGTCAAAGTTCAATGATCGCCCCGCTGAAGCATCCCGGGCTTACGACGTTGATCGGGATGGCTTTGTTATCGCGGGCGGGGCAGGTGTGCTGGTTCTTGAGGAACTCGAGCACGCCAAGGCTCGCGGCGCGAAAATCTATGCCGAGGTCGTCGGCTACGGAGCAACTTCCGACGGCTACGATATGGTGGCTCCCTCTGGCGAAGGTGCTGTGCGCTGCATGAAACAGGCGCTTGCGACAGTTTCGGGCCCGGTCGACTACATAAACACGCACGGCACATCGACGCCCGTCGGAGATTCGCGGGAAATGGCTGCGATCCGCGAAGTCTTTGGCGAAGCGATGCCGCATATCAGCTCGACGAAATCCCTGAGCGGACATTCCCTAGGTGCGGCCGGCGTGCAGGAGTCGATCTACTCGATTCTGATGATGCAGGGCGGTTTCATCGGCGAAAGTGCCCACATCGAAACACTGGATCCCGAGTTCGAGGGCATGCCGATCGTGCGCAAGCGCATCGACGATGCGAAGATGGACCGGGTTCTTTCGAATTCTTTTGGCTTCGGCGGCACCAACGCCACGCTGATCTTCCAACGCTATCCAACATAGGAAGTCCTTGATGGGCGATCTGATGCACGGCAAGCGCGGCCTGATCATGGGCGTAGCAAACGATCACTCCATCGCATGGGGCATCGCGCAACAGCTTGCGGACCAGGGTGCCACGCTTGCCTTCACCTACCAGGGCGAAGGGTTCGGCCGTCGTGTAAGGCCATTGGCGGAAAGGCTGGGATCTTCGCTCGTCCTACCTTGTGATGTCGAGGACAGCGCTTCAACAGCGGCTGTTTTCGATGCCCTTGACAGCGAATGGGGCAGCATCGACTTCATCGTTCATGCCATCGGATTTTCCGACAAGAACGAGTTGAAGGGTCTCTATGCTGACACCAGCCGGGACAATTTCGTCCGCACCATGGTTATCTCGTGCTTCTCCTTTACCGAGTGCGCGCGGCACGCCGCCAAGCTGATGACAAACGGCGGATCAATGATCACGCTTACTTACGCGGGATCCACGCGCATCATGCCTAATTATAACGTGATGGGCGTCGCCAAGGCCGGTCTTGAGGCCAGCGTGCGTTACCTTGCCAATGATTTCGGACCGCGAAATATCCGGGTCAACGCACTATCGGCTGGCCCGATCCGCACGCTTGCCGGTGCCGGAATCACGGATTCACGTCCAATGCTTGCCTATCAGCAGCGAAATTCACCGCTGCGCCGCACGGTCACCATCGATGAGGTCGGGCGTTCGGCGCTGTACCTCGTCTCGGACCTTTCTGCGGGCGTGACTGGAGAGATCCATCATGTCGATTCCGGCTACCATATTGTCTCGATGCCGGTTCTTGAGGAGTTGAGGCGCTTCGACCAACGCCAGGAATAACTTCCGGCGTCATACGAAGCTCGACAAATCCCGGAAAACTGGCGTTCATCGACAAGGTTTCAACGAGTTTTCTGCTGGATTGAGTTACAAACCGATAAGTCTGTTGGCGACCGCTCCCACCATTCCGGGCCGTATGTCGAATCATCAACCATCCGCAGCGACCTGGTTGACACCGGCCTTCGCTGTTATGGGCTCAGCGCCTATCGTTGCGCCACGACAATGCGGAAGGCACCGTCTCGCTTGAGTTCCTCGACTCTTGAAAACCGGCCTTTGAGCGTATGCTCATACGGCAGCCCGCGGTTCTGGACCATAAACAGGCGTCCACCCTGCTTCAGGGCCGACGATGCAGTCGCGATCATCGCTTGGCCAATTGCCGGTTCTGCTGCCCGTCCCACATGAAACGGCGGGTTCATGACGATCAGATCGTACCTTCTTTCCACTTTTTCGCGAACCAGGTCGTGCCAGAAAAATTCGGTCGGCGGAGCGCCGGGGACAGAGGCCAGATTGTGCCTTGCTGCCTCCACTGACTCAAAATCGGCTTCATAGAGGTCAATCGAACTCAATCCCTTCGTACGCTCGGCCAAGACCGTGGCCAGATAACCCCAGCCAGCGCCAAAATCGGCCGCGGCCCCCTTAGAGTTTTCCGGCAGATGTTCAGCAAGCAGACGCGACCCCGCGTCGATCCGGTCATGCGAGAACATTCCTGGCGAGGCCACGAAACGCCGCTCCGCAAGTTTAGCCTCCACCGTCAGTCCGGCAATCGCGTCCTTGGCGTCCTCGTGTCGTCGAAACCACATCACCACGCCATGGTATTTCGGCAAGTGTCCATCAAGCTCGACCAGCTTGCCCAACCTCTTGCGCAGGCTGGCCACGCCGTCCTCGGCGGTGCCTGCAACGACGATGAGACCACCCGGCAGAACGTGCCGAATTGCGGTCGCGATCCAGGCTTCATTCTGTCGGCGATGACGACCTGTGAGCACAAGCGCACCGTTGAAATCTGTCCCTTCAACACGCGGCGATACGGCATTTCCGGCAGTCGCAAGGTCATTGAAGTATGGTCTGAAGCCTTGCACGAAGTGCACCGAAGCGTTGAATGCTGCGGGTAGGCTCGCGCCCGGGCGTCCACCGATAAAAAGGAATTTTCCGCCATCTCGCGGGCAGGCAAGGTCACCTGCCTCGAACGGATAGAGCAGCGTTTTCTGTGGATCAGGGTTCATCATCGGCTCGCAAGAGTGCCATACAAAGCAAAACGGGCGCGGTCCAGAAGGCCGCGCCCGTCCTAACTTATCGTAGGTGGCCGGTCAGGCTGCGTCTTCGCCTTCCGCCCGCTTCTCGCGTGCGATTTCCTTACCGATTTCCTGATCGACGACCTTCATGGACAGGCGAACCTTGCCACGTTCGTCAAAGCCCATCAGCTTGACGAATACTTTCTGGCCTTCCTTGACGACGTCGGAGGTTTTGGCCACGCGGTCGTTGGCAAGCTGCGAAATATGTACGAGGCCGTCCTTCGGTCCGAAGAAATTGACGAACGCGCCGAAATCAGCGGTCTTGACGACCGTGCCCTCATAAATCTCCCCGACTTCGGGCTCAGCCACGATGGTGTGGATCCACTTCTTTGCCGCCTCGATTTCCTTGGCGTTGGAAGACGCGATTTTGATAACACCATCATCGTCAATGTTGATCTTGGCGCCGGTCTTCTCGACGATTTCGCGAATGACCTTGCCACCGGAACCGATCACATCACGAATCTTGTCGGTCGGGATCTGCATAACCTCGATGCGCGGTGCGAACTCGCCGAGTTCCTCGCGTGCACCTGACAAGGCATTCGACATCTCTTCAAGAATATGGAGACGACCATCCTTGGCCTGGCCGAGCGCGATCTGCATGATCTCTTCGGTGATACCGTCGATCTTGATGTCCATCTGCAATGCAGTGATACCGCCAACCGTTCCGGCAACCTTGAAGTCCATATCGCCGAGATGATCTTCGTCACCCAGAATGTCTGAAAGAACCGCGTAGCGGTCGCCTTCCTTGATCAGGCCCATGGCAATACCGGCAACGGGCTTTCCGAGCGGAACGCCTGCATCCATCAGCGCCAGAGAGGTGCCGCAAACCGTCGCCATCGATGACGAACCATTCGACTCGGTAATCTCCGAAACGACGCGGAGTGTGTATGGAAACGCCTCTGGGGCCGGCAGCATTGGGCGAATGGCGCGCCATGCGAGCTTGCCGTGACCGATCTCGCGCCGACCTGGCGAACCCATGCGGCCGGTTTCACCAACCGAATAGGGAGGAAAGTTGTAATGGAGGAGGAATTTCTCCTTGTACATCCCTGTCAGGCTGTCGACATACTGCTCGTCTTCGCCTGTACCCAGCGTTGCGACGACCAGCGCCTGGGTCTCGCCGCGTGTAAACAGCGACGAACCATGCGTGCGGGGCAGGACACCAACTTCCGAAACGATCTTGCGGACCGTTGAAAGGTCACGACCGTCAATCCGGGCCTTGGTGTCGAGAATGTTCCAGCGAACGATCTTTGCCTGAAGTTCCTTGAAGACCGTACCGACCTGCTCGCTCGTGTACTTTGGCGCTTCGTCACCCTTCGGCCCAAACGCTTCCTTTACCTTGGCCTTGACGGCGTCAACGGCAGTGTAACGGGCCTGCTTGTCGACGTTCTTGTAGGCGTCACGAAGTTCGCCTTCGACGATCTTCAGCATCTCGGCTTCAAGCTCTTCGTAGCTCGGCGGCGTGAAATCGCGCGGTTCCTTGGCCGCCACTTCAGCCAGCTTGATGATGGCATCAATGACGGGCTGGAAGCCCTTGTGGCCGAACATGACCGCGCCGAGCATGATGTCTTCGGCAAGTTCCTTGGCTTCCGATTCCACCATCAACACGGCCGCGTCTGTGCCAGCGACAACCAGATCGAGCTGCGATTCCTGCATCTCGTCGACATGCGGGTTGAGCACGTACTGTCCGTTGATGTAGCCGACCCGCGCGCCGCCGATGGGGCCCATGAACGGGACGCCCGAAAGGGTCAGGGCCGCCGAAGTAGCAACGATCGACAGAATGTCCGGATCGTTTTCGAGATCGTGCTGCAGGACAGTTATGACAACCTGAGTGTCATTCTTGTAGCCATTGGCGAAGAGCGGGCGGATCGGGCGATCGATCAGGCGGGAAACCAGTGTTTCCTTTTCGCTCGGACGTCCTTCGCGCTTGAAGTAGCCGCCAGGAATCTTGCCGGCAGCATAGGTTTTTTCCTGGTAGTTCACGGTCAGCGGGAAGAAATCGAGGCCAGGCTTCGGCTCCTTCATCGAGACGACAGTGGCAAGAACGACGGTCTCGCCATAGGTGGCAAGAACGGCGCCGTCGGCCTGACGGGCGATCTTGCCGGTTTCCAGAACGAGCGGGCGACCTGCCCACTCGATTTCAACTTTGTGATGCTTGAACATGTATTGTCCTTCGATACGGCTGGGTCGCGCTGTTTGTCCGGCGCGGAATTCCCAGCCTGGCTTACTGTTCGGGCGAGCCACGGGCAAGACAACGGGAAACTCGAGTGCTGCAAACGCGCTTGAGCGCGTGGCGAGTGTCCTGCAATCCTGCCCCATGACCGTCCACGGGCGGCTCCACACAATCCCCTTGATCGGTTGAAGCCGAATCGGACGGCCGAAGAGGCTGCCCGCATGCACGACCGGCGCGCCTTCTCTCGAAAGCGCGCCGGTCAAATTCTTATCGGCGTAGGCCGAGTTTTTCGATCAGTGTCGCGTAGCGGCCTTCATCCTTGCGCTTGAGATAGTCAAGCAGGCTGCGGCGCTGAGAAACAAGAGCGAGAAGGCCACGACGGGAATGGTTGTCCTTCTTGTGGTCCTTGAAGTGCTCTGTCAGGTTCTTGATACGCTCGGAAAGAATTGCAACCTGAACTTCCGGAGAACCGGTATCGCCCTTTGCGGTCGCAAATTCGGTCATCAAGGCCTGTTTACGTTCTGCTGTCACCGACATCGGAAATCTTCCTTTCAACAATCTTGGAAATCGGACGCCCACAGCCGGGATGTCGTCCAGCAAGGGCCATGAAACACGGCGCTTAGCACCATGCTGCGGCGCATATAGTTCAGTTTAACGAGAAATGCCAGTGCATTCGCGCTCAAGCGGCTTGCGGGTCATCACCAGGTCAATCCGCATTTTCACCGTGCCTCTAGCCAACGAATACCCGCTTGGGTCTAAACATACCGGCCTCGATGGCGCCGATCGCCACCAACTTGCCCCGCACAGTCGCGCACGCTTCTTCGGCCTGTACGGGAGCATCGCGGCCACGGATGATTACCGGATTGCCCAATCTGATCCGCTGAGCGGCATCGTCGGAAAGCGCCACCTGCGGCAAGCAGTCCAGCGCAGCGACAGTATCGACCAGCAAGGCGTCGATAGCACTGAAATCCTCGGGTGGGTTTTCTCCGGTGTCGACACCTGCCTCTGCCTTGTTCGCGAACCGGCAGGCTTCGAGTTCCGCTATGGTCACAAAATCGTCGGCTGTGAACGGATCAACCTCCGTGCGGCGCAAATCTGCAATGTGCCCGAAGCAGCCGAGATCGCGTCCCATGTCGCGTGCCAGCGAGCGGACGTAGGTTCCCTTGCCACATTCGATCTCGAATACCGACTTCCCGTCGACGGTCGTCTCCAGGAGGTCGAAGCGACCGATTTCCACTTCGCGCGGCGGGATATCAACCGTTCCACCATCTCTCGCCAGATCGTAGGCGCGTTCCCCGGCGATCTTGATTGCCGAAAATTGCGGCGGCGTCTGCATGATCACACCGGTATATTTCGGCAGTAGCGCGCGGATATCGGCCTCGTCCGGTCGCTTGTCAGACGTCTTCGTGACCGGACCCTCGAGATCGTCGGTTGATCGCTCGTCGCCCCAAGCCACGGTGAAACGGTACACCTTGGCACCATCCTGAACGTAAGGAACGGTTTTGGTTGCCTCACCAAGCGCGATTGGCAACATGCCCGAAGCAAGCGGATCTAGCGTGCCCGCGTGGCCTGCCTTGTCCGCTTGAAAGAGCCATTTGACCTTGGCAACCGCGTCAGTCGAGCCCATGCCGACGGGCTTGTCGAGGACGACCCAACCGGAGATGGGTCGTCCCTTTTTCTTGCCACGGCGACCCATTATTCGTCTTCCTTGTGATCTGCCTCAAGGTCGCGCGCAACTTCCGGTGACTTCAGCAGATCATTAATCCTGGAAAAATTATCGAAACTGGTATCCAGGCGAAACCTGAACTGCGGCATGAATTTCATCTGGCGCAGCGCATGCGAGACGCGCCCCCGCACGAATTTGGTATGCTTGTTCAGAGCGTCGACAACAGCATCCGGGTCCTTGGCGCCGAGCGGCGAAACGAAGGCTGTGGCGATCTTGAGGTCAGGCGACATGCGCACCTCTGAAATCGAGATCACAGCTGTTTCGATCACAGGATCGATAATGTCGCCACGCTGCATCGATTCGGAAAGCGCATGACGCACCTGTTCGCCGACGCGAAGCATCCGCTGGGACGGGCCTGAAGAGGCAGTTCTAGGCATTGGTTTGTTTCCAAAAAAGCATGCAGCGCGGGATCAAACCGCGCCGCACGTCTCAAACGTGTCGGATGGCGACCGATTGGCGCCATCCGGATTTAGCTCGCCGTGGCGCAGCCTAAAGCGAACGCGTGATCATCTCGACGCGGAAGCACTCGATGATGTCGCCAACGCGCATGTCTTCGTAGCCTGCGAAAGCCATGCCACACTCCTGCCCACCTGGAACTTCGGCGACTTCGTCCTTGAAGCGCTTCAGGGTCTTGAGCGTGCCTTCGTGGATAACAATATCGTCGCGGATCAGGCGGACGCCCGCACCGCGTTCGACTTTGCCTTCCGTGACCCGGCAACCGGCAATCTTCCCGACCTTTGTAATATCGAAGATCTCGAGAATTTCCGCGTTGCCGATGAAGGTCTCGCGACGCTCCGGCGAAAGCAAACCAGACATCGCTGCCTTAACGTCATCAACGAGATTGTAGATGATGTTGTAGTAGCGAATCTCAATTCCCGCCGCTTCGGCCGCAGCACGAGCCTGTGGGTTGGCTCGGACGTTGAAGCCGATCATCGCCGCTCCAGAGGTCTCGGCGAGCGAAACGTCACTCTCTGTAATGCCGCCTGCGCCTGCATGAACTATCCTGGCGCGGACCTCATCGGTGCCGAGACTGTCCAGAGCAGCCACAATTGCTTCGATCGAACCCTGTACGTCGCCCTTGATGACCAGCGGGAATTCCTTCAGCCCGCTTGCCTGCAACTGTGACATCATCTGCTCGAGCGAACCGCGCTGCACGGCATGCTTTGCGACTGCCTTGTCCCTGGCAAGCCGCTGACGATAATCCGTGATCTCGCGGGCCCTGGCTTCGTTGTTGACCACTGCGAAGCGCTCGCCTGCGAGAGGCGTTCCAGCCAGACCCAGAACCTCGACGGGCGTCGCCGGCAGCGCTTCCTTCAGCTGCTCGCCGCGATCGTTGATCAGCGCACGGACGCGGCCCCATTCGGCGCCTGCCACGATGATGTCACCGATCATCAACGTGCCGGTCTGAACCAGGATGGTTGCCACCGCACCTCTGCCCTTGTCGAGCTTCGCTTCGATCACAACGCCTTCTGCCGTCCGGTCTGGATTGGCCTTGAGGTCGAGCAGTTCGGCCTGCAGAAGGATCGCCTCGAGCAACTTGTCCAGATTGGTGCCTTTTGTTGCAGACACCTCGACGTCGAGCACCTCGCCACCCATCGACTCGACGAAGACCTCGTGGCGCAGAAGTTCGGCACGAACCTTCTGCGCGTCGGCCTGCGGCTTGTCGATCTTGTTGATGGCGACGATGATTGGAACGCCCGCAGCCTTGGCATGGCTGATCGACTCGATCGTCTGTGGCATGACGCTGTCATCAGCGGCCACAACCAGAATTGCTATGTCGGTCGACTGGGCGCCGCGTGCACGCATCGCTGTGAAGGCAGCGTGGCCTGGCGTATCGATGAAGGTTATCTTCTGACCGTTCTTTTCGACCTGATAGGCGCCGATATGCTGCGTGATGCCGCCCGCCTCGCCGGAGACGACATTGGCGTTTCTTATGGCGTCGAGAAGAGACGTCTTGCCGTGATCGACATGGCCCATGATGGTGACGACCGGAGGCCGCGACTGCAGATCTTCGGGCCGATCCTCAACATTGAACATGCCCTCTTCGATGTCGGACTCAGCCGTGCGGCGAACCGTGTGGCCAAATTCAACAGCAACGAGTTCGGCAGTGTCGGCGTCTATGACGTCGCCTGGCTTCAGAATCTGGCCTTCTTTCATGAAGTATTTCACGACATCGACCGCGCGTTCCGACATGCGGCTCGCGAGTTCCTGAATCGTGATCGTCTCAGGCAAGATGACCTCGCGCATTACCTTCTCGCGCGGTTCCGAATGCATGGCGCGCTTGAATTTTTCCTGCCGGCGGCGCATCGATGACAGCGATCTGGCGCGCGCTTCTTCACCCGCAGTAGCGGTGTTAAGCGTCAGCTTGCCGCGGCGGCGATCATCTTCACCTCTTGTTTTGGCCGGACGCGTGACTTCGGGCGTAGCGATGCGCTTGATGGGAGCACCACGGACAAGGCCTTTGCTCTTGGTCTCGGTTTCTTCATCAGCGCCAGGCAGATCGGCATTGGGTGAACGGCGCCGTGCCTCTTCCTCAGCTCGACGCCGCGATTCAGCTTCGGCGAGAAGCCGGGCTTCCTCGTCGGCCTGACGACGGGCCGACTCGTCGCGCTCGCGCTTACGCCGTTCTTCGTCATCCAGGCGCCGCTTGGCATCCTCGATGGCTCGCTGCCTGTCCTCTACTTCGCGTACCTTCGAACCCTCGAGTGCAAGTCGACGTGCTTCGATCTCGCTTGCCGACAAATCGCTCAGCACCATGCCTGAACGTTCAGCGGCAGCCTTCGGCGCTTCTGGCGCTGCGGGAGCGGCAACTACCGGCGCGGGTGCAGCAGCAGGGGCCGGCTTCGGTGTGAAGACAGATGCCGCAGCAGTCGATTCAGACTTCTCGCCAGGAATGGAAAACTTGCGTTTCTTTGTCTCGACGACGACCGACTTGGTGCGCCCGTGCGAAAAGTTCTGACGCACGGTGCCCTGCTCCATGCCGGGCCGCTTCAGCGTCAGTGTCTTCTTGGCAGGGACACTCAATGTCTTGTCGTCATCCGATTTCGTATCGCTCATTCCATATCCTCTGCGGCATCAACTTCGTCAGCAATCGCCGCAAACATTGCCCGTTCGTCCGGGGATCCGCCCCGGTATCGGTCAAGCGCAACCATGCGCTTTTCAACCGCTCTTCCCGCGTCACCCGCGAGAACGGCTGCATGTATCACATTTGTGCCACCCAATGCCAAACCCAATTCGGCTTCCGAAAAAAGTTTGTAAGCAGCGATGTGCGGCCCCCCTGCATAAGCGGTGGCACGCCGTGCCTGCGTTATCTTGCGCAGACCATCTTCCGAAGCCTCTGCCGCATGGAGGACAAAAAGGCCTGCTCCGCTGCGGACACTGGCTTCTACTTTCGTTGCTCCCAACGCGACCATGCCGGCCTTGCGCGCCAAACCCAGTGAGCCGAGCGCAGATTTCGACAACACATTGTCGACCATAGCGCCAAGATCGGGCGGCATCTTGACCTCGGCTTTGAAAGCCCGTGCGAAATGCCCCTTTTTGGCGGCTTTGTCGATGGTCTCACGGTCCGCACTGACCCAGCAACCGCGCCCCGGCAAGGTTTTCTTTATGTCCGGGACGACAGAACTGTCCGGCCCGAGAACAAAACGGATCAGTTCACCCGGCTGATATTGCCGGCGCGTGACGATGCATGTGCGATCGTTCATCTGTTCCAATTCGGTCTCCGGGCCGGTTCACGTCACGCACCGGCCGGTTCGGCGGGCACTTCGTCCGCCTCAACGACTTCGTCTTCCGTAATCCAGCCGGCCTTAAGCCGAGCCGTCAAAACCATCTGTTCGGCGTCAGCGCGGGAAACTGCATGATCCGCAACGACACCGGGGAAGAACTTGGTCTCGCCGTCCTTGCGTTCCTTCCATCCAACCAGGTCGTCAACGGCGTAGCCGGCGAAGTCTTCGATCGTCTTCACACCATCTTCGCCCAGCGTCACCATCATGGCTGTGGTCACGCCCGGGATCTCGCGCAGTTCGTCCGCAACGCCGAGTTCCTTGCGCTTGGCATCGTGCTCGCCCTCGATCTTTTCGAGGTAGTCACGAGCACGCGTCTGGATCTCGACTGCTGTGTCCTCGTCGAAACCGTCAATGGAGGCAATCTCGTCCTGCTCGACAAATGCCACCTCTTCGACGCTGGTGAAGCCTTCCGAGGCCAACACCTGGCCAACCATCTCATCGACGTCCAGGGCTTCCATGAAGAGTGTTGAACGCTCGACAAATTCCTTCTGGCGCCGCTCGGACTCTTCCTGTTCGGTCAGGATATCGATATCCCAGCCGGTCAACTGTGAAGCCAAGCGTACATTCTGTCCGCGTCTGCCGATTGCCAGCGACAACTGGTCGTCGGGAACCACGACCTCGATGCGCTCGGCATCCTCGTCAAGCACAACCTTCGCGACCTCTGCCGGCTGCAACGCATTGACGATGAAAGAGGCGGCTGACGGCGACCAGGGGATGATGTCGATCTTCTCGCCCTGCAATTCTCCGACCACAGCCTGCACACGCGATCCACGCATACCGACGCACGCGCCGACCGGATCAATCGAACTGTCACGGGATACGACGGCGATCTTTGCACGCGAACCCGGATCGCGGGCGACCGACTTGATCTCGATGATACCGTCGTAGATCTCGGGCACTTCCATGGTGAAGAGCTTGGCCATGAACTGCGGATGCGTGCGCGAAAGGAAAATCTGCGGTCCGCGCTGTTCGCGGCGAACATCATAAACGTAGGCGCGCACTCGGTCTCCATACTTGAAGTTTTCCCGGGATATCAGCTCGTCGCGACGGATGATCGCTTCGCCACGTCCGAGATCAACGATGACATTGCCATATTCGACCCGCTTCACGGTGCCGTTTACAATCTCGCCAATGCGATCCTTGTATTCGTCGAACTGGCGATCGCGCTCGGCTTCGCGCACCTTTTGCACGATCACCTGTTTGGCCGACTGCGCGGCGATGCGGCCGAATTCCATCGGCGGCAGCTGCTCGGCGATGAAGTCGCCGACCTCAGCGTCCGGATTGCGCTCGCGTGCCGAAGACAGCGCTATCTGCCGGCTATATTCCTCGACCGTTTCCACAACTTCCATCAACCGCTGTAGCTTCATCTCACCGGTTGTCGGGTTGATATCGGCGCGGATATTGGTTTCCTGGCCATAGCGCGAACGGGCCGCCTTCTGAATCGCGTCGGCCATCGCCTCAATGACGATTTCCTTGTCGATCGACTTTTCCCGCGCAACCGCATCGGCGATCTGCAGCAGTTCAAGTCTATTGGCGCTAACAACCATTTTCGTCGTCTCCCTGGACATCTTTTCCGCTCCTACCGGAACGGCTGTTCGATCAATCCTGCGTTTCTGTGTCGTCGTCGTCGTCCGGCTCGCCGGACCGTCTCTTGGCTTCCTTGCGTGCCTGATTGTCTTTCGACAAGGCATCGCGGATCAGATCATCAGTCAGAATGAGCCTGGCCTCGGCGATGGTGTCGTAAGGCAGATCAATCTTCGTCGATGCACCCTCGGGCGCCTGATCTCGCTCTATCGTCACGGCGTCTTCGTTGGCGGCGACAATCTTGCCCTTGAAGCGCTTACGCTCAGCCACAAGGATCGATGTCTCCAGCCGAACCTGATGTCCACTCCAGTCCTCGAAGTCGGACTTCCTTACCAAAGGACGGTCAATGCCTGGCGACGAGACTTCGAGATGGTAGGCCTTGTCCACCGGGTCCTCAACATCGAGCGCCGGAGAGACCGCGCGGCTGACCTCCTCGCAATCCTCGACAGTCATGGTGCCATCTTCACGCTCAGCCATGATCTGCAGTGTGAGGCCGTTCTGGCCGGACAGTCGCACACGCACCAGCCGGAACCCGATCGCCCGAAGCACCGGCTGGACGATTGAAGCGACACGCGCATCGATGCCGCTTTCGCGGACGATGCGGTCGTCTCCAGAGGTTTCGTTTGGCAGGGCCGTCATTGGATCTCCACTACGGCCATCTAACAAAAAAGAGCGGGACCGGCTGGACCCACTCTTCGTCAAACCGACCAAGAATTTGAACCCGATATAGACCAAGCCTCCTGTGCTTTCAAGCCCTTCGTCGGGCCGGGGGTGGGCACTATACCGGATCGCCAGGGTCATACGATAGAGCTTTGAGGCTCATTTGCGGATGAATGTCAGGTAACAGGGGCGCCGTCCCTCACGCAACGCCTTGGCCTCATAGCGCGTGCCGGGCCATCCGGCGTAGGGCGTATTCCAGTCGTCCGAGTCGGATGCCTGCCACTCGAAGGCGCCATGCGCCCGGCACGCCAGAATCGTCCAGTTCACATAACTGTCGATATCGGAGGCGAAGCGGAAGCGGCCACCCTTCATCATCACACGTGCGAAACGATCAAGATTCTCCGCACTGACGAAACGTCGCTTCCAGTGCTTTTTCTTCTGCCAGGGGTCGGGATAGAGCAGGTCGATCCCTGCAAGGGAATTGTCAGGTAGCCAATCAAGCAACTGTGTCGCATCGTCATCATGCAAGCGAAGATTGCCAATCGGTGTCGCCGCCAGCACGCCCATCAATTTAGCCATGGAATTGACGAAAGGCTCTACCCCGATAAAGCCGGTGCCCGGGTTAGTCCCTGCCTCGTGATTAAGGTGCTCGCCACCGCCGAAGCCTATCTCAAGTCGAACATCCGAAACTTTGGGGTCGAACAACTCCCTGATATCGGCGGGCGGCTGCGCCTTCAGGTCGATTCCGTAGCGACGCAGGCCCATCTCCAGGGCGCTCTGCTGCAAGGGGCTCATGGGTCTTCCCTTGCGGCGACCATAAAACGCCTCAGTCGCCCTGCTGCGCCTGCCCTCGACAGTCACGAGATCGCCTCCGGTCAGTCGATGATGGCTTCCTTGAGCGCCTTTGCCAGATCGGTTCTTTCCCATGAAAAAGAGCCGTCTCTTCCTGCCTTGCGGCCGAAATGACCATATGCAGCCGTCTTGGCGTAGATCGGCCGGTTGAGATCGAGGTGACGGCGGATTCCGCTCGGCGACAGATCCATCACAACGCGCAGTGCTCTTTCAAGAACGGCCTCATCGACCTTACCCGTCCCGTGAAGATCGACATAGACCGACAAGGGCTGAGCAACGCCGATGGCATAGGAAAGTTGGATCGTGCAGCGGTCGGCCAGCTTGGCCGCCACGACATTCTTCGCAAGGTATCGCGCCGCGTAGGCGGCCGACCGGTCGACCTTGGTGGTGTCCTTGCCGGAGAATGCACCGCCGCCATGCGGTGCAGCCCCGCCATAGGTGTCGACGATGATCTTGCGACCGGTCAGGCCGGCATCGCCGTCCGGGCCACCGATGACAAACTTCCCTGTCGGGTTGATGTACCAATTGCAATCATCTGCAATCTTCAGGTCACCCAAAGCCTCGCGGATGAAAGGCTCGACGACCTTGCGCACCTTTGCTGAATCCCAGCTTCCGTCCAGGTGCTGGGTCGACAAGACTATCTGCGTCGCTTCTGCCGCCTTACCGTCGATATAGCGGACAGTTACCTGGCTCTTCGCATCTGGACCGAGTT
Source organism: Hyphomicrobiales bacterium (assembly GCA_038259455.1). GTDB lineage: Bacteria > Pseudomonadota > Alphaproteobacteria > Rhizobiales > Rhizobiaceae > CAMYMG01. Next base: position 15,010 of record JBBSOT010000001.1, on the reverse strand, counting down.
TGCCCACATCGCCTTGGGCGGAATGCCGGCCCGCTGCGAGCAGCTCGAGAATCTTGTGACTGTAGTAGATCGGAGCCGGCATCAGGTCGGGTGTTTCACGACACGCATAGCCGAACATGATACCTTGGTCGCCAGCGCCTTCCTCCCCCTGACGGTCTGCGGCGTTGTCTACACCCTGACCGATGTCAGGCGACTGACCATGCAGCAAAACCTCGATCTTCGCCGTCTTCCAGTGGAAGCCGTCCTGCTCGTAGCCAATGTCGCGGATCGCCCGGCGGGCGGCTGACTTGAATTTTGAAGGGTTGACCACGGGATGCCCCGTTGAATCCATCAGGACGTTGCCAGCCTTGTCTTTCTTCAGCAGGGTGTCAGGCACCCGAACTTCGCCAGCGATGACGACGCGATTGGTCGTCGCAAGGGTCTCGCATGCGACACGTACTTTCCAGGGGTCCATCCCGGTCTTTTTCGCTTCGCGGTAAACCAGATCGACGATTTCGTCCGAAATGCGGTCGCAGACTTTGTCTGGATGACCTTCGGATACAGACTCGGATGTGAAAAGATAGTTCTGCCGCGCCACGGGTGTCCCCTCTTGAATGACTGATCGGCGAAAGCCGGCTCAGGCGGGGAACGTGTTACCGATGCCGTACCGCAGTCGTCAAGCTGCGTTTGGCCGACGGACCCATCACGGCGCGCATTCGAGTGGAAATCGAAGACGTCACTTGGTCAGCCGTCGCTCTCGGACGAAAGCGTCCTGATGAGCTCAATGATTTTGCGGCGGACCTTGGGGTCCGAAATCTTGACGAATGAGCGATTGAGCTGAAGTCCTTCAGCACTGCTGCAGAATTCGAGCGCATGCACCGTCGATGCATCCTCGGCAAATCCGCTGCCAAGGGCTGAACTTTGGCCAGGGAGGTCTTCGAACAGAAACGAAACCGGGACGCCGAGTATGGTGGCGATGGCTTGGAGGCGGCTCGCTCCAACCCTGTTCGTGCCTTTCTCGTATTTCTGAATCTGCTGAAATGTTATTCCCAGGCTTTCGCCAAGCTTCTCCTGGCTCATCCCAAGCATATTGCGCCGAAGTCTTATTCTGGCTCCAACATGGATGTCCGTTGGATTTGGCTTTTTCTTGTTCTCGCTATCCGTCATTTTTCCTGGCCGATTCCGACGAATGATCCCTCATCTAAGCCCGCCTGCGAAATCCACGCTGCAGAATTTTGCTGCCCGTACACCAGATTCATCGTCAATCAGTATGAGTTCCCTGTATCGGACTGTCAATTCGGGTCGATTCTGTGCCAAATTCGACCGATTACCACAACAAGGCCCAGCAAGAACAGGATTGCTAGTCCTACGATCTTTGAACTGGCGAGCGATTGATCGCTTGGCTCGGCAACAGCAAGATCTACATCAATGGCACCACGCACATTTATGGCGAGCGCATCGACAACCCTTCCACGGGCGTCCACGACCCCGGAAATTCCTGTATTGGCTGCTCGCAGCAAGGGTACCCCGTTTTCCACAGACCGGACCTGTGCCTGACGAAAGTGCTGGTACGGGCCCGGGGTGTCGCCGAACCAAGCATCGTTGGTTACATTGACGATAACGGTCGGCGAGGTGGCTTCAACCGCGACAATCTCCGGGAAAATGATCTCGTAGCAGATAAACGGCAAGGCCTTGATACCGCCCGGCAAGCCGATCGCATGGCGTTCAGTGCCCGCAACGAAGCTCATCGGCCCCGCAACCATTTGCTCAACGCCAAGCTTGGCCAGTAGCCAGGAGAAAGGCAAATACTCGCCGAACGGAACCAGATGCACCTTGTCCACGGCGTCGACGATTTGTCCGCGATCATCGATTGCCACGACAGAGTTGTAGTAAAGCGAGGGCCGGTCTGCGCTCGCCGCCTCCGCACGAACCGCGCCTGCCAGCAAGAGCTGTCCCGGTTGCAACATTTCGCCGATTGCCGCCAGAGCGTCTGGCCTGTCGGTGAAAAGGAAGGGAACGGATGTTTCGGGCCAGAGAATCAATTGAGGCGATTTTTTCCCTTCTCCAGGTGGAAGAGCCGATAGTTCCATCGTCGTCGCGAATATTCTGTCGCGAATGCTTTCATCCCACTTTTCCGAAAGATCAATCGCCGGTTGCACAATCCGCACGTTAAGCGTGCTGGTCGCCATGGCCTCCGGCGCGTTCAGGCTAACATACCCATACGCGATATGCGCAGAGACGAGAAGCGCCGCGACGATGGTGCCGACGCGCACATTGCGGCGCGCCACAAGGAGCGCAGGGACAGCGAAGACAAACACAGCCAGCACATTCATTCCTGTAACGCCGACCACCTTGACGCTCTGCATCAGAAGCGGTGTCGGCATTGCCGCAAATCCCAGCGGGTTCCATGGAAATCCCGTAAACAAGAACGTCCGCAGATACTCAGCCAGTCCGAAGGCGAAGGCGAGCGAGGCCAGGCGCGTTATGCTGTTGGTCCAGAGCAACCAGGCAATTGCTGCAGCGAAGGCATAGAAAAAGGCCAGAGCGGCAGGAATGCCGACGACTGCGATCGGCAACGCCCAAGCAAAACTGTCGGCCTCCACAAGTAGCGCGCTGCCTATCCACCAAAGTCCGGCCAGGAAATATCCGAAACCGAACCACCACCCGATGGAGAATGCCGGCGCCAAGCGTGTCCGGAAACTGGCTGCGTGCTGCTCGGCCGTGCCATCCAGGAGCCAGACGAGCATGGGAAATGAAATGAAGCCGACTGCGAAAAAATCGTATGGTGCCTGGGCCAGCACGGCGAGCGCGCCGGCAGCAAAGGCCACTAGAGCACGACGCCAGCCCCAAAGCAGAATTATCCGCCCCGCCAGGCGCTCCATTCGCTATCCCGCTTATACCTGCTGCCAGATCCAAGCCGGATATCGGCGGATCTGGACTTGCGAATCATCGCAGCAGCTTTAGCAGGATGGCCCGCCTGTTCCAAACGAACTGAACGGTTATGACGCGGGCTGGTCGGCACGCGCGGCGCGGCGGCGTCTTTCCGCCTTCAGCAGGTTGACTATCCGAACCCGCTTTACCCGTCTCGGGTCAGCGTCGATTACATGGAACTCGAAGCCTGGTATGGCCTGGACAACTTCGCCACGCGCTGGGACGCGTCCAAGCGTATTGAAGATCATGCCGCCGATCGTGTCGACATAGTCGCCATGCTCTCCGGCGACAAAATCCTCACCGATCAGTTTTGCGACTTCATCGATTTCTGCCTTTCCATCGACGACAAATACGCCGTCTGCGGACTGGGTGATCATCGGTTCATCGTCGTCATGCTCGTCCTCGATGTCGCCCACAACCATCTCGACGATGTCTTCCAGCGAGACAAGTCCGTCGGTTCCGCCGTACTCGTCGATGACCAAAGCCATTTGAGTCCGCGCAGCCTGCATGCGCGCCATCAAGTCGGAGGCCAACATCGAGGGCGGCACGAAAAGCACTGTTCTGATGAGATTCAGTTCGCCGATTGTCTTGGAAAGGTCGACATTGGCCAGGTCAAGCGTCACCGATGTGGCCGCCTTCCTGGATCTGCCCTTTCGCGCCTTGGCAACCTTCGTGATGTTTGCCAGCACGTCACGGATATGGACCATGCCGCGCGGGTCGTCGAGCGTTTCGGAATAGACCGGCATCCGGGAATGGCCCGATTGCTCGAACACCACCATCAACTCGCCAAGTTTGGTGTTGATCTCGACAGCTTCGATATCGGCTCGCGGAATCATCACATCCTCGACGCGCACCTCGCGGAGCCTGAGGATGTTGTGGAGCATGGCCCGTTCGCCCGGCGAAAAGGATTCGCCAGCAGTCTCTGTCTCTGCAAGCGCATCGGCCAGTTCGTCACGCAAGTTCGAACCGTTGCGCGGTCTGAAAAGGCTTGAAAGCCTTCCAAGCAGGGAACTGCGCTCCGCCGCGCCTTCGTTGGGCGCGGTGGGACTAGGTCCCTCTTCCGCTTCGGAAGTGGATTTCGTGCCGCCCGATTCCGGTTTGGTGGGTGGCTCAGGAATTTCGTTCATTGTCGTCCGGTTGGTTTCCATTCCTGTTACGCGTAGGGATCGGGAATGGCAAGTCTGGCAAGAGCCAAGCGCTCGATCGCTTCCATTGCCTCCGCGTCCCGGTCATTTTCGTGATCATGACCCAAAAGATGGAGCATGCCGTGGATCAACAGATGAGTGATATGGTGGCTCAGCCGTTTGCCTTCCAGCCGAGCTTCGCGCTCGATCGTTTCTGATGCAAGCACGATATCGCCGAGCATTGGCGGTATTGGGTCGCCGCTCCTGACCGGAAATGCAGGAAATGATAAAACGTTGGTAGGCGTGTCCTTGCCTCGCCATGCAGCGTTCAATCGGGCGACGTGGGCGTCGTCGGAGAAGACGACACTCAGTTCGCTCGGCGCCTCGAGATTTAGTCCCAATTCGGCAAGGACCGCTGCGACGGCGCCCGACACCAACTCGCTGAGTTCATCCTCGCCTGTCCAGTTTCCTGCTTCTACAAGCAGGTCTATTTCGACTTTAGTCACGGATGAATTCATCGAACCTTTTTGGCGCGGAACCTCTCTGCCTCACCCTTCGCTTGCTCCGAATCCGCGCGCCATCTTTGCATCGCGGTCGTATGCCCTGACTATTTCCGCCACCAGAGGATGCCTCACGACGTCGGTGTCGGTGAACCGCACGGTCACCGATCCGGCAACGCCATCAAGAATGCGCAACGCCTCCACAAGGCCCGACTTCGTGTTCGACGGCAGATCGATCTGCGTCGGGTCGCCGGTAACAATCATCCGAGACCCTTCGCCAAGACGGGTCAGGAACATCTTCATCTGCATCGGCGTGGTGTTCTGGGCTTCGTCGAGAATTACCGCGCAATGCGCCAGCGTACGCCCGCGCATAAAGGCCAGCGGAGCAATCTCGATCACTTCCGCGGCAATGGCGCGCTCGACCTTGTCTGCCGGCATCATGTCGTAAAGCGCATCGTACAAAGGACGAAGGTAAGGATCGACCTTCTCCTTCATGTCGCCGGGCAAGAAGCCCAACCGTTCGCCTGCTTCCACCGCGGGTCGCGACAGGACGATCCGCTCGACCATGCCGCGCTCGAGCAGCATCGCTGCATGAGCCACCGCTAGGTAAGTCTTGCCGGTACCGGCCGGACCAATGCCGAACACCAGTTCCGAACGATCCAGCGCGCGCATATAGGCGTCCTGGTTGAGCGACCGGGCATAGATTGTGCGCTTGCGCGTGCCAATTTGCGCAGCTGCCATCTTACCCTTGCGTTCGAGCGTGGGCAGAACCATCTGGTCGTCGACGGCGACAGCCATTCGGACCGCTCCGTCGACATCGGACTGGCCAATATCGGCGCCCTTCTGGAGAATGCCGTAGAGATTGTCGAGCGCTCGCCTTGCCTGCTCGGCCGCCGATGAAGAGCCCTTTATCGTGATCTGATTGCCGCGCGAGTGAATGTCTACACCCAGTTTTTGCTCAAGGCGTGCCAAGTTCTCGTCAAACTGCCCGTAAAGAGCGCTGGCCAGTTTGTTATTGTCGAATGTCAGAACGATATGGGCCATATCTGACGCCCCTGAGGGCGGGTCCTTCAATTCGGTAGCGCTCAAACGACTCTCCTCGCTGTGATCCGCCGTCATGCTCGTTCGGCGAACAGGCTGCTTTGGCCTGCGTTAATGATTCGCACACTTACAATGTCACCGATTTCGCCAGTTGTTTCATCAAGAATAACGGGCTGCAGCCACGGAGACCGACCGACACGCTGGCCAGCCTTGCGACCGGGTTTTTCGATGAGTGCATCCATTGTTGTACCGATCAACCTGGCGGCGAAGTCGCGTTGCTGACTCAGCAGCAATTCCTGAAGCCTCTGCAGGCGCTCATCCTTCACTGATTCCGGTACGTGACAATCCATCTCCGCTCCAGGGGTGCCGGGACGTGGCGAGTATTTGAAGGAGAACGCCTGCGCGTACCCGACGTTCCCGACCAATTCCATGGTCGCCTCGAAATCGCTGTCAGTCTCACCCGGGAACCCGACGATGAAGTCTCCGGACATGGCAATGTCCGACCGCGCGGCCCTGATACGCTCGATCAGCCTCATATAGTCAGCGGCGGTGTGACGCCGGTTCATGGCCTTAAGCACGCGGTCGGAACCGCTCTGTACCGGCAAGTGAAGGTAAGGCATTAGCGCTGGCAAATCACGGTGAGCAGCAATGAGCGCGTCATCCATGTCGCGCGGATGGCTGGTCGTATAGCGCAGCCGCGCGAGACCGGGTATTTCTGCCAACGCAAACAGCAGTCTTCCAAGACCCCACTCCTTGCCGTCGGGTCCGACACCGTGCCAGGCATTGACGTTCTGGCCAAGCAGCGTGATCTCGCGCACACCGGATTCAGCCAGCCTTTCGGCTTCCGCGACGATCTGGACGACAGGCCGCGACACCTCAGACCCGCGCGTGTATGGCACAACGCAGAAGGTGCAGAACTTGTCGCAGCCCTCCTGAACAGTCAGGAAGGCTGTCACTCCGCGGCCTATGATCTGGGCCGGTCGCGGGGCCGGAAGGTGCTCGAACTTGTCTTCGATTGCGTAGTCCGTCTCAACTATCTTGCTGCCGCCGCGCACCTTGCGAAGCGCGTCGGGAAGCTTGTGGTAGGTCTGTGGCCCGATCACCAGGTCGACGGATGCCTCGCGCCGCATGATCTCGCGCCCCTCGGCCTGAGCCACGCAACCGGCCACGCCTATGATCGTCTGCAGCCCCTGCTTGCCTCGTTCTGCCTTGACCGCACGGATCCGTCCAAGTTCGGAATAAACCTTTTCCGCTGCCTTCTCACGGATATGGCAGGTATTGAGGAGCACCAGATCTGCGTCCTCGATGGTTTGCGTGCTGACATAGCCATCTGCTCCCAACGCATCGGTCATGCGCTGGGAATCATAGACATTCATCTGACAACCATAGGTCTTGATGAAGACCTTCCTGGCTTGCAACTCCGGTCTGGGTCCCAAAACTGCGGCTGGCGCCGGACCTCTTGCGTTATTTTTAGGATCTTCATGTTTCATCTGGCGGCTTCTAACGATTTCCATCGGCAAAAAATAGCCGATTCTGGCGAAGCGCCGTTCAGCATCGCAAAGCTATGCACTAGGGCGGGGATCTCGAAGCGCCGCCTGCATCATCTCCCTGACGCGGGTTTCAACCTGCCTTGCAGTTGCCTTTCGACTTGATCCGGCCGAAAATTCGATCGGAGTACCAAAGTGCAGCTCAACATCCATTCCGCCGCCACGCAGCAGTGCCGATAGATGCGGCAAGAGAGCAGTGTCTCCGATCCACGCAGCAAGGGGCCGATACATCCTTCCCATGGGGAGACCGTGGATGCGCGTATAGACAACCGCCACCGGCTGTATGTGAACACTCTCCCGACCGTTGCCGACCGCCATCGTCGCGGCGCCAAACAGCGAGGTCTTGAACGGCAAGATCATGTTCCCGTCACCAGTCGTGCCCTCCGGAAACAACACGATCGGCTGGTCGCCGCTCATCCTTTCGGCGATTTCGCCGACCTGGTCTCCGGTCTTGCGTTTGCGGTGGCGTTCGACAAAAATCGGGCGTTGCAACCTGAACAGCTTCCCGATAACCGGCCAGGCCTCGATGTCCGACTTGGCGATGAAAGTTGCGTCGAGCTGCGACGCCATGACCTCGATGTCGGTCCAGGAGATGTGGTTGGACGCTATCAGCAACGGGCGCTGAGGCGTCACCTCGCCCACAACGTGGATACGAAAGCCGAGAGCCTTGATGTTTATCCTGTGCCAAAGGCCGCGAGCAAGATTCTCGCTGTACCATCCAGTACGCATCGCAAGAAGTTGAACGGGTACCAGCACAAGTGTCGCCAAAAGCACGCAAGAAAGTGCGATCAGAAGCCTTGCCCAGCCGATCATGTCGCGCCCTGCTCCTTCGGGATGGGCCACCCGCTACCGAAGATCGCGGCGCATGACAAGCGCGCCGGAAGCACCGGTCGCCGACTGGTAATAATCTGGACGCTTGCCGACCTGCGAGAAACCGAAACGTCGGTAAAGCGCTATGGCCGCGACGTTGACTTCATCGACCTCGAGAAACAGGGCTTCAGCGCGCTCCCGATGCAGTTCGCGAAGGACGGCATCCATCAACCGCCACCCCAGGCCCCTCCTGCGATGGGCCCTTGAAACTGCGATCGTCAGTATCTCGGCCTCGTCGGCCGCCAACCGCGCCAGCACAAATCCGGCAGGAGGATAGCTACCACGTCCTGTTTCGCGCGCGATGAAGCCAAATACAGTTTCTTGCTCAAGCAGGTCAGAGAATTCGCCATCCGTCCAGGGCCGGTGGAAATCTTCCTGGTGTAGCGCTGCGATCGCCGAACTGTCCTTGGCGGAAAGTGCTTCCAGAAAATAGTCGGGCACACGCGACATGAGAAACGGGATGCGCATCACTTTTCCTGCCTTGGCAGAACAAACCCGGCCTGAGGCTTTGCGTCCGCGTCTCGCAAATACAGCGGCTTGGGCCTTTCGTCGCCCATCTTCCTGCCGGCCGCGATCTGCGCATAAAAGCGAATGTCGGCAGTTGCCAAGGTCGATCCGATTTGAAGTGCGGTTTGGCCCTGTATGATCATTTGAGCGGCCGAACCGGTGACCACGGCACCGGAACTCCGAGCAAGGTCGACAGCGTCTGCCAGGCTCATGACTGATGGCGCCTGAATCACGCCGCCGGCCCCGTCATAGAAGGCAGCATTGATCTCGCCGCGGCCGGCGTCGAGAGCGCTCAACACCTGGCGCGCACCGAAGCTTTCGCGCACTTCAGCAGCCAGGGCCTCCAGGGTTGTCACGCTGCTCGCCGGTATCCCCAGCGCCATAGCGAAGCCGCGCGCGGCTGACACACCGACCCGGACGCCAGTGAACGAACCTGGACCAATGCTGACCGCTATGGACCCGATGTCCGAAAAGGCAATTTCTGCCTTCTGAAGGGCGCCTTCGACCACGGCCATCAAATGTTCGGCGTGGCCTTTGCCCAGATCCAGAACGTCGCGCCCGTCCTCGACCTGCGTCGTGGTGTCATAGACGCAGGCGGAACAAAGCGTCGATGAGGTGTCGATCGCAAGCAGCTTCACTATCGCACCCGACACTCGTTTGCCGCTATCACCGACATCCACCGACTGCCGCGCGTGACGTTGCCTGTCTTCACCAAATCCATCGGCCTCAGCCCCGCGCTGGAAGCGCTTTCAGCTCAAGACGGCGCGCATGAAGAACCGGCTCGGTGTAGCCGCTGGGCTGTTGGCGACCCTTGAAAACCAAGTCGCAGGCGGCCTGAAAGGCGATCGAAGTGTCGAAATCCGGTGCCATCGGACGATAGAGCGGATCGCCCTCGTTCTGGCGATCGACGATTCCAGCCATGCGCTTCATGGTTTGCATGACCTGCTCCTCGCTGCAAACGCCATGATGCAGCCAATTTGCAATATGCTGGGAGGATATGCGGAGTGTCGCTCGGTCCTCCATCAGGCCGATATCGTCGATGTCAGGCACTTTCGAGCAGCCAACGCCCTGATCGATCCAGCGCACAACATAGCCGAGGATGCCTTGGGCGTTGTTGTCCAGTTCCATCTGGATCTCATCATCGGTCCAGTTTGGCCGCACAGCGACCGGAATTGACAGGATGTCGTCAAGCTTGGCTTTCGGCCTGTCCTTGAGCCGCGTCTGAACTTCATGCACGTCCACCTTGTGATAGTGCGTGGCATGCAATGTCGCAGCGGTCGGCGATGGAACCCACGCAGTGTTGGCGCCGGCCAGCGGATGCGCGATCTTCTGTTCCAGCATCGCCGCCATAAGGTCGGGCATAGCCCACATCCCCTTGCCGATCTGGGCATGGCCGGCCAGACCGCATTCGAGCCCGACATCGACATTGTGCGCCTCGTAGGCAGCTATCCATGCCGCCTGCTTCATGTCCCCCTTTCTGATCATCGGGCCTGCCTCCATCGAAGTGTGTATCTCGTCGCCGGTCCGGTCTAGGAAGCCGGTGTTGATGAAAACAACCCTCTCCCTGGCCGCCCTGATGCACTCCTTGAGGTTCACCGTTGTCCGGCGTTCTTCGTCCATGATGCCCATCTTCAGCGTATTGCGATCGAGGCCCAACATCTGCTCGACACGTCCGAATAGCTGGACCGCAAAGGCCACTTCTTCCGGTCCGTGCATCTTCGGCTTGACAATATACATCGAACCGGCCCGCGAATTCTTGCGGCGGCCATTCGGACCGATGTCATACATGGCGATCAGTCCCGTGATCGCGGCGTCCATCAGTCCTTCGGGTATTTCATTGCCATCGGCGTCAAGTACGGCCGGGTTTGTCATCAGGTGACCCACATTGCGCACGAGCATCAAGGAGCGCCCTGCCAGTTCAAGGGCCGAACCGTCCGGGGCCTGGTAGGCTCGATCTGGATTGAGCGTCCTTACAAAAGTCTCGCCACCCTTGGATACTTCCTCCCGCAGGTCACCTTTCATCAGTCCGAGCCAGTTGCGATAGGCCGCGACCTTGTCCTCGGCGTCGACTGCGGCGATCGAATCCTCGAAATCCTGGATGGTCGTCAAGGCCGACTCCAGAACGACATCTGAAATATGCGCCGGATCGGATTTGCCGATCTCGGACGTTGCGTCGATCATCAGTTCGATATGGATGCCATTGTTCCTGAGCAGCAGCCGCTCGGGCGAACCTGCATCGCCGCAATAGCCAGCAAAGTCATCCAGCGCCTTTAGGCCGACACTTTCCGCCGCTCCGACGGCGATAACGAGTTGGGCGCCTGCAACGGAAAAACCCCGTGCATCCTGCCAGGAGGCGCCGTCCAGGGGCACTGCCTCGTCGAGGAAACTGCGCACCCAATCAACGACCTTCCTGCCCCGAACCGGGTTGTACACCCTACCCTTTTCCGCGCCTCCTTCGTCCGGGATCGCGTCCGTACCGTATAGCGCGTCATAGAGCGAACCCCACCGGGCATTTGCTGCGTTCAACGCATAGCGCGCATTGGCCACCGGTACGACGAGTTGTGGACCAGCAACGGTCGAAATTTCCGGATCCACATTCTCGGTCGTAACGCTGAACGAAGGGCCTTCAGCCGCGAGGTAGCCGACATCGGTCAGGAAGGATTTGTAGACTTCGATGTCCGACGGCGCGCCATTCTTGCGGTGCCATTCATCGATGGTCTCCTGCAAGTCTGCACGCTTGGCCAGAAGTTCGCGGTTACGAGGGGCAAGATCGCCCACCAGATTCGCGAGACCAGCCCAGAATGCGTTGGCGTCGACACCCGTGCCTGGCAAGACTTCGTTGGCAACGAAGTCGTGTAGCGAGCATGCGACGTGCATGCCGGATATCTCAGTGCGATCGGTCATCGATTGGGCTCCAGTGATCGGAATTCGGCCTTGGATTTGTCCGGCCTTTGACCATGCCCGCCACAGACGGTCAATTCGCCATAGGGTGCAACTAGTGGGTTAGCGATCGAAATGCTATTCCGTGGCCAACGACAAAACGGATGGCACACAAAATCGCCAGCAGCGGCTATTGCCCTCTTGGCAAGCTCGCCGATACGTTGTGCGCCAACCGGCAAACCTGCATTGAAGGAGTTCCTGCGAGATGATGCCATCGGCGAAATTTCCAGACCTGCAAGGTGCTTCCGTCCTTATTACAGGAGGTGGGAGCGGTATTGGAGCCGCGCTGACGGAGGGATTCGCCAGGCAGGGTTGTAAGGTCTCGTTCATAGACATCGCAGAAGAGCCCAGCCGGGAATTGGTCGAAAAGGTTTCGAAATCCACGGGAAATCGTCCCCTCTTCATCATGGCTGACCTGCGCGACACTGAAGCGTTGCGCTCTGCTGTCGCAGAAGCTGCAAGCGCAAATGGCGCCGCGACCGTGCTCATCAATAACGCCGCCTACGATCAGCGCCATAACATGAAGGACGTCACCGTTGAATTTTGGGACGAGAACCAGGCCATCAATCTGCGCCCGCAGTTCTTCGCCGTGCAGGCCGTCGCGCCTGGAATGATAAAGGCCGGCAAGGGGTCGATCATCAACTTCACCTCCACATCATTCATGATCAACAGCCCCGACATGCCATCCTACACGGCCGCAAAGGCCGGCGTCATCGGTCTGACCAAGGGCCTTGCCGGCAAGCTCGGGCCTGACGGGATACGGGTTAATGCCGTGGCGCCGGGCTGGGTCATGACGGAACGGCAACGCAGGCTTTGGGTAACCGAGAAAGCAATCAACGCGCATATCGAAAAGCAGTGCATTCGCGAAGCTATGCAACCGGCCGACATGGTGGGGCCCTGCCTGTTTCTGGCTTCTGATGCATCCCGCATGCTTACGGCGCAGACGCTCATTGTCGACGGAGGCTACCTTTGACAAAAGCGGTACTGGCCGCTGTCGATTGGGGAACGTCAAGCTTCAGGCTGTGGCTGCTTGATGCCAGTGGATCAATCGTTGCCGAAAGGCGCGGCAGCGAAGGAATGCTGGTCGCGGCCACGGAAGGGTTTTCGGCGGTTCTTGAGCGCTATCTGGCCGATGCAGGCGCCCCAGGAGATCTGCGCGTGATCGTCTGCGGGATGGCAGGTGCCCGGCAGGGATGGCTGGAAGCGCCTTATGTAAAAGTGCCGGCCAACCTGCGAGCCATCCTCGAAGGCGCAGTCTCGGTGCCCGGGCTTTCCCGCCAGGTCGAGATTCTGCCGGGTCTCTCCCAGACAGACGAGGAAACGCCCGACGTCATGCGCGGCGAAGAAACCCAATTGGCCGGAATCTCGCCGCTTATCGGCAAGGGTCGTCATCTTGTTTGCATGCCAGGCACCCATTCCAAGTGGGTTCAGACCACAGATGGCTCCATCGAACGTTTTCGCACATGGCTTACGGGCGAACTGTTCGCCCTCCTCGCGACGCAGTCGATCCTGCGCCACTCAATAGGCAATGTTACCGTCTCTTCCCAGCCCGACAATCCGTTCTTCATTGCTGCGTGCCGCCAGGCACTTGGCGGTGGCGGCGACATCAGTTCCAGTCTGTTTCGCATACGCGCTGCCACATTGCTTCAGGACTTGCAGCCCGCCGATGCCGCAGCAACGTTATCCGGATTGCTGATCGGTGCCGAAATCGCCTCCGCGCTGCGCACATTCGCACGGCCAGCAGTTGGAATTGTTCTTGTTGGATCCGGGCCGTTGGGTCTGCTTTATGCTCATGCGTTGAAGCTGGCTGGGTGCTCGGTCGTCCATGCCGACGCCGAAGAGGCAGTTCGGATCGGTCTCTACGAGGCCGCCAGGCACCTTGGATGGGTCGAGAGAGCGGCATGACAACGGCATTTCCGAACCTTCGTCGCAACCTAGTGGCGATCTTGCGGGGTCTCAGGCCCGTTGAGGCGCTTGCTGTGGGAACGGCGGTCCTTGAGGCCGGGATCGAGGCTATCGAGGTGCCGCTGAATTCGCCGGATCCATTCAGTTCGATCGAAAGCCTGGCAGTTGGCCTGCCTGATAGCGCATTGATCGGTGCAGGAACGGTGCTGACGCCCGAACAAGTAGACCGACTGCACGATGCCGGAGGTAGGTTGCTGGTCAGCCCCAATATTGATCCTGCCGTCATGGCACGGGCCCAGGACTGCGGAATGGTCACCATGCCGGGTGTCTTTACGCCTTCGGAAGCGTTTCTGGCACTTAAGTACGGCGCTTCGGCGCTGAAATTCTTTCCGGCAAGTGCACTCGGGCCAAGCGGCATATCGGCCATCATGGCGGTCCTGCCCAAGGACACGGTCGTCGGCGCGGTTGGTGGGGTTTCCGATAAGGATTTTGCCGACTACGCCCGTATCGGCATTCGGACATTCGGTCTGGGATCGAGCCTCTTCAAGCCAGGAATGACTGTCGATGAAGTCAGAGCGCGTGCTGTCGATGCCGTGAACGCCTGGGATAAAGCGTTTGGCGGAGCATCGGCATGAGCATCTCGGGCGTATCGGTTCTCTGCGACATCGCATGCCATCTGGGGGAAGGGCCGACCTACGATCCTCTGGCCGGAAAGTTGTTCTGGTTTGACATTCGCGGGCGACAGTTGCTCGAAAAGTCGATGCCGACCGGGACGGTAATCGTCCACGATCTTCCCGAGATGACCAGCGCGCTCGCGGTGATCGATGATGACAGGCAGATGCTGGTGACCGAAACCGGGTTGCACATCCGCGAAGTCCGCACCGGAGCCATCAGCGCGCACACGTTGGTAGAGTCTGAAAACCAGATGACGCGCTCGAACGATTCCCGCGTCCATCCATGCGGCGCCCTGTGGTTCAGCACGATGGGGAAGAACGAGGAAAAAGCCGCCGGTTCGATCTATTGGTTCCACAAGGGCGAGGTACGCTGCATCTTCCCAGGCATAACAATTCCAAATTCTATCTGTTTTTCCCCAGATGGTGCTGCGGCCTACTTTACGGATACTGGCATCAACATTCTGATGCGGGTTGATTGCGATCCACTCTCCGGCCTGCCTGTCTCGGAGCCAGTTGTCTTCTTCGACCAACGCGGCGGCCAAGGTGGCCTCGACGGTTCGGTGGTGGATGCCGAAGGCGTGCTTTGGAACGCACGGTGGGGGGCAGCGAGCCTTGATGCCTATTCACCTGACGGGAAGCGCATCCTTTCGATCGATATGCCGGCGACTCAGACAAGTTGCCCCGCCTTTGTCGGCTCCGATGCCAACCGCATCGCCGTGACATCGGCTTGGCAGGGAATGGATCGCAATGCTCGCCAGCGCGACCCGGAAGCCGGCAAGACGTTCCTGATCGATCGGCCGGTAAAGGGCCGCTTCGACCCTCGCCTCGTCATCTGAACGCATGGCCCCGCCGTGAAGATGCCGAAGCTAATTTTGATCTACGAGACCGAGGAGACCTGCCGCAAAATTCTGGCGGGTCAGGGGTTCAGTGGACATCACGCTGAGGAGATATCCTCTTACCTCGCGCAATCGACAGATCTCGCTCACGAATTT